>CAWVZP010000122.1:0-9180 GCA_963934675.1 uncultured Gammaproteobacteria bacterium | reverse complement strand
GAGGCGAATAGTTGTTCTATTTAACGAATTGGATCGAGAAATTTGGCCGAAATGGGTTTTAGCAGTAAATTTATCCTAAGTCCTACAGGCTCCTAGAGATCGACCACTGAAAAACAATGCGTATGATTCAGAAA
Source organism: uncultured Gammaproteobacteria bacterium (assembly GCA_963934675.1). Classification (GTDB taxonomy): domain Bacteria; phylum Pseudomonadota; class Gammaproteobacteria. Next base: position 9,046 of record CAWVZP010000122.1, on the reverse strand, counting down.
TATTGGCTCGGTTATTATCCTCTCGCCATATCATTTTGGGTATTCTTTATAGCAATTGGCATTGTTTTCAACCTCATCAGTTTTGTGTTGCTCGAACAAGACTCTGATACTAAATCAAATCATATAGCGGCCATAATGGCTTATCACCTGACAGGTGGACTAGTACTCTTTCCTTGGCAAACCATCGGACTGTTAAGGTCGGCAGAGCGTCATTACAGCCAATACAGGCGACCCGTTACTTTATATTCAGTGCAAGCCGTTATACTGATTAGTCTTTCATTATTGGCGAGCCACTTTGTCGGGTTAGCGCAAACATTATCAATTGCGCATTCATTTGATGAATTTGAATCAAAAACTAGTCCACCACAATACCGTATCAAACTCACTGATGATGGAAAACAACTGGTGATACAAGGCGCTCTTGATTTCGGTATTACAGAGGCCGTCAGTCTTTTATTAAAAACACACCCTAGTGTCAAACGAGTAATGCTCGAGAGTGAAGGTGGACAAATTTACGAGGGACGTGGGCTGGCCGTTCTATTCAATCAACATGGAGTCGACACCTACAGCGACAGCTATTGCCTGTCATCTTGCACCACTGCTTTTATTGGAGGGGCCAAGCGATATTTAGCAGAAAATGCCAAGTTGGGATTTCACCAATACTCATTTGAATCTAAAAATTTGCAAGCCTTTCAGGGATTTTACAACCTAGATGCGGAGCAGAATAAAGATATGGAAATTTATAGGTCTAAAAATATTGAAGAAAGCTTCATACAAAACATTTTTCATAAGCCAAAACATGAATTTTGGTATCCCAGCCTAGAGATGCTGCTAAAGGCTGGTGTCGTGACCAAAGTAATTTATTGAAAGGAACCAGACTAAATAAAGAACAATTAGGCCGGACTCAGTCCACGCTGTCGTTCGTTTCTTCGACGCAACAATTCAACTACAGTCAGCAAGCATATCGAGAAGAGAACCAACAGCGTCGCAACAGCAAGAATAGTTGGGCTTATTTGCTCACGAATACCAGAAAACATAGCCCATGGAATTGTGCGCTGCTGATAACTACCGACAAATTTAACTACGACCACTTCATCAAAAGAAGTAACGAAGGCAAATAGCCCACCAGAAATAACGCCTGGTAAAATCAAAGGAACAATAACTCTAAAGAAAGTTGTCGTGGGTGAAGCACCTAAGGTGGCAGCAGCTCGAGTTAAACTCTGATCAAAACCAACCAGAGTAGCGGTTACCGTTATGACCACAAAGGGCGTTGCTAAGGCTGCATGCGCCAAAATAACACCAAGATGGGTTGAGGCGAGTCCAATCTCGGTATAGAAGAAAAACATTCCCGCAGCAGATATGATCAGAGGCACAATCATTGGTGAAATTAAGATTCCCATCACCAATGTTTTATAAGGCATTTCAGAGCGACTTAAACCAAGCGCCGCAATAGTGCCTAAAGTCACCGATATCATTGTCGAAAATATAGCAATAATGAAGCTATTTTTGACAGCACCCTGCCAATTACGATCAGAAAAAAAGTCTTGGTACCACTGGGTTGAAAAGCCAGCCGGATCAAATGCCAGCATTTCTTTGGAAAACGTAAAATATGGTTCTGCATTAAACGATAGCGGAATAATCACGACGATCGGTGCTATCAGGAAAAACAGAATAAGCCCACAAATTATCCGATAGACGTAATACCAAGTAGTTTCGAGTTTGCCCGCATACGTAGGAAGTGCCATAACTAGTTATCCTAACTTCATGTTGTCGATGCCAACAATTTTGTCATACAAAATGTAAAGCGCAAAAACAGCAAATAATAATATTGCGCCTAATGCAGCGGCTAAGCCCCAATTAAGAGACGATTGTAAATGGTAGGCAATAAAGTTACTGATCAACGTACCACTTTGCCCCCCGACCAATGCAGGAGTGATGTAATAACCAATAGAGATAATAAATACTAAAATAGAGCCCGCGCCAATACCTGGAATAGTGCCTGGCAAATAAACCCTTACGAAAGCAGTAAACGGATTGGCACCCAATGAACGGGCCGCTCTCATATAGCTTTGCGGTATTGTTTTCATAACGCTGTATAACGGTAATACCATAAATGGTAACAGCACATGAACCATCGCGATGATAGTCCCTGTCTGATTATGAATCATCGCCAGTCGACTATCGTCCGACAAAGCCCCCGACCATACCAATATGTCATTAATTACACCCTGTTGCTGCAACAACGCAATCCAAGCAGAGGTGCGTACTAGTAAGGAGGTCCAAAAAGGTAACAAGACCAATATCATCAATAAATTACTACTTTTAGCGGGCAAAATCGACAATAAATAAGAAATTGGAAATGCCAGAACCAAACAAATAACGGTAATAACTAAACTAATCCAAAATGTTCTGCCAAATAAACTGACATAAATTGATTGGTTATCAGCTTTAGCTATGCGTTCACCTATATCATTAAACTCATAATCTAATGCTGTCATGTAATAGGAGTCAGTACGGGGTCCACTTTCGCGTTTTAATACTCGCCAGTAATTGATATCACCCCATTTTTTATCAGCATTAATAAAAGCAGCTTGGTACGGGGGTTCAAATTTTTCTGCTCTCCGCGCTGTTTTTCTAAACAGACTGGAAAAACCAGGCTTTTCATAATTGAGCCGGCGGCCAGGACTACCGATTGTTTTCTTATTATAACCTTCTACAAAATCTTGATGTAATGCCACAAACACGGACTCATCAGGGATGACGTCACCTGTTTGATCCCATCCTTGCAGCACAGGTACTGTACGACTGAGGGTTTCTTCCACTACCTCGTTATCAACACTTCGAAGTAACATTGAAGCTATGGGAATAAAAAATGTCACTAAAATGAATAGGAACAAAGGCGTTACTAGAAGCAATGCACGAATTTTAGCTTTACGCTTAGCTCGGGACAGGCTGACCATTAAAGGTACGCCGTCTGCAGTGACCATTGCTGTAGGGTTACTATGCTTTACTGATGAGTTCATATATTTTTATCCGAGGAAAAACGGCTAGCACTCTCAACAGTGACTAGCCGTAAATTTCTTACAGACTTAAGGCTTAATTAGCCAACCAAGCATAAAACTTTTCATTCAAGTCATCGTTATTATCTGCCCAGAACTCAATGTTATAAAGCAGTGTATTCTTGGAATTAGCAGGTGCTGTAGGCATATGTGGTCCCATATCAATACCTAATGCTGCATGCTTACCAACCAATGGCGCAGAAGACGCACGAGCAGGTCCATAGGAAATGTACTTGGATTGATCAGCAAGACGCTGAGTATCTGTTGCAAACTTAAGATACTTCATGACTTCAGCTTTATTTTTAGTCCCTTTAGGCACAACCCAACCGTCAAGATCAAATACCTGCCAATCCCACATCATTGCTACTGGTTGCTTTTCTTCAACAATCAATGAAAACAAACGACCGTTATAAGTAGAACCCATTACAATTTCACCATCAGCTAAAAGCTGTGGAGTTTGTGCACCTTTTTCCCACCATACAACATTGTCTTTAATTGTGTCTAACTTTGCAAAAGCACGTTTGACGCCAGCATCAGTTGATAGAACGTCATAAACTTCATCTGAGGGAACACCGTCAGCAAGCAAAGCCCATTCCATGTTATTGACCGCTCTTTTCTCAAGCGAACGTTTACCTGGATATTTTTCTAGGTCAAAAACATCGTTGATAGAAGTTGGAGGATTATCACCTACCTTATCAGTACGGTAACCAAATGTAGTCGAGTACACGATTTGTGGAATAAAGCAAGGTGAAATAATAAGATCACCGAAGTCGGCGCTTGCTGGTGTGCCGTCTGGTGCATTCGCTAAAGCAGCATCATGATCAATTTCTTCGGCCAAACCTTCTTCACAAGCCGTCATTGCAGCAGATCCAGTCATGTCAACTAAATCCCAAGTTACATTACCCGCTTCTTTCATTGCTCGTAATTTTGCAAGCGCACCACTTCCAGAGTCATCATTAATTATAGTGATGCCAGGGTTATTAGCCATGTAGGGCTCATGGTATGCCTTTTGTTGACTTTCAGTGTAAGCACCACCCCAAGAAACTACGACTAACTCTGTAGCCGATGCTGTACTTACCATCGCCGCAGTTACAGCAGTTGCTAATAGGGTTTGTTTTAAAAATTTATTCATCTAGGTATCTCCACCATTTCTTAGTAATTATGAAATTAAATTGCCTTACATTTTGTTAGTTCGAGACTAACAATCGAGAGCCGACTATTCTTCGCAGTCTAACGCTCGACAATCTTCTACTTTCCAACCGATCTTGGCAGTATCTCCAACTTGGAGATCTTTATGATCAGTCGAATTTGGAATCTTTACAATAAATTCATCGTGGCCGCAAACGGTCATGCGAGTACGAATATGATCGCCCAAATATATGAGCTCTTCGACCTTACCTTCAAACACGTTTGGAAACGAATCATCCGGGTCAAGCCAAACCCTTTCTGGCCGCAATGACAGGGTTGTCATATCGCCAACGCCACCAATGTTAATGGCCTGAGCAATCATCTCGCCATGACCATCAATATCGACTCGACAGTCTTCGCCATCGATACTGGTGATTTTTCCGCGAAGCGTATTATTCTCACCAATAAACTGTGCAACAAAAGCGTTATCAGGTTTTTCATATAACTCGGTTGGTGACGCCAGTTGCTGAACAATACCGTCGTCAAATACGGCTATACGATCCGACATAGTTAAAGCTTCTGATTGGTCGTGGGTTACATACACCACGGTAACACCCAGCTTGTCATGAATATGCTTGATTTCATATTGCATTTGTTCCCGAAGCTGCTTATCCAGCGCACCTAATGGCTCGTCCATTAGCACAAGCTTGGCATCAAAAACCAGTGCCCGAGCAACCGCGATACGCTGTTGCTGACCACCCGAAAGTTGACCAGGACGTCGCTGTCCAAAACTGCCCATTTGTACCATATCGAGTGCTTTCTGAACTTTCTTTTGCGCATCAGACTTGGGCATATTACGGACTTCGAGAGGAAACATTAAATTCTCTGCGACAGTCATGTGAGGAAACAAAGCATAGTTTTGAAAAACCATACCAATGTTACGTTTGTGAGGCGCCACGTCATTGATAGACTGGCCATCGAGCAAAATATCACCATGTGTCGCTGTTTCGAAACCAGCAAGCATCATTAAACAGGTTGTTTTGCCGGAACCCGACGGACCCAGCATGGTGATGAATTCACCTTCAGCTACATCAAGATTGAAGTCTTTTACGACAAGCATGATGCCATCGTAACTTTTTTGCACATTCTTAAACTGTACGTATGGCTGTTCGTTTGACACTATTAATGAATCCTCCTCAGGATTTTTAACTTGAATTCTTAAGACGCTTATGCTTCTTAACCGGGCAGCTTTTATTAATTTAAACTTTCGTAACAGTATTTAAGCTCTGCAACTACACTAACTCAGTAAAATTATCAGGTCAACCTGCTATTAAAAATTTGGGGTAGCTCACCCACACGCTAAATGTCAGTTCAAAACGCCTCCAATGACGAGAAAGTTTTATCACACCACATTATAATTTAGGACATTTAAACACCTAGCCTCCTCAGGACAATTTGCCTGTATCATTGACACAGCCAAGAAGGTAATGTAGTTAAATCTTTACCCCTTATAGGTCTAAAACCTTACGCTTCCCTATAACATTAGAAAACTATTTTAGACCCAAAACTAATTGCATAATAAAGGTCAATGAAGATGAAAAATTTTTCTACTTTTTCTCAGTAGCTTTATTTTTAACGCACTTTTTTTTAAAAACTATCCCGGACCAAAAGCAAATAGCACATCCACAATAATTGAAACTCTTCTTTTTTCAAATAACCTCTGACGGACTTCGAATTATATTTCAACAGATTGAAAAAATTGATTAAAGCCACTTCGTACCCTTTTTTACCCGCATTATCAATTTCTGGTTTTCGTCTTTTTATCAATGACTTTACCGATGTAACCTGTGATCTAAAATCAACATATTATATTCAGGTCTGCACCTATTTTTTTGCAATAACTTTTAAGTAAGGTCTTCACCTATCGTTAAAAACAAACGTCAATAAGTGACTTCACTCTTCTCCAAACCAGAAAAAAATCCAGCATTGTTTGAACGATTCGTTTACCCCAATCCAAATTAAAGTTTAAAGTGTCAATCAATCTGGTAGACCGCTGTCAGGCAGCAGCGCCCTCGCTGCCAAACGATTTCACCAATACCAATGAGTGGGGCTCACAATAAATTGTGGCACCCTGGTGCCCAGCTAACGACTCGCTCCACTGAACAGAAGAAATACTCCAGCTGGTTCAAAACAATTCGACTTCTTCTTTTCAACTGATTCATTTTGATCAACCGACAAAAAAACAGACACCGACCTTGGTGATCTGATACCTATTCTATGCACAGAGTATTATTTCTAGGCTGATTTCACAGTGCGGTGAGGCCAGTTAACTCGAATCATCACAGTGACGAAAAGTAATTTGTTTCGCCACATCGAGATAAACTCGAAACGCGGCTTGAATCATTTGTCCTAACACGGTCTTTGAGGTCGGCTCGTACTCCAAATGAATTGGCTTTTCGTTCGTGGTTGTATTTCAACCTCAGGGGTTGATACTGGTATGTTTCGACCCAGTGAACTATTCCATAAACAAATGATTGAAGATTTTATAAGAGGCTAGGAATAGTCTTGATGAGATTCCTGCACCTTATCTATTTGATGAAAACTCGATGCTTTTATTCTATTAATACCAGAGGGAAATGCTTGAGACTGTAAAGTAAAATGAACTACTTTGATTAGAAATATAGGGCCGTCTATAGTTACAACTTTTTTTGAAGAGCTCGGTCTTTAGACGTAACCTGAAAACAATGCCTTAAATCAGATAAAAACTGCAACAACTTACGATAGCCCGCTGACGTTGTTACTGCCAGCGGTACAAAACAGGCTGATGTAGGAGTCACCTTCGCTTACTTAGGCTCTTTATCAATGATGTTTATCGATCCATTTACAGAGCTGCTTCGAGCTCAGGCACGGCTTCAAATAAGTCGGCCACCAAACCATAATCAGCCACCTGGAAAATCGGCGCTTCGCTATCATTGTTGATTGCTACAATCACCTTACTTTCTTTCATGCCCGCCAAATGCTGAATCGCACCTGAGATACCTATAGCAATATATAAGTCGGGAGCAATGACTTTACCAGTCTGACCAACCTGGAGTTCATTAGGAACAAATCCAGAGTCGACTGCCGCACGAGAAGCGCCAACTGCAGCACCAAGCTTACTTGCAACCGATTCTAACATAGCGAAGTTTTCGCCATTTTTCATACCACGACCACCAGAGACAACAATACCGGCAGAAGTCAATTCAACTTTGTCTCCCCCAGAAACAGCCTGCGATATCCAACTTGAAAGCCCGTCATCAACTCCACCACTAATAACTTCAATAGTCGCCGAACCGCCCGTGTCTGCAGCAGCTTCGAACTTAATAGTCCTTACTGTAATCACTTTGATTGCATCAGATGACTGAACTGTTGCTAACGCATTACCCGCATAGATGGGGCGAACAAAAGTATCGGCTGACTTAACTTCAACTATTTCAGAAATCTGTGCCACATCTAGTAATGCTGATGCTCGTGGCATCATGTTTTTACCAAACGTAGTGGCTGCAACTAGTACATGGCTATAATCCTTAGCAATATCGACAACCAGTGATGCCAAATTTTCAGCCATGTGATGGCCATATATAGCATTGTCAGCTAATTTAACTTTATTAACACCGGCTATTTGCGCAGCGCTATCGGCAACAGACTGACAGTTCTCACCCGCCACTAGCAAGTCAATATCACCACCAATTTGTTGCGCAGCTGTAATAGCATTTAAGGTAGCCGCAGCTACTACATTATTATCGTGTTCAACAATTACTAAATTACTCATAATTAAATCACCTTTGCTTCGTTGTGTAATTTATCAACTAGCTCGGCTACATTGGCAACAATAATGCCGGCAGCACGGCCTTCAGGCTCAACCACATCTAGAGTTGTTAAGCGATTTGCAGTATCCAACCCCAAACTGTCTAGTTCAATTATAACCATTGGCTTACGCTTCGCTTTCATGACGTCCGGTAGCTTTACGTAGCGCGGATCATTAAGGCGTAAATCAACACTAATCACCGCCGGCATCTTAACCGTGATGGTCTCAAGTCCAGCATCAACTTCGCGAACTGTTGTAGCAGTGTCTCCATCCAGTTCAAACTTTGAAATAAAGGTGCTTTGTGACCAACCCAGCAAGGCAGACAGCATTTGAGCAGTCTGATTCGAATCGTCATCGATAGCCTGCTTGCCAACCAGCACAAGACCCACAGATTCTTGGTCAATAATAGCCTTTAAAACCTTGGCGATCGCTAATGGCTCTAATGCCTCTTCAGTAACTACATTAATGGCACGATCAGCACCCATTGCCAAACCGTGGCGAAGTGTTTCCTGAGTTTTACCACCACCAACTGAAACCACAATAACTTCATCAGCCGAACCAGCTTCACGAAGACGCAATGCTTCTTCGAGTGCGTTTTCACAAAAGGGGTTCATCGTCATCTTGGCATTCGCCAGATCGACACCCGAACCATCCGCTTTTACTCGGGCTTTGACCTGCGGGTCCAGAACGCGCTTGACACCTACCAATACTTTCATTACATCCTCAACTTTTCATTTTCAGAGTCGAACAATATAGCTTCGACTATAATTACCAAGAGAAATTCACTCTATAGTATTGTACCAACCTGTAATATTTAGAACAAAATTCTAATATACCGAATATCTTAATTAAACATTATTATAGACAAACAAAAACAAGAAATATCCTATTCTTATTTTAACAACTATCAAGTTTCTAAAATAACCCTATTGGATAAAGGATTTTGGTCCGTCACTCAAACCCAATAATTCCCAGATGCGACACCATTAGTCAGCCTCGCGACCTTCTCGAT
>CAWVZP010000121.1:0-9190 GCA_963934675.1 uncultured Gammaproteobacteria bacterium | reverse complement strand
AGTAAACAGCTCTAGTGCTTTTTTCTGGTAAAGTAAAATCTCTAGCGCGGTAATACCCTGAACCCCTACACTGAGCTGAATAAATGCCGAGTGATCCAATTCAGTAACATTTTGAGCAGCCAATAACTGCCTTAATTGACGCCCAACTACGCCGTGTTTATCAGGCCAATACTGAATTCTATTTTGTCTATATAGATATTCAACAGGTCCACTTCGGAACAACTCAATTGCCATCCAGCTATCGACATAGGTTGTGAATCGTTCACGTAGCTGATTAAAACTTGCGTCATTCGGTTGCTCACAGGATTCGATGGATTGCTGGTTAAGTGCCTCTGCAGATTGAGACAAGTGACGATAAGCAGGAATGACTATCTGATCCAGCAGGCCAACATTCAGTGCATGAAACTTGGTGTCATCTGCAGCTATCGACTGCAGACTACAAACGGTCAGAAAAAAACTGGCTAGGCATCGCCAAATCATAATTTTTGTACTCTTTATAGTTAAGGGTTTCATCAAAGTGACTCTAGGAAGGCAAGGAGTGATTGCCGTTGAACCGCTGTCATTTCAACCACTTTTTGTTTCGCGGACTGAGCTTCACCACCATGCCACAGAATAGCTTCGAGGAAACCGCGTGCACGACCATCATGCAGGAACTGGCTGTGCCCGTTTACAGTCTGTGTGAGGCCAATCCCCCACAGCGGCGATGTACGCCATTCTCGTCCATTGGCAACGCCTTCGCTTCTGTTGTCGGCTAACCCTTCACCCATATCGTGAAGCAATAAGTCGGTGTATGGCCAAATTTTTTGGTTTGATAATTCCTTTTTATTATCGTCAGTCCCTGTCACATAAGACGGCTTGTGGCATGCCACGCAACCTGATTTGTAAAACAATCGTTTACCGGCCAATACAATGCCATCACCCACGTTACGACGCGCAGGAACGGCTAAATTTTGAGTATAAAATAACACTAGGTCAGTCATTATCTGCCCAACTTCACGATCTTCGTATTGAAGTGAATCACCCGACGGGGCCGATAAACAAAGGCTTTGATTGCTTGTGCAATCACCACCAGGCGCTGATTTTATGGGTGTCGACAAACCAATATCGCCATTAAATGCAACCTGATTTTGATGGTCTAGGGTTGGCTCGCCGGCTTTCCAACCAAATCGACCTAGTTGAAGGCCTTGCGTGCTGGCGTTTCGCGACCAGGCTGCTCGACCAGAGATGCCATCACTATCTCTATCCTCCGGGTCTGTCTGAGTCAAAATATCAGCCTCGGTTATCATTTCTAATAAACCCAAACCAATCATTGGTGGCGCTATGCGGGCTGAAAACAAAGTCTCAGGATGCATCGGACCGTAACCCAAATTAACTACGCTATAACTAGGCTTTCGCAAAGTAACAGTTTCATTCTCAGATAATGAAACTTCAATTTCTTCATATTCAATCTGAATGTATCCTTCGGCTTTATGCCCTTGTATGGAGAAGTCCTGCAATTGAGTACCGTAAGTTGGTTCGGGTATTACCGATACCTGTAATGAGTCTAGTTGGGCCTGGTCTTGTTCTGATTGGGCCGGTATTGAAAGACGCAGTAACATGGATACGGCATTGTCTTCTGGCCAGTTGGCCTGTGGAGGGTGTCCTCGTCCATCTTTAAGGTGGCACCTTTGACAGGATTTTGCGTTAAACAACGGGCCCAAACCATCCGATGCTAGTGTCGATGCTGGAGCTGACACCCATATTTTACGGAAGATGCCATTGCCAACTTTGAAATTTAATTCTTGGTCAAACTTGAGGTTTTGAGAGGCGTGTGAAAATGAGTTGCGATTAATCGATTTTAACGAAGTAGCGGAGCCACCCGATAAGTGTTCATCCCTTTCAGGCCCAGTAAAATCGGTTAGAGATAAATCAGGCTGGGAAAAATCAAATTGAGCAGAGTCAGATTGAGTCGCTTCCAGTTGAGTAATGTCAGGCGCCACCGCAATCGTAAACAGGCTAAATGCACTGCCTACGAACACGGTTGACACCTGCGTTAAAAAAACGCCCCTGAACATCCTTAGTTATCGGATCACTTACTATTAAATAGATTCAGGACTATCAAGGCTATCAGAGCCTGCTATATCGAGTGATTGAAAACCTAAGACAGTCGCCACTGCACCAATCGCTTTAGTCTGCTCTGTCAGCGCAGTGATCGCAGCTTGCACTTTCGCGTTACCCAAACGATTGCCGGAACCAATCATTTGGTCATAGGCTTCTCCATTAATTGCCGTATCGACCAAAATCTGCATTTTAACCATGGTTGAATCTAGTTTGGCTAGCAACGTATTATCGGCTTCAGCATTTTTCTTTAGCACCAGATCAGCAATCGACGGGCCTTCTAATAGTTCACCATTGACTCGAAGGTAACGTCCGGTATACACATTTTGAACACCCAATGCATCATAGTAATGAGAGTAGTGGGTGTTATCACTAAAGCAATCGTGCTCTTCTTCTGGGTCATGCAACATTAGACCTAGTTTCATTCTTTCACCCGCTAGTTCACCATAAGACAAACTGCCCATTCCGGTTAAAATTACGGCTAAACCTGCGCTTGACTCGACATTTTCGATATAGGCTCTAGCTTCGCCTGTCGCACCCCATTGATTTGTCATCCATTCGAGGTCGGTTATCAATAGTTTTACCGCTGTTTGCAGGAATTGTATGCGCCGATCACAATTACCACCGGTGCAATTCACAGTATCGAAATCGCTAACGGGACGATTTCCAGCACCAGCATTGGTTCCGTTTAAGTCCTGTCCCCACAACAAAAACTCGACGGCGTGGTAACCCGTCACAACATTCGCCTCGACGTCATCCACTTCGTGCAAGGTATCGCTTAACAACGCTGGAGTGATATCTGAAATATCGATTGTGTTACCACTGAGCAATAACTTTTTATTAGCAATAATGTTCGCTGAATACAGGTTATTTTCATCTGACGCCTCTCCATAACTAGTGGCTACATAGTCAATTAAGCCTTCATCCAGAGGCCAGGCGTTTACTTTACCCTCCCAGTCATCAACAATCGGATTACCAAAACGAAATACTTCCGTTTGCTGGTAAGGTACGCGAGAAGCAATCCAGGCTTTTCGAGCAATATCCAAATTTTTCGCCGTTGGGCGTTCAACCAATTGATCAACCGCCTTTTCTAGCACCTTCGCAGTTACTAGCGAATCGCTATACCCTGCCTGTGCAATATCTGCATAATGTTTTAATACTGCTTGTTCTGTTGGACTAGTCACTGCATGAGCCAAGCCAGAGAAACCAGCTGCGACACTCAATAGGGAGGCCAGTAATATTCGCTGTAAAACCATTATCTAACACCTTTTATTGTTGATATTTAAAAAAAAACATATTAGTAATAATAATTCCTATTTGCAAGTAATTATCATTAGCGCCTATATCTAAATTGAAACTTTTATTTGTTAACGGAGGAAATCAGCCGGGCTATCCTTTGGATGCTCTTTACTCACGTGAAGTTAAATCCTCAAATTCAGAGCTTACGGTACCTTAAGAGCACTCGGCACAGAGCTAGATTTTTAGACTCGGACACTTTCAGCTTATTAAATCGTTAAGGTACAAATTGAGCCCAAGAGTTTTCGAGCTGTTGAACTATGTTTAAACCAATTACCGAAGAACGGATTTTTCTGCTTCTGGCTTTAAGCCTAGCAGTTAAGAACTGGTGAAATTATCTGATTAGAGGGATGAAGAAATATCGAGTGAGGTTAGATTTGGCCTTCAGGTTTTTGCTGTGATTAAATCCAGTAGTTTATCCAGTTGGTTACCGTTACCCAGATCATCGATCACTGTCTCTATATTATTTGCTATTGATACAACAATCAGAGGGTTAGTTAAGCAATAAAATTTTCACATATCTAATCACTTAGATGCGCTCCTGAATCGACCATTACTTCTGTTAGGACTGACTCAGGACGGTTACCAAACTTTATATAAACGACAATCCGCGTCATCCATCGTTCAGGAAAAACGACATTTAGGTCAAGTAAATATCGTTTTAAAAAGTTCAGCGTTTGGTCTGGAATATAATCGGAAAGTCGCAAGTGTAAAAATTAATAAAACTCTAGTGCCACTTGAAAATTTTCGCCTAAAAAAAATATTTAACTAACGATAATATTTAACCATTACATCAATGAGGCGATCTATATCATTCTGATTAATATCAATATGGGTTACCAGCCGAATCGAGGGAACACCGGCGCTTATGACGATACCCTGATCAGATAAATAAGCCTGCAGCTCAGGCTGCCCACCATTAAGTGGCGTGATAAAAACCATATTCGTGTGCTGCCTAACTTCAAGCTGACTAATAACAGACAAACCTTGCGCTAGCATTTTGGCATTCGCATGATCGTCAGCCAATCGTGCTATATTATTGTCCAGTGCATAACTACCAGCTGCCGCAAGAATGCCTGCCTGTCGCATGCCACCGCCCAATAGCTTTCTATTTCGCCTCGCTCGCTTTATAAACGCTTCCGGGCCACACAAAACAGAACCAACCGGCGCACCTAGCCCTTTTGATAGGCAGAGCGATACCGTATCAAAAGGCTCCGCTATTTGATCTGGAGTTACACCCAATGCTATTGAAGCGTTCATAAATCTAGCGCCATCAAGATGGGTAGATAACCCACCAACACGCGCTGACTCAACCAAAGATTGAATATGTTCGGTAGGTTGGGGACGGCCATGCACCGTATTCTCAAGGCAGAGTAAACGTGATATTGGACAATGAAAGTCATCTTCTTTTATTGAGGCTTCTATCTGCATCGCTGTCAAACGGCCCTTGTCGTCAGTCGGCAATGGACACATAGCAACACCGCCTAAAACAGACGGGCCACCGGCTTCATCAATATAAATATGATAATTATCACCTATTATCAATTCGTCACCTCGAGCACAATGTCCGAGAACCGCAATTAAATTACTCATGGTGCCGCTACTGACAAATATCGCCGCTTCCTTACCCAGCATTTGAGCGGCTTGCAGTTCTAACGAATTGATCGACTCGTCATCACCATAAACATCATCACCTAATGGTGCAGACATCATTGCATCGTACATGCCAGAGCTTGGTCGGGTAACTGTATCGCTTCGCAGATCTAATACTTTTTTGCCCAGTTGGGCCGCGGTACTGACAGATCCCATTGTATGGTATGCGGTACTCATAACATTTCTCCGCCCCGCTTAAGGGCCTTTAATAAGCTTTCTTAACAGTGATTTTAAATAGGTAAAGCAGCCACGAGATGCACACGTTCATATAGGCCACCATTTAGTGCAGTATGATACCCACGTGTATCGGTAAAATAAACCGACCCGTCAGCAGGCAAATGGGTGCAATGATGATTAACAATAAACAACGACCCAGGATTAGAGATAACGGGAATGTGCAGGCGTGGCTCTGGATCACGATGCCAGGAATTACAATTGTAGAGCCCTTTTGACAACACCCGCATTCGACCAATCGGGAATAACGCTGTCAGCGTCTGATGCACTTCTTCGAAGTAGGTGCCGCGAAACTTTGGCACAAACTCGGTGAAAGCAAATTCATCGACCAGTTCTTCCTGTGGTTCCTCAACATATCGCTCATCGGCTCGAAGCCAGTATCTGCCTGACAAGTCATTCGTTGTTTCTTTTTCGACGCCTGGGCGACGCGTAAGTGATATAGCTCCAAAACCTTTATCACAATGTTCCTGTTCACCGCTGTAATCGGTAGTATTAGTTATCTGCTCTAGCGCCTGCCGTAATTTTTCAATATCAAACTTGAGATCAAGCTTTTGAATGCCCGGGCCTGCCACAAACCCAGCGACGCTTACGGTATCTGGCCTATCTGACAACCAGGCTTTCATCTTATCCTGATCATTTGTACCGACGTTCAGTGCATTGCTCATTAACACCAGCCTCACGATTAAACATTCATTAGTAATAAGATGAAATATAGGCTGAATTGGAATAAAAATAAAACAGTGTTTTGTGTGAAATTGAATAAAAAAGTTATTTAATTGTGATTAGTCTAGGCTGTACCTTACAAAAAATTAGACATCTTCAGACATATATTCAATTTCTAACCTTTAATCAATAAGAATGGGGATATCGCAACAATGCGTCGCAAATTACCCTCCAGAATGGTTCTGTAATATTTCGAAACAGCCTCGTGAACGACAGTTTCAACCAGAGCGCACTATTCGATTCAAGATAGCACCAGTTGCCAAATTCGACTACTGAAGAATTGTTAGAATTGCCAGTTTTAGGATACTAACAACAACCTATCACACTGACCACTGCCGGCCATTTGTATCTCAGCGAAATTTTTCCAGCATTGCAAAATCTGAAAGCCAGCACACTTAAACTAGAGTTATTTCAATCACTGAGCGGTGGTTTAAATATCGGAGTGCTACCCAATAGTGAGTAACTGTTAATTACTCAGTCATCTGCTTCGTTTCGCCAATGGAGCACTCGAAATTTCACCTAATTTTTGATCGATTATTTGAAGTAGCGGTTATTAAAATATAGGGCTATAAGCTATTCAATGGTGTCTTATGATAGATTGATGACAGTTTCGTATGGCAAAGAAACCAGGCAAAAACAAGAGGCTACTTAGTTGCTAATTGACGCACCGATACTTCTTTGATCGGCCAGTGAACAATGGCGGCAAAAACTCCAAGCACAACGCCCAGCCACCAAACCGTATTATAGGTTCCGGTGATGTCGTAGAGGACGCCTCCTAACCAGACGCCAAGAAATGATCCTAGTTGATGCGAAAAGAATATGATTCCTCCCAGTGTACCCAGGTAGCGGGTACCGAACATAACGGCTACTAAGGCATTTGTGGGTGGAACCGTTGAAAGCCACAATAAGCCCATAATAATCGAGAATATAACCACGCTGGCCGCGGTCTGAGGCAGCAACAAAAATAACGCTACCAGTATTGATCGAGCCAAATAAATCCATGACAATAAAATCGGCTTTGAATATTTCTGCCCGAGCACGCCAGAAGCCAGTGATCCGATAATATTAAAAAATCCAATCAAGCTGATAGCGATAACAGCCCATTTTGCTTCAATGCCAATATCACTAATATAGGCGGGAAAATGAGCGGTAATAAACGCCACCTGAAACCCACATACAAAAAAACCCGCTGCCAGTAAAACATAACTTCGAGTCGCAAATGCTTCTGATATAACCTCAGAAAATGTTTGTTCGATTTCCTGATTCGACATTTTCGAAGTCGATGCGTTTCCACGCAGTGGTATGGCCAGTAACGGTATTAGTCCCATAAACATGGCAATATAAATCAGACTGTCTCCCCAACCATAAGCATCGATCAATCCTTGTGAAATCGGCGCGAATAGAAACATGCCAGCAGAACCAGCCGCAGTGCCCAGACCAAACGCCAGGGACCGTTTATCGGCACTCACCATACGGGCAAGTGAAGCCAAGATAACGCCAAAGGAACAGGCGGCTACCCCCAGACCAACCAGAAGACCACCTCCAATATGCAACCAAAATGGTGATGGTGCAATTGACATGCATACCAAACCTGAGGCGTAAAGGATAGATCCGACAGCTAAAACCCGCCAGGTACCAAAACGATCAGAAATAGCGCCAAAAAATGGCTGACCCAACCCCCAACACAAATTTTGCAGTGCCATGGCCATCGCAAAAGACGTTCGATCCCAACCCGTGTCCTGAAGCATCGGCAGTTGATAAAAACCCATTGCCGATCTTGGCCCAAAAGCCAACAGCGAAATGATACAAGCGCAAGTGATCGCGAGGAAAGGAATTGAAATGGACGAATCAGTTTTGGTATGCATCATAAGTGCAGAAAGCATAGTGCACTAATTGTAGATGTCAATATTCAAGATCATCTCCAGCATTCCAACAATATTCATGTTACCAGCAGGATTCACTAAAACTTCAGCAGTTTTTCTCGACTTTTTAAGCAGGAACCATTATTAGCCAAAAGCTGGTGGGTATAGTCGAATTAGCCGTTGTCCGAGGGACTAGAGGTTTACGGCTTTTGATGTCCTGTAATAAGGCCTTTGAATGCTTACGAATACTGTTACTGAACACTTAGCCAATAAAGGACGTGCTTATAAAAAGTGATTTTTATGCGCTTCACGAAGATTATTTTTCAACACTTTCCCCATCGTATTTCTGGGTAATGCATCGACAAAAAATATCCTCTTGGGTTGTTTATAAAATGCCAGTATTTCCTTTATTACTATTTTCAAATCGTTTTCTGTCAGGTTCTTTCCAGGCTCCAAAACCACGACTGCTAGGACACCCTCACCAAAATCTGGATGTGATACGCCGATGACTGCTGACTCAAAAACACCCTCAATATCATCTAAAACTATCTCTACTTCTTTAGGGTATACATTGTAACCACCAGAAATTATAAGATCTTTGGATCGTCCGACAATTGATAGATAATTATCCTTATCTTTCATGCCCATATCTCCGGTGATGAAAAAACCATCTTCACGGAATTCTTCCTTTGTTTTTTCAGGCATTTGCCAATAACCTTTAAAAACATTAGGCCCGCTTATTTCGACAGAACCAATTTCACCTTGAACAAGCTCTTTTCCTGTATCTGGGTCTGCTATACGAACCTCAACCCCTGGAAGAGCCAGTCCGACCGTACCCGCACGACGATCACCATCATAGGGATTGGACGCATTCATATTAGTTTCAGTCATACCGTAGCGTTCTAAAATCGCAGTACCAGTAACTTCTGACCACCGCTTATGTGTTTCTGCCAGTAGCGGTGCAGAACCTGACACAAATAATCTCATATGTGCAGTGGTTTCTTGAGAAAGATTTGGCAACTCTAGCAACCTGACATAAAAAGTGGGCACGCCCATTAGCACAGTCGCTTTCTTCATCTGCTGCAAAATTAACTCTTTATTAAAGTTAGGCAAAAACAACATAGACGACCCAGCGCACAAGGTGATATTGATGGCGACAAATAAACCATGTATATGGAATATGGGTAATGCGTGAATTAACACATCGCTTTTACTGAAATACCAATATTCCTTCAATGTTTCAGCATTGGAAGACAGATTTTCATGACTCAGCATTGCTCCTTTAGAACGACCTGTTGTACCGGAAGTGTACAAAAATGACGCTA
>CAWVZP010000120.1:0-9289 GCA_963934675.1 uncultured Gammaproteobacteria bacterium | reverse complement strand
ATTCTTTATGTTTGATCTCGGTCAATACCTGACCCTCGATTACATCAAAACTCAACAGTTTCAAATAGAACAGTTTTACTCAGAAAACCAAGTTTTAACACTGGTTTTATATTTCACGATATACGTCATCGTAACGGGCGCATCCTTGCCGGGTGCGGCTATTTTAACATTGGCTGGCGGCGCTATTTTTGGTCTGGTTACTGGCTTATTACTGGTTTCTTTTGCAAGCTCGGTAGGGGCGTCTTTGGCATTTCTATTTTCACGTTATCTCTTTCGTGAGACAGTTCAAGCTCGATTTGGTAGTTCACTTAAATCAATCAATGATGGCATTGCCAAAGATGGCGCATTTTACCTTTTTGCCTTGAGATTGGTGCCTGCTTTTCCATTTTTTGTTATTAACCTAGTCATGGGCTTGACCAGTATTAAGTTAAAGACCTTCTACTGGGTTAGCCAATTGGGCATGCTAGCGGGTACTGTGGTATTTGTTAATGCAGGCACACAGTTAGCCCAAATTGAATCAGCTTCTGGCATTTTTACGTTTGAGTTATTGATCTCTTTCGTATTGTTGGGATTTTTACCTTTTATTGGCAAGAAAATTATATCAGTCATTAATAACAAAAAGGCGCTTTCAGGATTTACCAAACCGGATCATTTTGATACTAATATGGTTGTCATAGGTGGTGGATCGGCAGGGTTAGTCACGTCTTATATTGCTGCTGCAGTAAAAGCCAAAGTAACTTTAATTGAGCGCCATAAAATGGGGGGGGATTGTCTTAACACGGGTTGTGTTCCGTCCAAGGCGATTATTCGCTCTGCAAAATTTATGTCGCACGTGTCTCGCTGTAAGGAGTTTGGAATCAAACATGCAGAAGCTGACTTTGAGTTTGCCGAAGTCATGGAACGCGTAGCCAACGTTATTAAAAAAATAGAACCGCATGATTCAATTGAGCGTTATACCAGTTTAGGGGTCGATGTCGTGACGGGTGACGCTAAAATCACCTCACCTTGGTCTGTTGAAGTCAATGGAAAAACAATTAATACTAAAAACATCGTCATCGCGACGGGTGCGCGTCCCTTTGTACCGCCAATAGAAGGCATTGAGTCAGTTGGTTATTACACTTCTGATAATTTATGGGGCCTACGTGTAAAACCAGAAAAATTAGTGGTGCTAGGTGGTGGGCCCATTGGCACTGAGCTAACGCAGGCATTCGGGCGGTTAAATATTTCAGTCACTCAGGTCGAGATGGCACCTAGAATTTTGCTTCGAGAAGACGAAGAAGTATCACAGGTGGTGCAGTCCAGGCTGATGGATGAAGGCATCACTGTACTGGTTAATCACAAAGCAAAGCGATTTATTAAGCGTGACGATAAAGATATCCTGATCGCCGATCATGACGGCAAAGATGTTGAAATCGAGTTTGATACCTTAATTGTAGCCGTTGGGCGGGCAGCGAATACAGTGGGTTTTGGACTTGAGGAAATGGGTGTTCGGTTGAACCCGAATAAAACAATTGAAGTAAATGAATACTTACAAACCAATATACCCACCATTCTTGCCTGTGGTGATGTTGCAGGCCCTTATCAATTTACCCATGTTGCGGCGCACCAAGCCTGGTTTGCATCTGTAAATGCTTTATTCGGTAGTCTCAAGCGTTTCAAAGTCGACTATTCGGTGATTCCTTGGGCAACCTTTTCAGAACCAGAAGTTGCTAGAGTTGGATTGAATGAACTTGAAGCAAAAGAGCAGGGTGTTGCTTATGAGGTAACAAAATATGAAATCGACGATTTGGATCGTGCGATTGCTGATAGTGAGGATCATGGCTTTGTAAAGGTATTAACGGTGCCTGGTAAAGATAAAATATTGGGTGTGACTATTGTTGGGGAGCATGCTGGAGATTTAATTGCTGAGTATGTTTTAGCAATGAAACACAAACTGGGTCTGAATAAAATCTTGGGTACGATCCATATTTATCCCACTATGGCCGAGGCGAACAAATATGTCGCTGGAGAATGGAAGCGCGCGCATGCCCCTCAAAATCTACTAAAATGGGTGAATAAATTCCATCGTTGGAAGCGCGGATAGGCAGAACGGATTTGACTTGTTAACCCGATGCACGCTTTGCGTCGGGTTAATTATTAACCTACTTATCGTCAGCGTAAATTGCATTAAACTGTTGTCCTGTTTTGACAAAAGTGGCGCATTTACTTAGCCATTTCAGTTTTTCTGCACCCGCGTATGTGCAAGTGCTGCGTATACCGCCCAATAAATCCTGAACTGTTTTACCAATATTACCTCGGTATGGTACGAGAATGTCTCTACCTTCGGAAGAGCGATATTCCTTTAAGCCACCGGAATGTTTGGTATTGGCTGCTTCTGAACTCATACCATAAAACTGCATAAATTGACGTTCTTCTATGACGTCTTCCCAGCCATCGTCAGTTTGAGTTACCTCACCACTTTTATAATGACGAGTAATAATATCACCGCCCCCTTCGTCGTGTCCTGCCAGCATCCCTCCCAGCATAACGAAGTCAGCTCCGGCAGCGAATGCCTTGGCCAAATCACCAGGGCAAGTACAGCCGCCGTCGGCAATGATATGGCCACCTAATCCATGTGCCGAATCAGCACATTCAATTACCGCCGATAATTGAGGATAACCAACGCCCGTTTGAATTCGTGTTGTGCAAACACTACCAGGCCCAATGCCGACTTTAACGATATCGGCTCCGCTCAAAATTAATTCTTCAGTCATTTCACCAGTAACAACATTGCCTGCAATAATAACTATATTCGGATAAGCACTCCTAAGTTGCTTTATATAAGCAGAAAAACGTTCTGAATAACCATTCGCAACATCGACGCAGACATATTTTAATTGGGTGCTGGCTGTTCCATAAACCACCTTAAATTTGTCAAAATCTGCGTCAGTAATTCCCATCGAATAGGCCACGTTCTGGAGACGACTCTCACTATTTTGACCGAAGAAATCAATCAGTTGATCGACGTTATAGTTTTTCACCAAACTAGTAAATAGGCCAATTTTGGCCAGTGAGTCAGCCATTTCAAATGTACCTACACCATCCATGTTTGAAGCCATGATGGGAATGCCGTAATAGTGATTGTCACCATCAGAGCTCTGATAGTTTCGAAAGCTAAATTTTCTGTATAAATCAACTTCTTTACGACTTCCCAGGGTGCTGCGTTTGGGCCGAATGAGTACATCTTTATAGTCGAGCTTACTATCATCTTCTATTCGCATATGGCTGATCTACTTGGAGTTTTAAAGTGATGTTTGGACATTAGCATGAATTTTTAGCCAGACAATTGAAGCGCAATAAACTGAGTCTATTTGCAACTAATAATTTTCAGAATACCCTAATCTGTAGTGCAGTTATACCGAGCTATGTTTTATAGCCATTTTAATCAAAGATTCAATCGGAAGGTTTAATCAAAGTATTTAACGGGGAGTATAAAATGAAACGACACTTTTACATTAGCGACGATCTTGACGAGCTGGAACGCATTGAGCAAGAGATGGAGTCGAGCGGCGTTCACAAGCCGCAAATTTACGTTTTTAGTCAGGATGACAGTGGTGTGTTCACTCATGACCACCTTCAAAATATAGAATAAGTTTTCAAAAATGATGTTGTGCGTGGCACGATATTAGGTGCTTGGATTGGTGTAGGAATGGCGGCTTTGGTATTAATTCTCACGTCTTATAGTAATTGGCTATCGTCCTACTTGGGTTTTTCACATGGTCGGGTGGTTTGTATGGTATCCAGGAGCTTCATCATGACTTTAAGCGGTTTGAAGCAGAATTACGGGTAGGGAAACACGTGTTCGTTGTCGATGTTGACGCAAATCAAGAGGGTACTCTGGATAAAGTCATAAAGGCTCATCTTGGCCTTAAATCAGCAGGGACTGGGAAATCCTCACCCCGTTGGCTGGTTATGGGGCAGTACAATATTAAAAAATTTACGTCTGAAACTTTTCCTTAAATTTGAAGCTGTATGAATAAGAAACCAATAGCTGTTTATGACAGCTATTGGTTCTTTAAAGTAACTTCTTTCAGATAAAGCTAAATACTAACGAGTTCTTGCACAAACACCATCAGCACCAAAGAAAAATTCAATTTCAGCATTTGCTGTTTCTTGACTGTCTGACCCATGAACCGCATTTTCGTCGATTGATTGAGCAAAGTCAGCTCGGATAGTGCCGGCAGCTGCGTCTGCTGGGTTAGTCGCGCCCATTACGTCACGGTTAGCAGCAATTGCATTCTCGCCTTCTAATACTTGAATCATTACAGGACCTGAAGTCATGAACGATACCAGGTCGTTGTAGAAAGGGCGCTCTTTGTGGACTGAATAAAACTCACCTGCTTTTTCAGCAGTTAAGTGTTCCATACGAGCTGCAACAATGCTTAAGCCAGCTTTCTCGAAGCGACTATAGATTTCACCGATAACATTTTTAGCAACGGCGTCGGGTTTGATGATTGAAATAGTGCGTTCTGTAGCCATTTTGAATTTCTCCAGTGGTGGGCAAATACGGATTGTTGTGACAATAAAAAATGCGAAGCGCATGATAGCGGATTTAACGACTATTCGGAACCTAATGTAGTGATCAAATTCAACCCGTCTTGCAAATAGATTGAGGTATCTGCCACCAATCTGATCAAAGCCTCAGTCGATGCAACTATTTTATTAGCTGGAAGCAAATTTGAACGGTCTAGTGTGAGGATTCAGGTACACTCCACATATTGTATTTGCGCCATTATTTGGCAAAGTTAATAAGGTTAATTTCATGAAAGCTGATCAAAATTTACGAAAGTATCTGAGTGAGTATGCACCACCAGAATTCACTATTACTAATACGGAGCTGGTGTTTCATTTAGATAAAAATAAAACTCGGGTTGAAAGCCGGTTGTCTATTTCTCGTACAGATTCCAAGTTGGAAAATTCAGCATCTCAGGGTTTAAAGTTGGACGGCATTAACCTTAAATTATTGAGTGTGAGTATTGACGATGTACTTTTAAGCGCTGGTCAATATCAAATTACTGAAACGCACCTAACGCTACTCAATGTTGCTGATCATTTCATATTGTCCTGTGAGGTAGAGATCGACCCGGCTGAAAATACTCGCCTTGAAGGGTTATATTTGTCGAATGGTAATTTTTGCACACAGTGCGAGGCACAAGGTTTTCGCTACATTACCTACTATCTCGATCGGCCTGACGTGATGTCTGTCTTTAAAACCACAATTTTTGGAAACCCTCAGCAATTTCCTCATTTACTGTCTAATGGCAACTTGGTCGATTCTGGCAAGTCAACCGAATTGGATAATGTGCATTGGGTTGAGTGGTCTGATCCTTATCCAAAGCCAAGCTACTTATTCGCCCTAGTTGCGGGTGATTTAGCTCGAATTGATGGTGAGTTTACAACCGTCTCTGGCCGATCGGTTGCGCTGCAGTTTTTTACCGAGCATCACAATAAAGATAAATGCGAGCATGCCCTGATATCGCTGCAAAAAGCGATGAAATGGGATGAGGATACGTTTGGGTTGGAGTACGACCTTGATTTATACATGGTTGTCGCGGTGGACGACTTCAACATGGGTGCAATGGAAAACAAAGGTTTGAACGTTTTTAACACTAAGTACGTGTTAGCCAACCCACAAACTGCGACCGATGATGATTACTTAGGAATTGAAGGGGTCATTGGACATGAGTATTTCCATAACTGGACCGGCAATCGGGTCACCTGCCGTGATTGGTTCCAACTGAGTTTGAAGGAGGGTCTCACTGTTTTTCGTGATCAGGAATTTAGTTCCGACATGACGTCACGGGCGATTCAGCGTATTACCGATGTTCGTGTTTTGCGTAATCACCAATTTCCTGAAGATGCTGGCCCGATGGCGCATCCTGTTCGACCAGCGTTTTATCAGGAAATTAACAATTTCTACACGGCAACGGTTTACAACAAAGGCGCTGAAGTGGTTCGCATGATTCATACGCTGCTGGGTAAAGCCAATTTTCGAAAGGGCATGGATCTCTACTTTGAACGGTTCGATGGACAGGCTGTTACGACCGATGACTTTAGGCAGGCAATGCAAGATGCATCCGGTGTTGATCTCAGCCAGTTTCAACGCTGGTATGAGCAATCTGGCACACCACAAATAAACATACGACGTGAATTTAACTTGTCGCAAAAAACGCTCACGTTGGTGATCCTTCAAGACCCAGGCTATACCCGTGGTGAGCCCAATCAACCATTCCACTTACCGATGCGATTGTCTTTATTCAACCAACAAGGCAACGCTTTAACGCTTGACGAACAGGATAATACTGAATTAACCATCGATATCAAACAGGTTGAGCAACGAATTAGTTTTAATAATATCGATAGTTTGCCGGTGATTTCCGCCTTTCGTGAGTTTTCTGCACCGATTTTATTGACGTCCGATCTGAACAACAATGAATTCGCACAATTAATGTCTTGTGATAACGATGCTTTTAATCGTTGGGAAGCGAGTCAGCAATTAGCGAGTAGGGTGATGCTCGATATGCTCGCGGTCGAGGTTGATCAGTGGGTTCATTTGATGGGTGATCTGGTGAATGGATTTGCGACTTTACTCAACGATAGTGGCCTTGATTTGGCACTTAAAGCTGAAATGCTCATATTACCGAGTGAAAAATATTTGGGTGAACTTCTCGATGTAGTCGACATTCACAAGCTTCGACAGGTGCGTGAAATGATTCGCCTATCGATTGCCACCGAGCATGAAGCCTTACTGTTGAAACATTACCAAGAGTCTTTGACGTCTAATGAATATTCTATTACGCCAGAAGCAATGGCGCAGCGACGATTTAAAAACACTTGTTTAGCCTATTTACTGACACTTGAAAAAGATGTCTATTTTGACTTATGCCGTCAACAATATAAGACATCTGACAATATGACGGACCAAATAGCTTGTCTACAACCGATTGTGAATTATCACCATCCGGTTAGAAACCAGATAGTGTCTGATTTCTACGAGCAATGGAAAGATACTGCGCTCGTAGTGGACAAGTGGTTTAGTGCGCAGGGACTGTCTTACCAAACCGACTCTTTGACCACTATTATTAAACTATTTGACCATCCAGCCTATAGCTTATCGAATCCCAACCGAGCGAGATCATTACTTGGCGCCTTAATTGGCAACCTCAGTGCTTTTCATCAGGCCGATGGTGCTGGGTATGAGTTTGCTGTGAATAAAATTGTTGAACTCGATAAAATCAATCCCCAAGTTTCCGCTCGTATGGCAAATGCTTTTTTACATTGGCGTAAGTTGTTACCCGCTCAGGCAGCCTTAATGAAAGCTCAAATAGAGAGAATGGCAGCCACACCCAATATATCAAAAGACCTAAACGAGCTGGTAACAACCAGCCTTAACGATTAAGCCAACACTATTTTATGAGTTCACAGATAGATTTAGTCATCCCTGGATTGTTTAACTTACCGTTAGAGGAGTTTGCTCCCGATTTTCTGGCATCAAATTTACCGGCGTTGAATCAAATTTTGGCCTACTCAAATTCAATGCCGAACGAGCAAACTGATTTTGAATCAATTATTGCGGATTCTCTCGGATTAACGGGCTCCAAAACTCTACCGTTTGCACAAGCTTATGTTGAGGGTGAGGCGGTAGACGAGCCGCATCGGTATTTACTTTGCCGAACGATTCATTTAAAAGCAGATATGCACAGTGCGCTTGTTGTGCCGCTAGAAAGTAATCGTGCTAATGAAGATGATTCATTAATCATACTTGAGGATTTACAGGCTTTTTTTAGTGACGATTGTGACCTCTCGCCATTAGGCAGCGGTCTGTGGTTAATGCGTTTGAAGCACTGTGGTGCCTCTGATTGTTATCCGCATTACCTGTCAATGATTGGCCGGAAGGCAAATCAATTCATCGAGCAATCGAAGCAAGCGTTGCCTTGGTATAAATTGATGAATGAAATGCAAATGTTTATGCATCAACATTCCATTAATCAAAACAGACTGACAACAGGGTTGCTTCCGATCAATAGCCTGTGGTTCTGGGGGGCAGGGCAAAAGCCAAAGTTTGATGATAATAAAGTCCAATGGTTTTGTGATGACGAACAATTAAGCCGATTTGCCGATAGCATTAATATTGACCATCATCCACTCAATCAATTGAGTCAAATGAAAAGTGACGAAAACTCACTGGTTATCGATCTGTCATTGCTTGAAGCCCTTAAATCATCGAGCAGTGAAAATTTACAGGTTAAGCTCGAAGTATTGGAAGAAACGGTATTCAAGCCCGCCATGGTATTGTTTCGCTCGAGTCGTACCTCGCTTCAATTAAGAGCCGCCCATCACCTTGATTTGACTATGACACCCTTGTCTAAATATAAAATTTGGCGATCGTCAAAAAATCTGATTAGTTTTGGTCAGGCTGAAATGGAATAAAATATGACTCAACGCAGTCTACTGGTGCGGGATGTTACTCATTCGCAATTAAAAAACGATGCTCAATTTTCGCCACCGGTTTGGAAAATTTTAGCTGGGCGTGGCGTCAGTTCGTTTGCAGAGACTGACTACAAATTATCCCGAATGTTGCCAGTCGATGCGATAAGGAATTTGCCCGAGGCAGCCAAATTTTTGGCCGCCACTATTCAGCAAAAGAAGCAGATATTAATTTTTGGTGATTATGATGCGGATGGTGCAACGAGTACGGCATTATGTGTTCGAGCCTTGACATTAATGGGCCATCACAACGTTAGTTATCTTATGCCCGATCGATTCATCGATGGTTATGGCTTATCTGTTTCAATCGCGCATAAAATTGCTGAAGCTAAACCTGACTGCGTTATTACGGTGGATAATGGCATTGCCAGCATCGATGGCATCGCTTTGCTTCGGGCACAAAATATTGATGTTATTGTCACCGACCATCATTTACCTGCCGACGAGTTACCCAACGCTAACGTCATCATCAATCAAAATGCATGGCCTGATGAAACCGTAGGTAAAAACCTGGCGGGTGTCGGAGTCTCGTTTTATCTTATGCTAGGAATACGTAAAGCCCTAAGAGATATTGATTGGTTCAACCAACAAAGAATCGAGCCGAATCTGGCTAGTTGTCTTGATTTGGTTGCGATAGGCACGGTGGCCGATTTGGTACCACTCGATTTTCATAATCGACTGTTGGTCAACGAGGGTTTGAGACGGATGCGCGCTGGGCATTGCTCTGCCGGTATTCAGTCACTGATTGAAATATCCAATAAAC
>CAWVZP010000119.1:0-9291 GCA_963934675.1 uncultured Gammaproteobacteria bacterium | reverse complement strand
TAGGAGTTTGATCGACTTTAATTGATGACCAATCTGGCTACTTTGAGAAACCACATACCAGGCATTCTCTAGAAACTCTGATTTCTGATCTATAAACTGTAATTCAGGTTTTGACATTATCCCTCTCATCTGGGAGTTTGTTTTAATGTGCACCCAAAATCAATCTGGGTTTATCAGCTTAAATTTTGAGCCCATCTACTTTACAGCATCAAATTGTTGATTAAGCTATTTCTTAAACATCAATATATAATATTTCCTAAACTCACGCACATGATTATATTGACAAAGACATATATTGAATTCAAACTAAATTAATAAGTTTGAACACAGCGTGGATTTAAGAACCAATGTATGAATCAAACATAGGCAATTAAACAAGGCAAAAAAAGCACACAAAATGGGCACAAGTGCTTAAAAGGTTCACGATTTAATCCTTAATTGGCGCTGAAAAAAAATAAAATGGCAATTGCGTAAATGCCTCATATAATAAAAACTAAGTAAAAATTAAAATTGTAGCTCAACAATGAAAATCAGGAGGGAGCGTGTCTGTAGACACGAGTACCAGTAAAATCAACGTTAACTCACGAAAACGTCCGCCCAAAACATTAAATGTAGCGGCTAATCTTCGTACAGCGCGTGAAATTGGCATTGCCTTACTAGTCTTCACAGCAATTGCGTGGTTGATTTGGCAAGGTGCCCTTGCTATGGAATATAAATGGCAATGGTATCGCGTCAGCCCTTTCTTTTACCGTATTGTTGACGATGAATTTATTTTTGGTCCTCTCTACTGGGGATTAATAGAAACTCTAAAGTTGTCTTTCGTTGCTGGCATCATGGCTATTATAATTGGTTTAATGACCGCTTTCGCCCGCATGTCAACTTCTCGTGCTGGAAGCAAAATTGCTACTTTTTATCTTGAAGCGATTCGTAATACACCGTTAATAGTACAATTATTTTTATTTTATTTTGTGCTGGCACCCATTTTTGGAATTGATCGTTTCTGGGCGGGTGTTCTTTGCCTTGCTTTTTTTGAAGGCTCCTTCGCAGCTGAAATCATTCGAGGTGGCATTCAAGGCGTTGATCGCGGGCAGTTTGAAGCCGGTGATGCTGCAGGGCTAACGACCTATAACAAATATCGTCACATAATAATGCCACAATCTTTGCCATTAATTCTACCCCCTTTGACCGGGCTATTAATTTCCCTAATTAAACATTCTGCTATCGTCAGCGTTATTGCTGTTTCCGAGCTGACGACAACTGGATTGAACCTGATCTCTGATACCTTTATGGCTTTTGAGGTATGGTTCATTATTGCTGGCATCTATCTTACCCTGACTATTTCGCTATCAATTGGCGTCGGTCAGCTAGAGAAGAAGCTTAATGTTGCAAGCTCGAGTAATAGATCCTAAGGAGGACAAAACTCATGACTATTAGTAAAATTTTTAAAACTTTAACTCTGGCCACACTGCTGACTTTGTCAGGCAATGCGGCTGCGGACTTACTCACTGACATCCAGAAACGTGGTGTGATGAAAGTCGGTATGGCAACTTTTGTGCCCTGGGCAATGCGAGATAAAGATGGTGAATTGATAGGCTTTGAAATTGATGTTGCTACCAAGCTTGCTGAAGACATGGGTGTTAAGGTCCAATTTGTACCGACAGCTTGGAGTGGCATTATCCCTGCGCTTATCGCAAAGAAATTCGACCTCATCATTGGTGGCATGTCAATCACACCTCAACGTAACTTGACAGTAAACTTCACTGAGCCCTACGCTCATTCAGGTCAACAAATGGCAGCCAGCTCCAAGTTGGCAAGTGGCTTTGACTCAATGGATGATTTTAATAAGTCTAGCGTCACTATTGCTTGTCGTCGAGGTGCAACCCCTTGTAAAGCAGCGCAAAAACTTTTCCCTAAAGCAACAGTACTTCGTTTTGATGATGATGCTCAAGCATTCCAAGAAGTTGTTAACGGTAACGCTCACGGCATGATTTCAAGTGCACCCAAGCCACGTTTTTGGTCTGAAGCACATCCAGGCAAAGTATTTCTGCCTTTTGGTAGCAAAAATTTAACCCGTGGTGATGAAGCATTTGCATTACGAAAAGGTGATCATGACGCACTCAACTTTTTCAGCAACTGGATTACCATTAATACCAGTAACGGTTGGCTTGACGAGACTCACGCTTATTGGTTTCAGGATCAATCTGCATGGAAAGACATGGTCGCGCCAAAGTGAAGCTTTGACAGTTAATTAGTATTTTGAGGGTTGGCTGCATTTAACCTGTAACCAGCCCTTAATTCTGAATGAATAACTATCAAAAAACTAATGAATAGAAATACCCCACCACCATTAAAAATAAAAAAACACCTGACGCTTGTTGACATTTTGCTCTACGGTGCTGTGTTGCTGTTTATTTTTTATGCCGCCTACCGAGTTAATGACGTATTGGTTTACCATTGGAACTGGTCGAAAGTACTAGGTTTTCTGGTTAAGTTTGACGAAGAAACACAGTCTTGGGCTTCAAATTTATTGTTACAAGGTTTGTGGACAACATTAAGGCTAGCGCTTTGGGCGACTGTCCTTGCGACTGTTTTCGGTATTATCATGGGTTATTGGCGTACCTGTAAAAATTTAACTCTACGTATAATCAGCCGCACTTATGTCGAGTTGATTCGGAATATGCCGCCGGTTGTATTCATATTCATTTTTTACTTTTTTGTTTCAAGTCAAATTTTTCCTGCCCTCGGAATTGAAGATATAGATAGTGAAGGGGCATTTGCCTCAAGCGCCATGTTTCATTTTATGTTCGGTGACCCACAATTATTCTCTAATTTTCTTGCAGGCATGATTTGTCTGGCACTGTTTGAAGGCGCCTACATTACTGAAATCGTTCGAGCCGGTATTCAATCGACTGAGAAAGGACAATGGGAAGCGGCTCGTGCTATAGGACTATCACCATTTAATGTGCTACGGGATATTGTTATTCCACAGGCAGTTCGAAAAATTCTTCCTCCGCTAGCGGGCCAATTTATAACTTTAATTAAAGATTCAGCCATCATTTCGTTAATCTCTATTCAAGAACTAACGTTTGTTGCTACCGAAGTGGCCGCCACAACCACACGTGTATTTGAAACCTGGATTCTGGTCGGATTTATGTATTTTGTACTTTGTTACAGTTTCGCCCTGTTGTTTGCGCACTTGGAAAGACGCGCAAAACGTAGTCAACGATAACCGAGAACAACCTATGTCTGAAAATAAAACTGCCACTCCACTCGTTGAAATTACTGGGTTGTCTAAATGGTATGGGGACTTTAGCGCCTTATATGACATTAACCTTAAAATTGCACCGGGTGAAAAGGTAGTCGTTTGTGGCCCCTCGGGTTCCGGTAAATCGACCATGATTCGCTGTATTAATCAACTCGAAGAACATCAGGTCGGGACTATTATTGTGAATGGTCGTGAAGTGACACCCGGCATGAAAAACATTGAAGAAGTACGACGCGACGTTGGTATGGTTTTCCAAAGTTTTAACTTGTTTCCACACCTATCAGTAGTCGATAATCTAACTATAGGACCGATGCGCAACAAAGGCCTTTCAAAAGCGGAAGCAACCAAAACTGCAATGCACTTTCTAGAGCGCGTCCACATTGCCGAACAAGCCGAAAAGTACCCACCGCAGCTATCGGGCGGACAACAGCAACGAGTAGCCATTGCAAGAGCACTCTGTCTAAAACCAAAGATGATGCTTTTTGATGAACCCACTTCGGCACTCGACCCCGAAATGATTGCGGGTGTGCTTGATATTATGATCGAGCTAGCAGAGGAAGGCATGACCATGATCTGTGTTACTCATGAGATGGGTTTTGCACGTAAAGTAGCCGACCGAATCGTATTTATGGACGAAGGTGAAATCGTCGAAGTGGCTGCACCTGAAACTTTTTTCAACAATCCTTCAACCGGCCGATCAAAATTATTTCTCAGTCAACTTTTAGGTCATTAAAATAACGTAAGAATCTAATAGCAACATCTAAGGTTGCCGAACCCAATATGTCAATAAATCCAAATCACCATCAAATTGAATCTACTAAAAAATACAATTTAGGTTCATACAACCGTTTTGTTACTAACAATAGCCAGGCCGCATTAGAGTCTTTTAACGAGGGATTAATCTGGATTTATGCCTTCGATCTAGAAATGGCGGGGAACTGTTTTCGTGAAGCCATTAAACAAGATGATAATTGTGCTATGGCCTGGTGGGGAATAACCTACGCTAATGGTGTTTACTACAACAAACCATGGCATCGAATGCAAAAAGATGAGCTGGCACAGAAGCTTCAGCTCACTTATCAAAGTTCTCGTAGAGCAGCTGAAAAGACAAATAACATAAGTCCCGTTGAAACCTTACTAGTCAAAGCTTTACAGGCACGTTATCAGTCCCCGACGCCAGTCAAACAGGCTGATTATCATCAATGGGACGATGATTATGCGGCAGAAATGCGATTGGTTTACGCTGCCTTTCCCAACGATGACGATGTTTGTGCCTTGTTTGCAGAAGCGTTAATGACCCGAACACCCTGGGCCTTGTGGAACTTACGCAGTGGTGAACCGGCTCCAAACGCATCGACTCTGGAAGCAATTGAAGTACTCGAAACAGCCATGAAACGAACTGAATCAGTCGGTAGTGAGCCACATCCTGGCGTATTGCACATGTATATTCACGTTATGGAGATGTCCCCCTTTCCTGAAAGAGCTTTGCGTGCCTGCGATAAATTGAGACGACTGGTCCCTAGTTCTGGTCATCTCTGCCATATGCCATCCCATATCGATGTACGTTGTGGTCATTATTACGAGGCAGTCGTTTCTAACGACAGAGCAATTCAAGCCGACAGAGTTTATCTTGCGAATGAAGGAGCAATGAATTTTCATACCTTGTCACGTATTCATAATTTCCATCTGAAGATCTATGCGTCTCTTTTTCTGGGTCAATACAACTCTGCAATGGAAGCGGCAGAAGAGTTGACTGCAACCACACCAGAAGCATTACTGCGCATCGAAAGTCCGGCTATGGCCGACTGGATGGAAGCCTACTTTGGTATGAAAGCACATATTTTCATACGCTTTGGAAAATGGCAGGAAATCATCAATGAAGCACTACCTGGTGATCCTGATTTGTATCGAATGACCACCGCAGTCTGGCACTATGCAAAAACAATCGCTCATGCCGCTCTTGGAAATGTTTCCGCCGCGGTTAAACAAAGTCTTTTATTTTATCAGGCGGTATCTCGGGTACCTGAGAGTCGATATCTTTTTAACAATAGTTGTCTTGATATTTTAAAAATCGCAGAGCAAATGATGCTGGGTGAAATTGAATATCGCAGACAAAACTACGAAGTAGCCTATGACCACCTTAGCCAAGCAGTAGACCTTGATGACAATCTTAAATATGATGAACCTTGGGGATGGATGCAACCCGCTCGCCACGCGCTTGGGGCGCTGCTGCTAGAGCAAGGACATGTTAAAAAAGCAAAGCAAGTTTATCTCGATGACCTTGGTCTATCCAGCACACTAGTCAGCATTTCTCATCATACCGATAACCTTTGGAGTCTACATGGCCTAGTTGAATGTCTTGAATTGGAAGGCGATCTGGTACAGGCCAAGTATATGCGAGTTCGGCTCAATTTAGCAAAAGCACGTGCTGACGTGCCAATAGAGGCATCCTGTGCCTGTCGGCTTCAACACTTGAATGAGAGGCATTTTTTAGATGCGACGGTCGATAATAGATTGAGTCAATAATTGACTCAATACTCGCAAAATAATATATTAAAATTTAAACCGTAATCTTAGATACGACCAAAATTTAGACAAGCTATTTTTTTAAAACATTGTAAAACAGAATAATAAAAATCTTATTGCTAGATTAAATTGTGTAGTATATTGGTTTAGGGCTAATCGAGTCAGATGTCTTACTGCCCATTATGGGAAAGGCACCCAAGAAATAGAAACATTAGTATTTGGTATTGAGGTTTCTGGTAGTATTAATGCAACAAAAAACCAGAAATGTTAGTGATTTAAAAAATTAACCACGTACAGGGAAAAGAAACGCAACGATGATCGAGACAAAAAGAATTATGACTGGCTGGCACTATGTAGTATTAAATGTCGAGTAACAATAATTAGATCAATTAAACCGTTTTTAAAGACATACCTCATTTTTTACTGAATAATGACTTAACTTAAACAAAATATTGAATGAACATACCCATTGCCCCCCAAATTCAGGCTAAGTTGGACAAGGTTTTTAAAGAACTTTAATGCGATTTTTACCGGCTAATTTGGCCGAATAAAGCGCCTTATCTGCACGCTTAAAAGCTTGTGTAAAACTGTCAGTAAAACAGACCATGGTGAGCCCAATACTGATGTTCATTTTATTAATTGGTAAATTAGTTACCAAGGTTAGTTTTTCTACACCTAAACGTATACGTTCGCTAACATCCAATGCACCCTCTAAATCTGTTTGAACAAGACCGCCAACGAATTCATCACCACCATAACGATAAATTAAGTCTGTATTTCGAACTGCTTTCATAATTACTGTGCCGACTTCGCGCAGTACCTGATCACCAATATCATGCCCATAATTATCATTAATTTGCTTAAACCCATCTAAATCCATGACTAATATTGCCATCGATTGTTGATGACGTTTAGCTAGATCAATTTCTCGTGGAAGGCAATTTTCCATTGAGCTTCGATTTTTGAGTCCGGTTAAATGGTCTCTATAGGCTGATGTGAGGGCCACTTGGTAAAGGGCAGCGTGCCTTAACGGGTAGATTAGGGAGCATAACAATTCTTCTAGCTCAAAAATTTCTTCGCTTGAAAAGCGATGATGACGAAAGAAGGTTAATTCTCCAATCGATTTATTTTCTACACTCAATCGATAATTCGCGCTATATTCCGCAGATTCACCTTGTGAAAAAGTGGTGCCTATTTCACTATGATCATAGTGATAACCGATATGAGGAACTTCCTTTCTAATTTCATCTGAGAATATGTCGATGATTTTTTCAAGTTCAATATTTTGAGATAACAAACTGGACAATTCCAACACACGGATATGCCGCCTGTTACTCATTACTTTCTCTGAACTTCGCGGGCCTAGGGCTACGACTTGAGCTTTTCTTTTTTCAACACTATATAACGTTGTAGGTTGTGCCATTATAAATCACTCTAAATACTCATTAGTGATGAATCATTAGCGAATTACGTGCCAACTATTAATTTATATATAAATCAACGATATAGAGAGGCTCACACATTAAGCTTTATTAATTTTGACGGTTTATTGTCGCTTTTAAAGCCATCACATCACTTTCCCCCCTAACATAAACTATAGATCCAACTGAGGTGGCCGATTAGACGTAGACAGTGACATTTTTTTAACGTTTTTCTTTTCACCAGAAACAAAACGCGTGCCAATCTTGTCGATTACTCGAACTAAGTGCGGCAGAACTTTACCCACAGTGGATATAAATTGCCTCATGGAAATTTTGAACCTATCACCTACATCACCCTCAAAGGGCAAGACTGTTGATGCACTGCCTAATGTTCTTAGTCGCTTGCAGCAAGTGGGCTCGATAAAAGCGCATGTCGCGAGTGTCACCAATGGACAGGCATTACTTTTAACTCATTTGGGTGACATCACAAGTAGCAACGCGCTTAAACTAAAGCCAGGCGATACTATTCAGGTACGACTCGATGGTGACAAACAAAATCTCGTATTAAAGGTAACGCCTACACAAGATCAAGTGACGCTATTGGCCGCTAATAATCATTTAAAATTAGTAGCGCTACTGCCAGCAAACCTTCCAACGATGGCTACCATAGTGAGTCATAAAGGCAATAATACCCTCTTACAAATAGGGCTTGAACAAATCTCAGTACCACTACAATCTCAACTTAAGGTTGGGCAATTACTCCAAATAATTCACCATCTAGCATCAACAAAAATTGAAATTAAGTCAGTCGATCATCAACAGGTGCTAAGATCGGCTCTTGCTCATTTATTATCTGCTCATCCTCAATCCTCGGATAACCATCAAAAGCAACCCTTGTTGCAGCTGATGCAATCAATGCAAAAAATTAATACCAAACAAACCACCGCCGCTTCTTTTACAAACAATAGTCATAGATTTCCTAGCGCCACTAGCGTTAATAAAGGTAATGTTTTATCAGCCAACACCTTACCTAATAACACAATATCTGCATTGATATCCGGACTTGAGTTATTGATACGCTCGTTACCAACCGTTTCTACTCTAAATCAACGCGCTATTCGAAAAATGGTTGAACTTGCGACTCATAATACTTTGGGCACTAAACTTGAGAAAGGCTTGTCGAGTTCTAGTCCTCTTTCGTTATTGCGGCAACTTCCCCAAACTGAGCAAGATTTAAACCAGCTAATTCAAACGCTTTTGAAAACCAATCATAAACAAGCAGAACCAGATATTCAACAGCTGAAAAAAAAAACATCTAATAACAACGATACATTAATGTCCCAATTTCGTGACGCGATTAGATTGACCGAACAATCGCTCAATCAGCAACTTTTTCAACAAACTTCCCTTCGATTTCAGCAAGAACTCCAACAACCGATCGCATTTAATTTAAACATCCCTTATATAGAGCAACAAACGGTGAAGTCTATGCAATTAAAAATTCGCCAAAAAAGTAAGGGAGCTAGTGCAGAAAATCAAGCATGGGAGATTCGCTTAAGCTTCAAATTTGGATTACTCGGCTTAATTTCTAGTCATATTTTGTTAGAGGGCGATACTTTATCCACTAGTTTTTGGGCTATCGAAGAAACAACTAAAAATAAAATTAATGATGCGTTGCCTGATTTTAAACAGCAGTTAGTAAAATCTGGTTTTAATCTTGGACATTTCTTTTGTTATTTGGGACAACCACTACAAGAAAGTGATTATGCGTTTAGTCCAATTCCCGAGTCTCTACTTGATATAAAGGTATAACTATGGCTCAAAAATTTGCAATCGCCCTTGAATATGATGGAAAAGATGCTCCAGTAATCACTGCTAGAGGTCATCGTGAGTTAGCTGATGAAATATTAGACTTGGCCAAAAAGGCTAATATTCCTGTGCATGAAGATGAAGAATTATCCTTATTACTGGCCCAATTGGATTTAGGTGATCACATTCCCGAAGCACTCTATGTTGTCATTGCAGAAGTACTCAGTTTTGCCTATCGATTATCCGGTAAGCATAAAGACTTTATGGACA
>CAWVZP010000118.1:0-9406 GCA_963934675.1 uncultured Gammaproteobacteria bacterium | reverse complement strand
CGAGCCATTCGGGCGCACTTCTAAATTAAGGCCCTTGCCATCAGATAACTTGTAAATTTTTTCCTTCGGCTTGGCTTGTTTCACCAATACGGCCGAGAGCTTTTCAGATAGCGCGTTTACAGCCATTTTGTCGGTACATCATCCGTTGATATAAATATACCAACAAATATACCAACAATTATTCAGGCTGGCAATGGAAGACTTAGGACGGTAAAAACAGTTAGAACGTTATTAAATAAGGGATTTTTGTAACTTGAAGATGTTGTAGGACGGTAAAAAACAGGGTGATGGTGCCCAGAAGAGAACTCGAATCTCCACGACCTTACGGCCACTAGCACCTGAAGCTAGCGCGTCTACCAATTCCGCCATCTGGGCATGGCGCGAGAATATACACCTCTAAGACCACATGTCAATATAGTTCTAATCGACTCTGCTAAAAGCAATCCTGATCCGAATTTTTAGCATTGTTGAGATAACCAGCCTGCCCTACTGAAGATTTACTAAATTATTGTAAATCATTGCAAATTTTTGCCCAGTGCTATCCAATGTTAACTTATCTTTAACTCAGTGAACTACCATGACTGATAGCAATTTCCTACGTCGTGTACTGCAAGAATACAAAACCATAGCAATGGTTGGTTTGTCTTCAGATTGGTCTCGCCCCAGCAATTTTGTCGCTAAGTATCTGTTAGACCGTGGCTTTACTATAATACCCGTTAACCCGAAGAATGAAGAAATACTTGGTCAGAAGTGTTACCCCAACCTGGAGTCAATTCCAGTTCCCATTGATATTGTTGATTTGTTCCAACGCTCTGATCGAGTTGATCCCTTTGTTGATTCAGCGATTAAGATCGGTACTAAACTAGTCTGGATGCAATTGGGAGTGGTCAACGAAGAGGCCGCACAAAAAGCTCGAGATGCAGGTCTTGAAGTAGTGATGAATCGCTGCCCAAAAATTGAATATGCACGGCTTTTTGGCGGACTCAATGCCGTTGGGGTTAATACCGGTGTTATTTCCTCTAGGCGCCCACAGTTCGTTAATCAATAGCTCTATTAAACAAAAAACCGAGATCAGCCTAATGACAGACCGAGATTATGGTATCGAAACCCTATGCCTGCATGCCGGACAAATTCCCGATGCTACAACAGGCGCGAGGGCTGTCCCAATCTACCAAACAGCCGCCTATGTATTCGATGATGCGGATCATGCTGCCAGTTTATTTAACTTACAAACGTTCGGACATACCTATACCCGATTAACCAATCCAACCAATGCGGTTTTTGAAGAACGCATGGCAGCGCTTGAAAATGGCCGCGCAGCGTTGGCCGTTAGTTCTGGCATGGCAGCTCAAACCGTTGCACTGCTGACCTTAATGGAACAGGGTGATGAATTGGTGTCGGCGAAGACGTTATATGGCGGTACTTTTTCCCAGTTCGACGTGACATTTCGTAAGTTTGGTATTAATACAACGTTTGTTGATTCGGATGACCCAGAAAATTTTCGTAAAGCAATTACTCCGAAAACTAAGGCACTGTATGCCGAAATTATTGGCAACCCACTTAATAATGTGCTCGATATAGAGGCTGTTAGTGCCATCGCTAGAGAGGCGGGCATTCCACTGGTAATTGACAATACTTTCGCAACGCCCTACCTCTGTCGGCCTATCGATCATGGGGCTGATATTGTTGTCCATTCTGCAACCAAATACATCGGTGGTCACGGTACGTCGATGGGTGGTGTCATTATTGAGTCTGGTAAATTTGACTGGGCTAATGGCAATTTTCCCAATATGGTTGAACCATCTGCGGGTTATCACGGTATTCGATTTTATGAAACGTTTGGCGATTTCGCCTTCACGATGAAAGCCCGTTGTGAAACCTTACGGACACTCGGCCCGGCAATGAGCCCTTTTAATGCATTCATGTTGTTGCAAGGTTTAGAAACGTTACCGTTAAGGATGGATAGACATTGCGAAAATGGATTAGGCGTGGCAAAATTTTTGCAGCAACATTCCTGTGTATCTTGGGTAAACTATGCGGGCCTGGACGATAACGCCTATTATCCCTTGGTACAAAAATACCTACCCAAAGGAGCGAGCTCCATCCTCAGCTTTGGCATTAAAGGCGGTCAAGAAGCAGGCAAAATGTTGATTGAGAGTGTCGAGCTTTTGAGCCATCTTGCTAATGTAGGCGATGCCAAGTCTTTGATAATCCATCCGGCATCAACCACCCATCGACAAATGTCAGAACAACAGCAATTAACCGCTGGCATCACGGCCGATATGATTCGACTATCGGTTGGGCTGGAAACACTCGACGATATTCTGTGGGATCTCGACCAGGCATTGCTTAAAGCACAACAAAAGTAGACCGAAAAAATAATGAGTATCCGGTCAATGCCATTTGACCGGATACTAAATTAATTCTTTTATATTCCTAGTAGCAACCTAGTTGGGTCTTCCAGAGTGTTTTTGATTGCCACTAGAAACTGCACCGCCTCTTTACCATCAATAATTCGATGATCGTAAGTCAATGCCAAGTACATCATGGGCCTTGCTACAATCTCTCCATCGATAACCACAGGGCGTTGCTGAATAGTGTGCATACCAAGAATAGCGCTTTGCGGTGGGTTGAGTATGGGCGTTGATAACATCGACCCAAATATACCGCCATTAGTGATGGTGAAGGTGCCACCGGTTAATTCATCAATACCGAGTTTACCTGCCTGAGCCCGTTCGCCCATAGAACGAATATTCTTTTCAACATCCGCATAACTCAGTTGATCGGCATCTCGCAAAACAGGCACGACCAGACCACGGTTTGAACTAACTGCAATACCAACATCAAAATAATCGTGATAAACAATATCATTATCATCGATTGACGCATTAACGGCAGGAAACCTCTTTAAAGCTTCGACTGAAGCCTTCGTGAAAAACGACATCATGCCTAGTTTGACACCGTGCGTTTTCTCGAATGCTTCTTTGTACTTGGTACGAGCATCCATCATTGGCTGCAAATTGACTTCATTAAACGTAGTCAGCAATGCCGCTGTATTTTGAGCTTGCTTTAACCGTTCAGCAACCTTGAGGCGTAAACGACTCATTGGTACACGACGATCATTTCGACCCGATGAAGGCTCAGCTATAGCCGCAGCAGGAGAGCTGGTCTCGGTAACTTGGGATGTGCTTTCAGCGACGACTGGCGATTCTTTTTTAGTGTCCAAGTAACGCTGTACATCTTCTTTTGATACGGTGCCTTTTTTCCCGCTAGCAGCAATTTCATCAACTGTCAGGTTGTTTTCAGCAATGAATTTTCGAACCGATGGGCTGGCTTTATTAGCATTGGAATTATTAGAAATGTCGGCTTCTTCCGGCGTTTCTTTTACAACAGGACTCTCTACTACCTTGACTTCACTGTTAATAACGCCGAGCACTTGCCCGTCTTTTACAGTGTCACCGGTTTGAAATGATATTGATTCAAGTACACCAGCGGTAGTAGCAACAATTTCGAGTACGACTTTATCGGTTTCGAGGTCAACAACGTTTTCATCAACCGCTATTGTATCGCCAATTTTTTTATACCACTCGCCAAGTGTTCCTTCGGTGACTGATTCTGGTAATACAGGAACCTTAAGTTCAACCTGCATGTGTTACTCCAAATAATTAATGTGATTGATTAACGAATGCCATTATAACTCAAATGCATCTGTTACTAACTTTGTCTCTTGCTCTATATGCATCGCTATGTAACCCGCAGCTGGTGATGCCGCCGATATTCGGCCCGCAAATTCAATGTGAATTGGTTTGAATACATCATTTAAACGACTTTTAAATTCACGCCAAGCCCCTTGATTTCGCGGCTCATCCTGACACCAAACAACGGTTTCGATGTTGGGATATTTCGTTTTTAACGCTGCAATATCAGTCCTTGGGAAAGGATACAACTGTTCAACTCGAACGATGGCTGTAGTGTTATCATATTTCTCACTTCTTACTTCACGTAGCTTGTAATAAATTTTTCCACAACACAAGATAAGTCTTTTCACTTTATTATCTTCAATATCATCTGTTTCAGGAATTATTTTTTGAAATTCACCCTCACTAAGTGAGCTCAATGAAGATACCGCACCTTCATGCCTGAGCAGACTTTTAGGGCTCATTATAATAAGTGGCTTTCTAAACCCACACTTCATTTGTGATCGCAACAAATGAAATATTTGTGATGGTAAGGTAGGGTAAACTACACGCATGTTGTGTTGCGCACATAATTGAAGATAGCGCTCCAGGCGAGCCGATGAATGCTCTGGTCCCTGCCCTTCGTAACCATGTGGCAAAAGCATAACAAGATTACTGAGACGTCCCCATTTAACTTCGCCTGAGCTGATAAACTGATCAATAACCACTTGTGCACCATTGGCAAAGTCACCAAATTGTGCTTCCCAAATGACCAATGTATTGGGGTCAGTTGAGGAATAACCATATTCAAAACCCAGAACCGCTTCTTCCGACAAAAATGAATTGATTACTTCGAATCGAGGCTGGCCTTCGAAGAGGTGCTTTAGGGGTTTGTAAACATCGCCATTGTTTTGATCATGCAAGGCGGCATGGCGGTGAAAAAAGGTACCTCGTTCGCTATCCTGACCCGATAAGCGTATTGGGTATCCCTCGTCAATTAATCCAGCATAAGCCATTGTTTCAGCAAATCCCCAGTCGCAAAGTATCTCTCCGTCGAGCATTTTTTGACGGCTATCGAGAATTTTTTTGACTCGATGATGCACCTTAAATCCGTCAGGCAGACTTAGTAAAGATTGACCAAGTCGTTGAATTTGTTCAGTGCTTAACTGTGTGTTTTCGGTGAAATTAATATTGCCTTTGTCGAGACCGTCCCAATCTTTTGCTGCTTGTGGCTCTAGACCAGAAATAACATTAAGCGCTACACCACCGCCTTGTTCTAGCGCCTTACGATAATCGGCGACCATTTCATCGACAGCTTCTCTAGTCGTGAAGCCTTCGTCAATTAAGCGCTGAGCATGCAGGTCACCGACTCGAGGATGATTGCGAATCGCCGCATACATCATGGGTTGAGTTACGGCGGGTTCATCCGCTTCATTGTGGCCATAGCGTCGATAGCAAATCATGTCGATCACAACATCTTGATTAAACGTTTCACGAAATTTAACCGCTAGCTCGGCAATATAAACGCAAGCCTCGGGGTCATCACCATTGACATGAAATATTGGAGCCTGCACCATTCTTGCGACCTCGGTGCAGTAGAGTGTTGATCGCACATCTCCTGGATTGCTGGTAGTAAACCCGATTTGGTTATTGACAATAATATGAATGGTGCCACCGGTTTTATAACCTCGAGTTTTACACATATTAAAGTTTTCCATTACTACTCCTTGCCCTGCAAACGCAGCGTCACCATGGATTAGTACGGGTAGAACTTGATTCGTTTTATGGTCCTTAAATCGACGTTGTCGAGCCCGAACTGATCCTTCTACCACTGGATCTACAATCTCTAAGTGAGACGGGTTAAAGGCTAAGGCAATATGCATTGGGCCAATATCAGTGTAGATGTCAGATGAAAAACCTTGATGGTATTTAACGTCGTGATTTGACTCACTGTCGATCTTAACATTGCCTTCAAACTCATCGAACAAGTCACTTGGCATCTTTCCAAAAATATTAGTCAAAACGTTAAGGCGACCACGATGAGCCATACCAATGACTACTTCACGTGTCTTATTGACGCCAGCTTGTTGGATTACTCGGTCAAGCAATGGAATGAGTGACTCGCCACCCTCAAGTGAGAAGCGCTTTTGACCAATGTATCGGGTGTGCAGATATTTCTCAAGATTTTCAGCCGCTAAGACTCGATCCAAAATACGATTTCTTCGACCTTCGCGAAAATTAGGGGTCGATTGTGATGTCTCAAGATGTCCCTGAATCCAGCGCTTTTGCTTTACACTTTCGATATACATGTATTCTGAGGCGAGTTTACCGCAGTAGGTTTTCTCCAACCGTGCAATTATTTCACGTAGAGACGTTTCATCGACACCGCACATAGATCCCGTATTGAAAACGGTATCAAGGTCGTTACTGGTAAGGTTGTGGCCTTCGAGAGTCAAATCACGAATGGCGTCAGGATCTGGCTTTTTAAGTGGATCGAGGTCCGCTTTTCGATGCCCTTTAATACGATAGGCATTAATTAGTTGAAGCACAGACACTTGTTTTAGCTGAAATTTGTGGGTAGCACTGTTATCAATTTGCCCATTGGTTTTTTTATTCATTACCGAGCTTTTGATCTGCGCTTGGATTGCGAGGTGGTCATGGTCTTTTTCCTGACCATTATTCATACCAGATGGCGCTAAACTCGAGAACCACCTTCGCCAGTGCTCATCGACACTGTTCTCATCTTTAAGATATTCGCCATAAAGCTCTTCAATGTATACAGCGTTACTTCCAAAGAGGTGACTCTCTTGCTGCATTTTTTTCATATCCATTCGGAAAATTCTCGCTAGCCGATTGTTTTATTAGGTTATTCTTAATTGGAACGAATTATATAATAGCTTAAGTTCCGACTTTAGTTGATATTAATTGTACCTGCTATTGTTCGGCTACATGGCAGGCAATGTTGGAAAAAACATCCCATCTAACGTCATTTTCAGACGATTTTTCAATATCAATAGATTATTTGCTTCTAACAACTGCCAACGGCGGCAATATTAATAATTTATACCTTATCTTGATGAAAAGGGCAAAATCAAAAATATAGTCATGATTATCATGTTGATAGCGCCGTCAGCACTGTTAGAATGAATTTTAGCTTCTAGCAGGATTAAATTGAATGGCCCAATATATATTTACGATGAACGGTGTGAGCAAAATCGTGCCACCTCAAACTGAAATCTTGAAGGACATTTCGCTGAACTTTTTTCCTGGCGCCAAAATTGGTGTTCTCGGTTACAACGGTTCAGGTAAATCCACATTATTAAAAATCATGGCTGGCTTAGATACTGAGTTCCTGGGTGAAGCTAGACCACAAACCGGAACCAAAATCGGCTATTTAGCTCAGGAACCTCAATTAGACGCTAGCCTCAATGTTCGAGGTAACGTCGAGATAGCTGTTGCTGAAATAAAAGCGGTGCTCGATCGTTTTAATGCGGTCAACCTGCAATTTTGTGAACCAATGACTGACGATGAAATGAATGCATTATTGGCCGAGCAAGCCGAGCTACAGGAAAAAATTGATAATGCTGGTGCATGGGAACTAGACAGAAAACTCGAAATTGCAGCTGACGCACTTCGTCTGCCACCTTGGGATGCCGACGTCGAACATTTGTCTGGTGGTGAAAAGCGGCGCGTGGCTTTGTGTCAATTATTACTATCCAACCCTGACATGTTAATTTTAGACGAACCAACTAATCATCTCGATGCTGAATCTGTTGCTTGGCTTGAACGTTTTTTACAGGACTTCGCGGGCACCGTAGTCGCTGTTACTCACGACCGGTACTTCCTCGATAACGTCGCTGGATGGATACTCGAGCTAGATAGAGGGCACGGCATTCCCTGGCAGGGCAATTACTCTTCGTGGTTAGAGCAAAAGCAAAATCGACTCGAGCATGAAGAGCGCTCGGAAAAAGCACGACAAAAATCAATGAAGGCGGAGCTTGAATGGGTTAACTCTAACCCCAAAGGACGGCAGTCAAAAAGTAAGTCACGTTTAAAACGCTTTGAAGAACTGTCATCACAAGAATATCAAAAACGTTCTGAGACGCAGGAGCTGTATATTCCACCGGGCCCTCGATTGGGTGATGTTGTTGTTGAAATTAATGGGGGTAAAAAAGGTTACGGCGATAAACTGC
Organism: uncultured Gammaproteobacteria bacterium; assembly: GCA_963934675.1. Taxonomy (GTDB): domain Bacteria; phylum Pseudomonadota; class Gammaproteobacteria. The sequence goes on along the minus strand of CAWVZP010000118.1, from coordinate 1,536 downwards.
TTTATCAGGATCTTGAGTTCAGATTACCTCGTGGTGGCATTGTCGGAATAGTCGGCCCTAACGGCGCTGGTAAATCAACCCTGTTTAAAATCCTTGTCGGTCAGGAATCGCTTGATGAAGGCAATCTCACTATTGGCGAAACAGTCAAAATTGCTTATGTCGACCAATCACGTGATGAACTCGACGGCAGCAAGACTGTCTGGGAAGAGTTGTCCGATGGGCTCGATAATATTGTTGTTGGCGGTTACGAAGTGCCCTCTCGCGCCTATGTATCACGATTCAATTTTAGAGGTGCATCACAACAAAAGCTGGTTAAAAATCTGTCTGGTGGTGAGCGTAACCGTTTACATCTCGCAAAGTTAATTAAAAGTGGTGGCAATCTACTGTTGCTCGATGAACCCACCAATGACCTTGATGTAGAAACGCTCCGCGCACTGGAAGACGCGATTCTTGATTTCCCAGGTTGTGTTGTTGTTGTATCGCATGACCGCTGGTTCCTCGATCGTATAGCGACTCATATATTGGCCTTTGAGGGTGATAGCGAAGTGTATTCATACGAAGGCAATTATTCTGAGTATGAGTCTCATCGTAAAAAACGCATGGGACAAAATGCCGATCAACCGCATCGTATTAAGTACAAAAAGTTGGATATCTAACAATATATCCAAAGCTAAAATTAATTTGTCTGACGGCTAGAATGAGGGAATTTTCCAAGATTAATCAACCTTGGAAGAACCCACAGATTCGCCACATCAGTTTGTTCACTCAATGATCGACTCAATTCATTATATTAAATTATCACCTTGTGAACTTATGAAATATTGTAGATAACCCCTTGAATTCAACCGACTCACATGCGAATCTCTGTTTTTAATTAAAGTTATTCGCCTGTTGCTTATAGGCTGGGAGATAAAACCTTGGATCTAGTCCAGGAAACTGACCTGCTTCGCAAAATACCTATGTTTGCCAAGTTGGACGCATCAAAGCTAAAACTGCTAGCGTTTACTAGTGAAATATTGACTTTTGAAGATAACGACATTGTTTTTCATGTTGGTGATTCCGCTGACTGTGCTTTCGTCATAATGGAAGGAGCCGTTGATATTTTAACAGACACAGAAAATGGTCCAATTGTCGAATTAACACTTCAGCAAAATCAATTGTTTGGTGAGCTTGCATTGCTTAATGACGTTCCCAGAAATGCAACTTTAAGGGCGCAAGGTAGAATCAAAATAATGAGAATTACATCTGACATGTTCCTCACACTGCTGGCTGAAAACTCTGCGATGGCTTTGGATGTAATGCGTCAATTAAGTGACAAGCTGGCAAAGTCTCACCAGCGAGTTAGGGTACTTCAACAAGAGCTGAGCAGACAGGCTACTTGAGCATGCCCTATTCAGACATCATTCCACCTACCGATGACTTAGCCCGCTTTCGTACTTTGTGGTTACACCAACAAAAGTCTGATTTGGCGGATGACAGCCAGGCTGTTTATCAGCAACTAATTAACGCTTATAACGAACCACATCGCGTTTACCA
>CAWVZP010000117.1:0-9564 GCA_963934675.1 uncultured Gammaproteobacteria bacterium | reverse complement strand
CCTTCCCAATAGGGAAAACTCGTCGATAGCCATTGTTCATCATAAAGTGGTTTGATAGTCAGGCTTCGATTTAATGCGGGTAGATTTGATGTTGATACGCTGATCGTCCAGTCTAAAGGCAACGTTATAGACCTATTATTGTTTGATGTAATTTGGCTTTCTGAACTTGAGTTTAATTCAATGTCACCTTTACCTAAGGGGGTAACCTCACCCTCCGCACTAATCCAGCTGCCACTAATCCAGTTATTTCCAGTATCGTGTCGAAGTTGGTATACCATCAGTTTATTGCCATCGTCCAGGTGTAGCGAAAACCAGTCCCAGCCTTTTTGATTTTGCGCTAATGCCTGCGAACTCCATTCTCGATCTAACCAGGCATTGCCGGATAACGGGATTGTTTTATCTTCAGTTTTAACAGTGCCCTTGACGGTAATATTAGGTTGGCTGTAGTAGTAACTGGCCTGACCCTGAGCTGATTTTTGACTGAAACCAGCATCACCATTCAATACCCAGTCGTCTTTACTATTGAGCTCTAAACTGACTTTGTGATCTCCAACATTAAATTCTAATGTTGATGGGAACAGTGTGTCGCTAGCCGACTGCCAACGCCAGTCATCTATCCATGCATCAAATCCGTTTGACCCAGTCAATTGATTAACACCTGCCTGATCGATCCCACCGCGTGAAAACCGTTGTGCAAAAAAATGTTTATCGGGTGTCGTAACCGCTGCATGAGCCATCCATATTTGATCACTATCCCAGCCTTCGAGGTTGGCATCTGGACTTAACGACTGTCGAAATAATGTCCATTGTAAGCCCCAGTCCTGTCCTTGTTGGTCTTTCAAGTTAGCCGTCATATACCACCACTCGATGCGATAATCCGGATGAGGAAAATGGTCTTGCGGAAAGATTAAAGGCACCCCACGTTTCACTTCAGCATAGCCCACATCATTGTCGCGTAAAACTTGAAAAACATCTTGAGCCACAACAAGCTGCGAGAAAAAAAGCGATGACCAAAATAATAACAACAAGGTAACGACTATCTTCATGAAAGCTCTCCCAATTCAGCTAGAGCATCAGGTAACCGCCGACGCAGTTGCAACAAGGACAATAGCAAGGTAACAATAACGATCACCAAAACTAACCCCCCCAGTTGCCAGGCAGGGGCCATTTTCCACAACATTGGCATGCTCCAACCGAAGCTAACAATATTAAGCTTCTGGATTAATAGCCAGCTCAGGACTGCACCTAAAGGAATCGCCAACAACCAGGCGATGACAACAAAGATTAGTAGAGGGCTGCAAATAATTAAAAATTGCTCTCGAGTATTCACTCCAAGCGCACGCCACTGCGCGAACTCGGGTAAACGCTCCTGCATTATGGCGAGCAGTGAGGCCAGTAATGCAATCGCAGCAACTATCAGCGTGAGTGAGTTCATTGCTGCAGTAATTGCAAAAGTACGCTCAAAAATATTGACTGATAACGTGCGTATTTCATCTTGAGAAATCCAGTCTGCTCGGTTAATGCCGTTAGCTAAAAAGCTTTTCTCGGCCTGCTGCCGACTCGATGGGCCATTGCTAGTAGAGTCAGGCTTTAACCAAAGTGCGGTGCCACGTGAATAATGATATTTCCAGCGTTTGGCCACTTCCTCATAAGACAAGTAGAACTGAAATTTTGGATTACCATAATCATAAAAAAATCCGACCACTTTATAATCAACAGGCCCTTGGTCTGTATCCAACTGTATGGTTTGACCTAATTTCAAACCCCCAAGGTAGTGCAACTGTTCATTCGCTAATATGTAATTTGAATTGTCGCGCCATAGCGCTAAAGCATCGTCTGGCGTATCACCCAACCATTGAGCCAACGGAAACCGCAGGCTATCCGGTGCTCGGGTATCGGCACCGTTAACTAGGGTGGGTTGATCTTTCCATCGGGTGGTAATACCAATTTGACGATGACTGTCCGCCAACCATAATGATGTTTTTCCTGGCGCCTGCTCAGACTCCAATAGCTGCACGATATTAGACTGAGAGGAGTTAACGTAAATATCAGCATTCTGACGTACTTCTAACCAACCAATAAAAGCACTGCGAAAACTATCGACCAGCGTACCAACGCCAAGGTTGGCGGTCATAGCTAACAATAACGCCATCATCGCACTGCGAAACGCCGGCATTTGTGACCAACCATCACTGACCATCCATCGTCCAATCAAGCGCTGCTTGGGTACACAGGCTTGAGCCAACTTTAAACCCAATGCCAGCAGAGTGGGTAATAGCCATGCAGCCGCAAATAGTAACAACCCCAGCAAGGCAAAACCCGCAACAGCCGTTTCCATGGTTTGGAATAAAATAAACGCCATTATAAGTAACGGCAGAGAAAATAAAGCCAGTTGTTGACGCGATGAATTTTCAGCCTGATGCCTTAAAGTTGGGGAGTTTGCATCTAACACATCATGCTTGAGTTGGAGATACATCGGCCAAGCAAGCGCCCATAACAAACCGACCAGTGTAATACCCCAGGCCAAAAGCAAGGTTTCACTCTGTAGTGCAATAACAGCGTCTATTGTCGCACCATACAAGTTAAACAGACTCTGACTCAAACCCGGCAATAACCAATTTCCGATGGTCAACCCACAGATTACACCAGACACTGTTCCAATCAGACTCCAAATCAGTGTTTCAAACAGAATAGCTGAAATTAATGCTTTAACACTGACGCCCATCAAGCGCAGATTCATCAAAGTTTCGCGCCGATGCCATAACGAAAATCGAACCGCATTAAAAACAATAAATAAACCGACTGCGAATGACAGCAAGCTCATCGCGCTAAGATGCGTGTGCAGGCTTTGTGTTAATTCAGACAGATCAAGTTGCTGCTGATTTTGAACGAGAGCCAAACTATCCGGTAACAATGATGTGAGCAGATCGAATTGTTCGGTTGTAAGCTGCCCAACCGTTATGTAGTTAAATTGATCGGTATCAAACAGGGTAAAGGCTGCGCTGATATCCATAAAGATTCTGCGCCCTTGTTGTGTTTGAGCCTGAATTAACGCAGGCGGTAATTGGCGCCCATCTCTAAGCTGTAACTGGTCTCCCTGAATTAACGCGAACTCATCAGCGAGTTGTTGCGGCACCCAGGCACGGTAAGGTTTTTGGACGAGTTGAAGCCAATTATCGATACCATTAAATGTCTGGTCTACCGTCTCCTCTGGCATTGACTGCCTGAGCGCCAGCAAGTCAGTCGCAATGATGCTGATCAGCTGTCCGTCTGGCGTAATTACCTGGCCTTCGATAACAGGAAAAATCTGCCGAAAGCCAGCGCGCCGAAGTTCAATATAGTCGGCCTGTGCAATACCTTGCTCGGAGCGATTTCGAATCCAGTAATTTGCCTGCACCCCGAGTAACGAGTCGGCCTGCGCATAACTCGCCTCAGCATGGTGATTAATAATTTGCACTGCCGACCAAAGGCCAACACCTGCGGTGAGCCCTAAAAGCAAAAACAGGGCTTGCCACGGATGTCGCCAATAGTGGCTCAGTAACGCCTTCAGAATAGCTTGTTTCAAAACAATAAGCCTCTAAATATCACTCAACAGACCATTGTGAAGTAACACTGATCTCTGCATAAACGTCGCCATTTCCTTGCTGTGTGTCACCATCAGCAAACTACTCCCTGCTGACTTGACCAGATCAGTAAAAACCGCCATCACTTCAAGGCTTGATTGTTCATCCAGATTGCCCGTAGGCTCATCTGCTAAAACAAGCTTAGGCTTGTGAAGTAACGCTCGGGCGATGGCAACACGTTGCTGTTGACCACGAGATAACTGGTGAGGTAATTTCTTAAGCAAGCTAGACAGACCTAGGCGATCAATCAATTGTGCCTCAAACGCATTGTCAAAACGTTGGCAAAGAGCGGCTTGAAATCGAATATTGTCAAATACAGAGAGCGTTGATATCAAATGAAACTGCTGAAATACCAAACTAATCTGATGACGCCGCATATTGGCCAGAGCCGACTCATTTAAGCTACTGAGTTGCTGGCCCGCAAATTCAATGTCACCACTTTGAGCTTTGTCAAGACCAGCAATCAAGTGTAGTAAAGTGCTCTTGCCACTGCCACTTTCACCCAAAAGTGCGACAGAGCTAGCGGGTTGCATTTCAAAGCTAAGCGAGTCTAGTACACAGACTTCTATGCCAGGCTGACCAAATGACTTGTATAAATTTTTAATCGATAACATAACGCGCTATTCTCGTAGCGTAAGGGTATAAGTGCAACTAACAATTGCTGAATCAGCCTGGGTGCCAAATCTAAGTTTATTTAAATTCAGTGTAGCGATAATCTAGCCACCTAAGGTTATTTAACCTTATTAGGAAATGTAATGACAGTTGTATGCGAAATCAAGGACTTACAAAAATTAGCAAAAGCCAGAGTGCCGCGTATGTTTTACGATTATGCTGATTCTGGGTCATGGACAGAAAGTACTTACAGGGCAAATCAAAGCGATTTTGAAAAAATAAAACTCCGTCAAAGAGTTGCCGTTGACATTACCAATCGCTCGCTCGAAACAGACATAATCGGTCAATCGTCAACCATGCCAGTCGCGTTGGCACCCGTCGGCTTCACCGGCATGCAACATGCCGACGGTGAAATTAAAGCAGCCAAAGCAGCCGAGAAATTTGGTGTCCCTTTCACCTTATCAACTATGAGCATTTGCTCTATTGAAGATGTCGCTGAAAACACTAGCAAGCCATTCTGGTTTCAACTATACGTCATGCGCGACCGTGACTTTATCGGCCGACTGATTGACCGCGCCAAAGCAGCTAATTGTAGTGCTTTAATGCTCACACTCGATCTTCAAATTTTAGGGCAACGTCACAAGGACATTCGAAACGGATTGGGTGCCCCACCTAAGCCTTCATTGAATAGTGCCCTTCAAATTCTTAGCCGGCCACGCTGGTGCATGAACATGCTAACCACTCGGCGTCATAGCTTTGGCAATATTGTTGGTCACGCAAAGGGAGTGGGTGATTTGTCATCACTATCGTCCTGGACTGCAGAACAGTTCGACCCTAAATTATCGTGGGATGATGTAGAGTGGATTAGACAACGTTGGGGCGGCAAACTTATTTTAAAAGGTATACTCGATCCTGAGGATGCAAAAATGGCGGCTAAAACTGGCGTTGATGCTATTGTTGTTTCTAACCATGGTGGTCGACAACTTGATGGGGCACAATCATCTATTGCTGCTTTACCTGCCATAGTGGATGCGGTCGGCAGTGATATCGAGGTTCAGTTTGATGGCGGTATTCGTTCCGGTCAAGATGTATTAAAGGCTCTGTGTCTAGGTGCTAAAAGCACCTATATTGGACGCGCCTATATTTATGGTCTGGGCGCTAAAGGAGAAGCTGGTGTTAGTGATGCGCTCAATATTATTCACACGGAGCTAGACACTACGATGGCCTTGTGCGGCGAACGGTTGGCGTCGAATTTGGGTACTCATAATCTATTAAGTTAATCAATTTTTGACCAGTTCAGAGCCAGTTCACCATGGTCCTAGTCCTTCCAATTAGAAGTATTCATCCTTGCCCCTGAGACAGCGTGATGTAAGTCAAACAGCGAATGTTCGCTAGCGACATATTTGTTTTCAATGTTAGAATTCTGCCACTCAAATTACCCGTCGCAGTTCATTGTTATGGATCAACTAACGCCACTTTGGCAACCCAGTAAACAACTGATTGATGATGCGTTAATCACTAAATTTATTGATGCTGTTAATCTTCAATTTAATTTTTCGTTTGACTCTTTCAATGATCTTTACGATTGGTCTGTCAACGAAAAAGAAAACTTCTGGTCAACCCTATGGGATTTTGCTGAAGTCGTTGGGAGCAAGGGCGAACGCGTTTTAATCGATGGTGATGATATTGAGAAAGCCGAGTGGTTCCCCGATGCCAAGCTCAACTTTGCCGAAAACTTGTTACGCCTACCTTCCAGTAACAATAAGGATGACATTGCAATTTACTTCCGGGCCGAAAATCAGGTCGAGTATCACCTAACTTATCGGCAACTCTATAATCAGGTAGCCAGCGTCGCAGAATGGCTGCGTTGTCATGGACTTCAGGCCGGAGACCGAGTTGCCGCATATATGCCAAACATGCCTGAAACCGTCGTCGCGATGTTGGCGGCAACTAGCATCGGCGCGATATGGACGTCAACCTCCCCTGATTTTGGTGAAGAAAGCGTGATTGATCGCTTTGGTCAAACTGAGCCTCGTTTCTTATTTACGGTGGATGGCTACTTTTACAACGGCAAAAAAATAGACCTCACAAGCAAGGTGAAAACAATTACAGCGGCCTTGCCGAGTCTCGAAGGCACCATTCTGGTCAACCTTACTGGAATAGACAGCGCATTGTCAGTAACTCACTGGAATGACATTATCGCTAACCCTGTCGAAACCATCGATTTTTACCCGAGCAATTTTAACGATCCTTTGTACGTGTTGTATTCCTCTGGCACGACAGGAAAACCAAAGTGCATTACGCACCGGGTCGGTGGTGTATTGCTGCAGCATCTAAAAGAGCAGATGCTACACGGCGATATTCGGCCAGGGGATCGTGCCTTTTATTTCACTACCTGTGGCTGGATGATGTGGAATTGGTTGGTGAGTGCATTGGCCTGTAAAGCCTCATTAGTGCTGTACGACGGATCACCCTTTTATCCTGATGGTAATGTGCTTTGGGATTATGCCGAGTCGGTTAAACTAACCCAATTTGGCACGTCAGCGAAGTATATCGATGCGCTTAAGAAGAATCACGTAACGCCAGGTTCAAATGTCGACTTGAGCGCGCTTCGAACCATTTGGTCGACTGGGTCGGTGTTAGCGCCTGAAAGTTTTGATTATGTTTACGACAGTATTAAACAGAATGTTTGTCTATCGTCAATTTCTGGCGGCACCGATATCGTTTCATGCTTCGTACTGGGTTGCCCCATACTGCCAGTCTATCGGGGCGAGAGCCAATGCCGTGGTTTAGGATTAGCGGTCGATGTATTCAATGACGACGGCGTATCGATCCGAAACCAAAAAGGCGAGCTCGTCTGCACCCAAACTTTCCCCTGCCAACCCGTGTATTTTTGGGGTGATCCCGATGGACAGAAATATCACAACGCTTACTTTGCGCATTTTGAAAACGTATGGCATCACGGCGATTATGTGATGCTAAACGATTATGGTGGTGTGACTATTTATGGCCGTTCAGACGCCACGTTGAACCCGGGTGGCGTTCGTATTGGTACCGCTGAAATATATCGCCATGTCGAACCACTCGAAGAAGTAATCGAAAGTATTGCGATAGGTCAGGATTGGGACTCAGATATGCGCGTGATATTGTTTGTTGTGTTGAAGCCCGATTTAACATTAGACGCTGAATTAATAGCAAAAATCAAATTAACTATCAGACAGAATTGTACGCCGCGGCACGTACCCGCCAAAGTAATTCAAGTGTCAGAAATTCCTCGCACCAAGTCCGGCAAGATAGTTGAGCTGGCAGTTCGCGACGTTGTTCACAATCAAGTGATTAAAAACAGTCACTCTCTCGCGAATCCTCATGCTCTCGAACTGTTTCGAGGCTTGGCAGAGTTGCAAGTTGATTGAGTTTGAGGCATTACCAATCCGTTATTCAAAAAGGCAGTTTCATTATGTTCGATAGAACAACACTCATTAACTGGTTACTTTTAATGAGTCTCGTGTTGCTGTGGGGCACTTCATTTATGTTTATCTCGATTTCTGTCGAGAGCCTCCACCCACTGACGACTGTCTTCTACCGAGTGCTCATTGGCGCATTGATATTAACAGCGGTGGTTTATGCCAAAGGGCTGAAACTACCCTTATCCATTAGCGCCTGGCTAAGTTTTATAGTCATGGGAGCAGTAGGTTATGTGCTGCCTTTCTTCTTAATATCTTGGGGGCAATTGTCGGTGAATTCGGGCATTGCCGGCATGATCATGGCAACCATGCCGCTGATCACAATGATACTGGCACATTATCTAGTCGATGGAGAAGACCTGAATCGTTATAAAGTATTAGGATTCACTTTTGGCATTGGTGGCATTGGCGTTTTACTGGGACCCATATTTGAAGGCGGTGGGCAGGCGGTCTATGGGGGGATCGCAATCTTTATCGCAGCCAGTAGCTATGCGGTTAACACCATCCTGGTGCGGCGCTTGCCAAAACTAAATCCATTCATTAGCACCTCTGGTGTGTTAATTTCGGCCACAATTATCGTTTTCCCAATCTGGCTATTTGTTGTACCGACCAATAACACCGAAGTTTCAACTCTCATACTAGGCTCAACAATTTGGTTGGGCATTGGGCCGACAGCGATTGCAACGCTAATGTTATTCGCAGTAATAAACCGTGCTGGCCCAACTTTTTTATCGACCATTAATTATATGATCCCTGTTGTCGCCTTTTTTACCGGTGCCTATGTGTTATCTGAACCAGTCGAATCTTCAAGTATTGTTGCCCTAGTTATTATTCTCAGCGGTATTGCATTAACTCGTTTTCGCATTAATCAATGATTAGTTAAAGCATTTGCCGCTTATCAAGCCGTCAATCCAAAACTAAAATCTAGCGATCGTTATGGATTTGTACTCACGTAGGGTCGTGGGCTGGTACATCGGTAAACGCATGACAACAGACCTGATTTCTAGGGATGATGATGATGGCTGACAACCTTGATAGGCGGCATAGTAAGAAGAATTATCAGTTACCCGTTAACCACGAAAATTCTCTAATAAAAGGGCCCGGTAAAGGTTGACCAGAACAGATTGAGAAAACGAATAGCAACACGCTCCTCGTGCTACAGATAAACCCTAAATCTACGTATTGGGTTAGACAACACTAAGGAAAAAGTCAGTTAAAAAACTCGTTACAAATATCGTAAGGTATGCACTCATACCTGAACTCAGATTTGAACCTAGTTACCCCGGTTAATAGTTCACTATTTAAGTCTGCCTCAATCACAGCGAAACTTGACATCAACCCGTTTTACAACCTTATTCGTGGCAAATATTTAGCCAAAAAAAAGCGCAACTCGGAAGCTGCGCTTTTAATGTCTGAGTTACCCTAGAATGACTAAAGCAATCTAAGAGACAACTCTAAAGAGAAGTGCTTTAAGCTTTAGCAAACTCGATTCCTTTAGCAATATTGCCATCTAAAACTGGTTTCAGTTCAGTCAATAGCTTTTGCTCATAAGCGCTCAACACTGGTAGTGCAGGAATAGACTCAACACCATTTTTACCTAGCTTAACAGGTTGCGCATGAAAGCTATCGGTATCTTCACCTGTTTGGACATAACAACATTCAGTCACATCAGCGCCATTCATTGCAGCCACCAAAGAAGAGGTAAACTGTGCTGCGGCTTGAGCCATAGACAAGGTTGCAGAACCCGCGCCCGCTTTCGCTTCGACAACTTCGGTACCCGCTTCCTGAATACGCGGCGTTAGTAATTCGATTTCAGCGTCAGTTAATTCGACCCCGTCAATGCTAGACAACAAAGGCAAAATAGT
>CAWVZP010000116.1:0-9788 GCA_963934675.1 uncultured Gammaproteobacteria bacterium | reverse complement strand
AGAGGTGAATTGGCTTTTGGTACCATCGACAGCTTTTTAATCTGGCGCCTGACTGAGGGAAGGGTGCATGCCACCGACGCGACCAATGCCTCACGCACCTTGTTATTTAATATACATAGTCAAAACTGGGATCAGGGGCTACTTGATATGCTTGACGTGCCAAAGTCATTACTAGGTGATGTACTCGATAGTTCGGCAGATTATGGCGTCACCAGTCAGTCAGTCATTGGGGCCGAGATACCCATTGGAGGTGTTGCGGGCGATCAGCAATCCGCGCTGATTGGGCAAGCCTGTTTCCAGCCAGGGATGATTAAAAGCACCTACGGCACAGGCTGTTTTATGATGTTGAATACTGGCTCCAAGGTCATCAATTCGGGCAATAAATTACTTACTACGGTCGCTTACCGTTTAAATGGTGTTACAACTTACGCACTCGAAGGCTCCATATTTGTTGCTGGTGCTGCTGTACAGTGGTTACGAGATGGTATCGGCGTTATCGATTCTGCTGAACAAACTGAGGCAATGGCATCCAGTCTTGCATCTAATAAAGGTGTTTATATGGTACCTGCTTTTACCGGTTTGGGCGCGCCTCATTGGGATCCGGACGCGCGCGCAGCCATTTTTGGTATGACTCGCGATACGGGTCCAGCCGAGCTGGTGCGAGCCGCGCTCGAATCGGTTTGCTATCAAACTGCTGACTTGCTTCAAGCAATGCGAAACGATGGGCAGATTCCCCTCAGCCTGCGAGTAGACGGTGGCATGGTTCAAAACAATTGGTTATGCAGTTTTCTCGCCGACATACTTAATGTCACCGTCGAACGGCCTATAGAGACTGAAACCACGGCATTGGGTGCTGCCTATTTAGCGGGGCTACAGGTTGGGGTTTATGATTCGATAGAAAGTGTTGGGAGAAGCTGGCAGTCAGAGAAGCGCTTCAGCTCAAGCATGGAGAGTCTTAACCGTAATAATTTACTAATCGACTGGCGAAGCGCTGTAGAAAAAGTTAAAACATAAATGATTGACGACAAAGGTGCTTGATAAATGCCAGTTTATTTTCGTTTATCTTTCGTTATTAAGATTTAATCATAATTCCACCGTTTATTCACAAATCGAAAGTTAACCCATTTTTTTAACAGCGGTATAATGCCAAGTAGCACTGGCTTTCTCTTTGTTTTTCAATATATTAAGGTTGCTTAGGCTATTTCTTTTAATTTGCGTAATTTAATTTCCAAGAAAAAGAAAAATTATAAGGTTTTTTAATAATGTTCATGACAAAGCGGCAAAACTACATTCTTGATAGGCTGAAGAACAATGGGAACGTTCTGGTTGACGAGCTTGTTAACGAATTTAGCGTGACGCCACAAACTATTCGTACCGACCTGAATGAACTGAGTAAAGCCAATAAACTGATTAGGGTTCATGGTGGCGCTCGTTTAATAGATGGTCGAGTGAACGTGGAGTATCAGGCAAGGCGTCAGATTGCATCGTTACAGAAGGTGCTTATAGGGAAAGCCGGTTCAAGGATTATTCCTGATAACGCGTCTCTATTTATTAATATAGGCACAACTACAGAAGCGTTTAGCGATGCCCTAATTGATCATAAGGGGTTAATGGTCATTACTAATAATATTAATGTTGCTAGTCGACTAAGATTATTTAAGGATAATGAAGTTATTATCACTGGTGGTGTTGTAAGGCCGTCAGACGGGGGTATTGTGGGTGAGGCGACGGTTGATTTTATAGAAAACTTTAAGGTTGACTTCGCTATTATCGGTTCTTCTGCGATAGACTCTGACGGATCATTACTGGATTTTGACTTCCGTGAAGTAAAGGTTGCTCAAGCCATTATCAAAAATGCGCGACACGTTGTATTACTAGCTGATTCAACGAAATTTGCACGGAGTGCCCCCGTTAGAATTGGTCACATTTCTCAGGTGGATACGTTTGTTACAGACGTTATCACTGACGATGACTTTCGTGAAGTGTGCATTAAATCGGAGGTTGAACTAATCGAGGTTCAAGTGTGAATAGTGATCACAATCGAAATAATTGCGAACCCCCTTAATAGAAACCCCTAAAATGTAAAAGTCTGGCTGGATGGCTTGCATTACAGAAGACCACCCTCTATCAAGTGATACATAACATAGTGCCATTCGAAGATAAGGGAATAGCGCCTGCAGGATGTTTGCGTTTAAAACAGCAGCAGCACTCATTGTTCAAATATCTGGTCTAATGTTACAAACATGATCGTCTAATCTCAGACCTAACCCTTGAATCCTTGGGAGATTTTTTGCTGGGGCTTGGGTATTTTTTGCTATATAGCATGATATGGATTCGAGAGCGCTTTCATTTGACTTTCGTATTATCTTCGGTTACCTTCTATTTATTAAGTCTGAGCTTATAATTATCATAATAAATTTTAGGGGGAGCATTGTCCAAAATAGATGACATTTTTGTTATTGGTGGCGGTATTAACGGATGTGGTATCGCGCGCGATGCAGCAGGGCGCGGCTATTCTGTCCGTCTTGCTGAAATGAATGATCTAGCCAGCGGTACATCTTCTTGGTCTTCTAAGCTCATCCATGGCGGGTTGCGTTATTTAGAACATTATAAATTCAAGCTTGTCCGAGAATCACTGGGCGAGCGTGAAGTTCTCTTAAAAATGGCTCCGCATATCATTTGGCCAATGCGCTTTGTTCTACCTCATCATAGTTCAATGCGTCCAGCTTGGCTGCTCAGGCTGGGTCTTTTCCTATATGACCACATGGGTAAGCGCAAGTTATTACCAGGTACCAAGCAGATAAACTTAACCACTGATCCGGTTGGGAAACCACTCAAAGCAATATTTTCGAAGGGGTTTGAGTACTCTGATTGTTGGGTAAATGATGCTCGGCTAGTTGTGTTGAATGCTCAAGATGCTCGAGAGCATGGGGCTATTATAGAAACCCGCACTAAAGTTGTATCCGCTCGAAGAGAAAAGGGTTATTGGTGTATATCAACTAAAAACTGTCGTTCTGGCGAAATTTCTGAACACAAAGCCCGTTTACTTGTAAATGCCTCGGGGCCCTGGGTTGATAAGGTATTGGGTGAAGCGCTTAAAAGTAATCGCTCAAATAATGTTCGTCTTGTTCAAGGCAGCCATGTCGTTGTTCCTAAGATTCACGATCATGATCGTGCCTACATTTTCCAAAATGCTGATAATCGTATAATTTTTGCCTTACCTTACGAGCAAGATTACACCTTAATTGGCACTACAGATCACGATTACCAAGGTGATCCTGCTGATGTAAAAATTACTCAGCCTGAGATATCTTATATTTGCTCTTCAGCCAGTGAGTACTTTGAAAAGCCAGTCGATGTGAATGATGTCGTCTGGTCTTACTCAGGCGTTCGCCCACTTTACGATGATGGTGCGACAGAAGCACAAGAAGCCACCCGTGATTACGTTTTGCGGGCTGATGGTGATGAACTGCCCGTGATCAATGTTTTTGGTGGCAAAATAACTACTTATCGCAAATTGTCAGAATCAATGATGGAGAAAATTGAGGCGTTAATAGGGGTTCGGTCTGCTTCTTGGACGGTAAGTTCACATCTTCCTGGTGGTGATTTCGAGGTTGCTGATTACGATTTATTGGTTTCGAAGTTGGAGCAAGAATTTGAATTTTTAGATTCTCTGCTGGCTAAAAGGCTTATTCGTTCATACGGAACTAATGCCTGGACCCTGATGAAAGGTGCTTTGAATATTGAAGACATGGGTCAGGATTTTGGTGGCACTCTATCGGCGCGTGAGATTGAATACTTAATGAAGCACGAGTGGGCAGAGTGCGCAGAAGACGTAGTTTGGCGAAGAACTAAACTCGGCATTCGGCTGGATGAAAACCTAATAGCGGTAATTGATGAATGGATGCAGCAAAAGGCTACTTTTGATCAGCATTCAGGAAAGTTAAGGAGTCAGAATTGTTAGAGCTGCGAAATTTAAGTAAAAAAGTGGGTGGTTCCATCCACATAAACGACGTGTCGTTGAAGTTGGAAAAGGGCTCTCTAAATGTCCTGCTTGGCTCGACTTTATCTGGTAAAACTTCATTGATGCGGTTGATGGCGGGTCTCGACAGGCCAACCTCTGGTGAAATTCTGATGGATGGAAAAAGTGTTCTTAGAACACCCGTTCAAAAACGTAACATTGCCATGGTTTACCAACAATTTATAAATTATCCCGCTTTTTCGGTCTATGAAAACATTGCGTCTCCAATGCGAGTGGCGGGTGTTGATAAAAAGACTATTGATGTAAAAGTTCGTGAAGCTGCTGATTTGATGAAGCTTACTCCCTATCTAGATAGAGGGGTTCTTAATTTGTCGGGTGGACAGCAGCAGCGTACTGCGCTTGCAAGAGCTTTAGTGAAAGGTGCTGAACTTGTCTTATTAGATGAGCCATTGGCTAATTTAGATTATAAATTACGTGAAGAACTTCGAGTAGAATTGCCTCGAATCTTTGCTGAAACAGGTGCCATATTTATTTACGCGACAACTGAGCCACAAGAAGCATTGTTGCTTGGTGGTAGGACTGCGACCCTACATGAAGGTTGTGTAACTCAGTTTGGTCAGACTATCGATGTTTACAATAACCCATCGAATTTAGAAACAGCGCAGACCTTTTCGGATCCCCCAATGAATGTTATTCCAATGCAGAAAAAGGGGTTGAAGTTAGTGTTCTCACAAGGTCAGGTTGACTATCCAAATGACCGTCCGAGTTTGCCTGATGGCCCTTATAGAATAGGTATTCGGCCTCACCACTTAAGGTTAAGCCAATCCAAGCAGGCCTCACTTAAAATAGAAGCGTCAGTTTCTACGACTGAAATTGCTGGATCTGAAACTTTTATTCATGTGTCGCAAGATGATCTGAAGTTGGTTGTGTTAACGCATGGTGTTTACCGGGTAGAAATTGGGGATCAAATTCCAATATACATGAATCCCTCTAAATTCTTTATTTTTGACGGGCAGGACGTGCTTGTGTCTGCACCAAGAGCGGGGACAGCGTAATGGCGCAAATTACACTCGATAAATTAGCCCATTCATACTCAGATAACCCAAAGACTGATGCTGATTTTGCTTTGAAGGAGATTGACTATGTCTGGGAGGATGGGGGCGCTTATGCTCTTTTGGGGCCTTCCGGTTGCGGCAAAACGACGCTTTTAAATATCATATCTGGGTTGTTGGTACCATCGAAAGGAAAGATTCTATTTGATGATCGTGATGTCACCACTTTTCAGCCCGAGTACCGTAATATTGCGCAAGTTTTTCAGTTTCCTGTTATTTATGACACGATGACCGTGCGTCAGAACTTAGAATTCCCACTAAAAAATCGTAATGTGCCACAGGATGAAATATCTAAACGAGTCAATGAAATGATCGATGTTCTCGACTTGGGTGACAAAGCTAATCGAAAGGCTCGTGGGCTAACCGCCGATGAAAAGCAGAAGATCTCTCTCGGCCGTGGGCTCGTCCGATACGATGTTAATGCCATCCTTTTCGATGAGCCATTAACTGTTATTGATCCACATATGAAATGGCAGCTCCGTACTAAGTTAAAAGATCTTCATCGCCAGTTTAATCACACCATGATCTATGTAACTCATGATCAAACAGAAGCACTGACTTTTGCCGACAAGGTAGTGGTTATGTATGACGGAGAAGTGGTTCAAATTGGTACACCTGAAGCGCTTTTTGATGAACCAAAGCATACTTTTGTCGGTTATTTCATTGGATCACCGGGTATGAATATTATTCCTGTCAATGTTGTTGGGAATCAAGCGAAAATTGGAAATCATACTGTCGGTCTTAAAGATGGTTATCCAGATTTGTCTGGGAAGGTTGAGCTTGGCATTCGGCCAGAATTTGTATCATTAGATAATGCAGGTTCAGGTATTCCTGCCAAGATTACCGGTGTTGACGATATTGGTCGTTTCAAAATTGTTCATGCAATTGTCGAAAGTCACGAAGTGAATATTGTTTTGAATGAGGGCGAAAGCATTCCTCCTGACCCAAAAATAACCTTCGAAACGTCACGCATCCATATTTATCAAAACGATCATTTGGTTTACCCTCTCGTTAACACAAAAGGACTATAGATCATGGATAAGACGTACAACAATAAAGCGTGGTTGCTTGTCATTCCTGTTTTTATACTGGTCGCATTGTCAGCCATTATTCCAATTATGACGGTGGTTAACTACTCAGTTCAAGACACCTTTGGTGGCAATAAGTTTTTCTGGGTTGGTACTGAATGGTTTACTGATGTGTTGAGATCAGAGCGATTCCACAACGCATTAGGGCGCAATCTTCTGTTCTCGTTCATTATCCTTTGTATTGAAATTCCATTAGGTATTTGGATCGCACTTTCAATGCCTAAGAAGGGTATTTGGGTTCCAGTTTGTTTGATTATGATGGCGCTACCACTTCTTATTCCATGGAATGTAGTTGGTACAATCTGGCAGATTTTTGGTCGAGCAGACATTGGACTTCTTGGGCATACGATGTCTGTACTCGGTATAGACTATAACTACACCAATAATATCTTTGATGCTTGGGTCACCATCATCATAATGGATGTATGGCATTGGACCAGTCTTGTCGTGTTACTTTGCTACGCTGGTCTAGTGTCTATTCCAGAAGCTTATTATCAAGCGGCAAGAATTGACGGAGCCTCAAAGTGGGCAGTATTTCGATTCATCCAATTACCAAAAATGCGAGGAGTTTTAATAATAGCTTTTTTGCTTCGTTTTATGGACTCCTTCATGATTTATACCGAACCTTTTGTTCTTACAGGAGGTGGCCCAGGCAATTCAACAACCTTTCTGTCGATCGATCTTGTAAAGCAGGCAATTGGGCAATTTGATTTAGGGCCTGCGGCAGCAATGTCTCTGATTTATCAGTTAATCGTACTGCTAGTCTGCTACATCTTTTTTACGGTGATGAGTCATGTGGGAACCGATAAGCCAGTAAAGGAGATTGCAGAATGATTTCTGATGATAAGAGCACAACGACATTTCTAGTCGATAGTGCGATGCGTGAAGAAAGGGTGGTATCTAATACGCTGAATCTAAAATGGGTTACGCCTTCAGTTTATATAATTTTTTTGATGTTGCCGATTTATTGGCTTATCAATATGAGTTTTAAAAGTAACCAGGAAATACTTTCGTCATTTACTCTCTTTCCTGAAAATCCAACATTGAGCAACTATGTTGTGATATTCAGCGATCCGTCTTGGTATAACGGTTATATAAACTCGATGATTTATGTGGCCTTAAATATGGTCATTTCTATTTCAGTCGCTCTGCCAGCTGCCTATGCATTTTCAAGGTATCGTTTCTTAGGTGACAAGCATATGTTCTTTTGGTTGTTATCTAATCGGATGGCACCTGCAGCCGTTTTTGTACTGCCATTCTTTCAGCTTTATTCTTCTTTTGGTCTCATTGATACGCATATTGCGGTTGCCCTTGCGCACTGTCTTTTTAACGTGCCGTTGGCCGTTTGGATACTGGAGGGTTTTATGTCAGGTATTCCAAAAGAGATCGATGAAACAGCTTATATAGATGGTTATTCCTTCCCTAAGTTCTTTGTAAAAGTCTTTATTCCATTGATTGCCTCCGGTATCGGTGTGGCGGCATTCTTTTGTTTTATGTTTTCTTGGGTTGAATTACTAATCGCACGAACACTGACCACGGTTGATGCAAAACCGATCGCGGCCATAATGACAAGAACAGTCGGTGCGGCGGGGGTCGATTGGGGTGTGTTAGCCGCAGCCGGGGTTCTTACCATTATTCCTGGGGCATTAGTTATCTACTTCGTCCGTAATTATATTGCTAAGGGCTTTGCCCTTGGTCGCGTTTAAATAACTCATAGGAGCGTCGAAAAATGGAACTCTCTTGGATGGCATGGACTGGTCCCACCGCTGTATTCTGGATCGGAATTATTAGTTGCATACTTGCCATGTGTGTATGGGAATACTTTTCACCTGGAGGTAATCCACGGGTCGGTATTTTACGGTTTGAAACGACCAGGGGCGACCGTCTTTTTATATCGCTAATTGGTAGTGCCTTTATCCACCTTGCGTGGTTAGGGTTTATTGGTGCAGCTGGATTATGGTGGGCTCTCGGTATATCAGTTCTTTACGCCATAGGTGTTTTTAAAACAGTGTAATGGCAAATTTGAGCGCGTTTTGACAAGCTCGCTCTTTAACTCCGCATTAACCCTTAAGGAGGATTAAAATGCGAAAATATGGTCTAAAATCAACGGCAATAGTTGGTCTGATGATAGGAATAAGTTCTGCACAAGCTGATATGGCTGCTGCGGACAAGTTTCTAGCGGACGAAATTGCAGGCGTTTCAGTTTTAAGCGCTGAACAACAAAAATCTGAAATGAAGTGGTTTATTGATGCTGCAAAACCCTATACAAACCTGAGAATCAAAGTTGTCTCTGAAACAATTGGTACTCATGAGTATGAGTCCAAGGTGCTTGCACCTGCTTTTACGGCTATAACAGGCATAGAAGTTATTCATGACTTAATTGGTGAGGGAGACGTTGTTGAAAAACTTCAAACTCAGATGCAGTCTGGCGAGAATATTTACGATGCATATATCAATGACTCTGACTTAATAGGAACTCATTGGCGTTATAATCAAGTTCGCAATTTGACTGATTGGATGGCAGGGGAAGGTAAAGACGTTACAAACCCTGATCTTGATTTAGCAGATTTTATCGGAACATCCTTTACAACTGCCCCAGATGGTAAGCTTTATCAGCTTCCTAGTCAGCAGTTTGCGAATCTTTATTGGTTCCGATACGATTGGTTCAACGACAATCAGAACAAGGCCGATTTCAAAGCAAAATATGGTTATGATCTCGGTGTTCCAGTGAATTGGTCAGCCTATGAAGATATCGCTGAATTTTTCACTGGACGTGACCTTACTCGTTTAGGTGTGGAAGGTAGTGTCTATGGCAACATGGACTATGGAAAGAAAGATCCATCATTAGGCTGGCGTTATACTGATGCTTGGATGTCTATGGCTGGCATGGGTGATATTGGCGAACCAAACGGTCTTCCAGTTGATGAATGGGGCATTCGCGTGAATGACAAGTCACAGCCGACTGGTTCTTGCGTAGCGCGTGGTGGAGCAACTAACTCTCCGGCTGCCGTTTATGCTGTCGAAAAAGCCATTGAGTGGTTAAAGAAGTATTCTCCACCTGAAGCGGCTGGTATGACATTCGGTGAAGCAGGTCCAGTTCCAGCTCAAGGCAATGTTGCCCAACAAATGTTCTGGTACACAGCCTTTACTGCAGCGACAGTTAAACCTGGTTTGCCAGTAATGAACGAAGACGGCACGCCAAAGTGGCGTATGGCGCCATCGCCACACGGCGCTTATTGGACAGAAGGTACCAAAATTGGTTATCAGGATGCAGGTTCATGGACACTCATGCAATCTACTCCAGTTGATCGTGCTCAAGCGGCTTGGCTATATGCTCAGTTTGTAACTTCAAAAACAGTAGACCTGAAGAAATCTGATGTTGGTCTCACATTTATTCGTGAATCAACCATCAATTCTGAGCACTTCACAAAACGAGCTGACAAGCTTGGTGGGTTGATCGAGTTCTATCGTTCACCAGCGCGTGTTCAGTGGTCACCAACGGGTACCAATGTACCTGATTATCCAAAACTGGCTCAATTGTGGTGGCAGAACATTGGCGACGCAATGTCTGGTGCTAAAACAGCGCAACTTGCATTGGATAGTTTA
>CAWVZP010000115.1:0-9822 GCA_963934675.1 uncultured Gammaproteobacteria bacterium | reverse complement strand
AGCCATTTGGAGCCTGGATAACCGGACTGCTGGGTATCGTCTATGTGGTGACAACAGTAAGGGGATTCGAGTTGAATGCCGAGTCGGTGGTGGTGACTTAAATCCATACCTGGCTTTCGCTGCATTACTTGCAGCCGGAATAGACGGCATTGAAAATAAAATGGAGCTCGAACCTGAATTTAAAGGCAATGCCTATGATGGAGATAATCTGCGTGAGATTCCAACTACACTAAGGGCCGCGACTGTCGCTCTGGATGAATCGGCATTTTTGCGTCAGGCAATGGGCGATGATGTGATTGATCATTATGTACATGCTGCAAAATATGAGCAGTTTGAATACGATCGTCGGGTGACGGATTGGGAAGTGGCACGTGGTTTTGAACGGTCATAACCGAAGTAAATAATTGATCTGAATAACTCACCAAAATAAATAAACAATTTTAAAGAGTATTAAAAATGACAACAATTCAATGTATCACGCCTGTTGATGGCAGTGTTTATGTCGAGCGTGAAACCGCATCCGAAATTGAGATTCAGACAGTTTTAAGTGCCGCCGTGACAGCACAAAAACAATGGAAGAAAAAATCAGTCGCTGAACGTCAGGCATTGTGCTCTAAGGCAGTCGATGCCTTTGTTGGGTGCAAAGCCGAAATTGCGCAAGAGTTAAGCTGGCAAATGGGCCGTCCAATATCACAGACACCCGGTGAAGTGGATAGCTTCGAGGAGCGTGCTCGCTATATGATATCGACTGCCGATACGGCATTGGCGGATATTAACCCGGGTGAAAAAGAAGGCTTTAAGCGATATATCAAACGAGAAGCGCTGGGTGTTGTGTTTGTTATCGCACCTTGGAATTTCCCTTACATGACCGCCGTAAACGCAATCATGCCTGCATTACTCGCCGGTAATGCCGTTATTCTCAAACCCTCGGTACAAACACCTTTGTGTGCCGAACGCTTACATCGAGCCTTCACTGAAGCGGGTCTACCCGAAGGTGTCTTCCAATACTTACATTTGACTCGTGGCGATACCGCAAATGTTATTCAGGCCCCCGAAATCAACTTCATTGCCTTTACTGGTTCGGTGTCTGGTGGAGAAATGGTTGAACGCGCCAGTGTTGGACGGTTTATTGGGGTTGGATTAGAGCTAGGTGGCAAAGATCCCGCCTATGTGCGTAAAGATGCAAACCTGCAATATGCTATCGAGACAGTCACAGATGGTGCCATTTTCAACTCAGGCCAATCTTGTTGTGGTATCGAACGAGTTTATGTAGACGAAACCATATACGATGACTTTGTTGCTGGAGTTGTTGCCCTGTGCAAAAGTTATCAGCTGGGTCGCCCAGACGATGCAGCGTCAAATTTGGGTCCCATGGTAAGAACGGGTGCTGCTGATTTTGTACGAGGTCAAATTGATGATGCGGTCGCAGCTGGTGCGAAGGCACTAGTTGATCCTGCTCTGTTTTCTGCCGATGAAAAAAACACGCCTTATCTAGCACCTCAGGTGTTAGTGAATGTTGATCACAGCATGCGCATAATGACCGAAGAAACATTCGGTCCGGTGATTGGTATTATGTCGGTAAGTAGTGATGATGAAGCGATTAAGTTGATGAATGATAGCGAGTTTGGTTTGACTGCAGCGGTATTTACGCAAGATGAAGCAGTAGCGATTCATATTGGTGATCAAATCGAGACAGGCACCTGGTTTATGAATCGTTGTGACTATCTTGATCCGGCTCTGGCCTGGACCGGTGTTAAAAATTCTGGACGGGGATGCACCCTTTCGTCAGTCGGGTTTGAGCATATGACTCGACCTAAGTCTTATCATCTGAAGCAGATTTAGCGCTATTTCTTCTACACTCACGCGTTTTTAAATACGAAATGTCTTAAACATGGGTGTGTGAAGTAGCGAAGATAGACTCAATACGGTTTCCAATACAGGATCCAAACCGATATTGAAATTTTCTAGTTAAAAGTTAATGAGAGATATAACAACGTGAATGCAAACTGGAACTACCCAACGGCCATACGCATTGGTGCAGGCCGAATAAATGAACTCGCTACCGCATGCACCGAAATGGGCATGAAAGCGCCCTTACTAATCACCGATCCTGGTCTTGCTGGTTTACCTATGGTGAGCGATATTGTCGCTAACTGTCGCCAAGCAGGTTTAGCGATTGCTGTATTTAGCGATATCAAACCTAACCCAACGGGCACTAATGTCGAAAATGGTATCGCGGCTTACCGAGCCGGCAATCACGATGGTGTCATCGCATTTGGTGGTGGTAGTGGTCTCGATGCCGCTAAAGCCGTCGCAGTGGCCGCTAATCAAACTTGCTCGTTATGGGACCTGGAAGATGTTGGAGATAATTGGCTCAATGCAGACCCTGACAAAATCCCACCTATCATTGGTGTACCGACCACATCTGGCACCGGTTCAGAAGTGGGTCGCGCATCGGTTATTGTGAACGAGATAGAACATAAGAAAGCGATTATTTTTCATCCGAAAATGTTGCCAGCCTTGGTTATTCTCGACCCTGAGCTCACCCTTGGGTTACCGACCGCATTGACTGCTGCGACGGGTATGGACGCTTTGTCGCATAATCTGGAAGCATTCTGTTCGCCAGGTTATCACCCCATGGCAGAAGGCATTGCGATTGAAGGTATACGATTAATTAAGACATATCTACCGACAGCAGTTGCCGATGGTTCTAACATCGAGGCTCGTACTCAAATGATCGTGGCCTCGGCGATGGGTGCTACGGCTTTCCAACGCGGGCTGGGTGCAATGCACGCTTTGGCTCATCCACTGGGCGCTACTTATGACGCGCACCACGGCATGCTAAACGCGATCTTGATGCCTTATGTGTTGAAGGCGAATCAGAGTGTCATCGAAGAACGCATCTCACGTCTAGCACGCTATCTTGACCTCGACCCTAGTTTTGATGCGTTTATGGATTGGATTTTGACACTGCGTAAAGAGGTTGGGATTCATCATAAACTGTCAGCTATTATTCCCGACGATTCTCGTTTGTCAGAAATAGGTGAAATGGCAGTACTCGATGGTGCAGCGGGCACTAACCCAATTTTGTACGATGCGGTGGCCTACACCAAAATAGCGAGTAATGCCTTTCATGGGGTGCTGTAATATTTAGTTATGAAATATGCTTGTTAAACACAGTAGATTCACCCAATGTGATATTTCTCGCCCGATATCCATTCGAGTATTGGGCTAACGGTTACGGCTGATGCGCAAGGTTTGTCGTGGGCAGCCCGCTATAAACCTTTGTCGCTAGATTTAAATCTGGTCACAGTCGATCTAGTGACCGGCCGCCGAATCTTTCCAGACATTAGCCGATGATGAATTGAGTGGAAGCTCGGAGAGCAAAGTAATTGACATGCTGTTAAACCGTATAAATTAGGCAAGCTGGTTAAATAGTTTATACAATAAGTTTATAAAATAAGTTGGTTAAACAAGCCGATTCAATATAGCGCCCACATCACTGGCATTTGTAACGTTTTTAAACGCCTGCGTAGCTGAATTGCTCTCCCTTTCGGCTATATCAGCCTCATTTTTTGTTCGGCTATCAGCTTTAACCTCTTCATTTTCAGATGTAGCCACTTCAGCGCTATTTAATGCACTAAGCTCTTCCAAGTTTTCAGTCGCTATTTCGGCTCTGGCCTGTGTGGCAGTTTGGGAAGCTTGCGTCGCGACCCGCCTGTCCTGTGTTGAAGGGGTAGCGGGTGCCAATGCTGCACGCTTAATTTGCTCTGCTGCCTGCAGTCTGGATTGTGCATCGCCACCGGGCAGAGTAGAGATCGAAACCTCACCACCAACCGCATAGTTAACACCATTAGGTCCCCGTTGATAGGTGAAGCTGGCGGCACCGGCATACTGCCCACCGGCCGAAGCATGTGCTTGTTCGTGAGCGCGAACTTCGCGGTCTCTCGCAGACAAATCTCGAATGATCGCCAGTTCTTGCTTTGATTGCTCCAGGCTTTGCTGCCCCGGCTTGGACTGATCTTGTTCGGGTCGGGTGTTAACGTTGTTTTCTGGGGCTCCACTGTGGTGAGGGGCCTTGTTGGCGTTACTCTCAGAAGTCTCTTTGACGGCGCTGAAAATATCCTGTTTTGTATCGGTGTGTTCTGAACCGATCGCTTGTTCAGTCATTGGGTTCGCGATGAGAGGCGAGTTTGAAACGGTTGAAATTGGTGATCCGATGCCATTCATGTTTATATCGACTAATGATGATACTTGAAATGCTGATATCTAGTGTATTCCAGCTACTATAGTACAAACTGTAATGAATAGCATAATGTCAAGTTCATCCACTTAATATGAACCGTATATTGCGACGAAATAGCAACTAAAAAAACGTTTCAATTAATTTTAGTTGGCGCTGTTCAGCCAGCCAGATTTAGGTACATAAATGATAGGATTGAGCATCTGTACTTGCAGTCAAAGGCTGGTTTTTGAGTGTTTAAGGAGGTATAGGTAAATTATAAGTTTCATTAATAGGCAAGTAAATCAATGGCGTCACTCGGTTAACAGTCTTAACCACCTAGACCGCGCGCCAAGGTCCGTAGTGTTGTGAAAAAGTTAGCTCTGAGAGTATGTTTATTTAATGAGTGACCGCTCATAGCCGTCAGACACAGCAATTTATCGGGGCGCAACCAGTCAGTCTCGACACGACTTTGTGTTTTGCTAAGCATCGTCAGCTTTCCAGCTAGATAGCCATTTTGGAATATTACCGGCAGGCATGGGTCGAGCAATGCCATAACCCTGCGCCAACTCACAGCCCAGTTTCAACAGTGCGACTCCATGGTCGATTGTTTCTACGCCTTCAGCAATTGCGTTACGCTGGAATGCTTTAGCTAAACCGATTACGCCTTCAATAATGGCTAATTCGTCGGTATTTTTTAACATGTCACGTACGAAGCTTTGGTCGATTTCTATCAAGTGCGCTGGTAGGCGTCTAAGATGGGTGAGTGATGAATATCCCGTCCCAAAATCATCTAAGGTAAAGGGCACGCCTAGGTCATGGCACGCTTTCATGGTGGCTGACACTTGGTCGATATCACTTAACTCACTGGTTTCCAGTATTTGAGACTTTTCATGTAATTCAGTTTTTCCACGTTCTGTGATGTCTTGAACGGTTCCGAATGACTGTGATGGTACGCCCTCATCATCAAGTATAAGCTCATTGCGGGTATAGACGTAGCGACTATTGCCTGAGGAGGTGATGATTTTATATTCAAGGTCTATTTTAGTGTGTGCTCCTTTAGAATCATATTTGCTTTGTCTGAAAGACACCTTGTCATCAGGATGAATGACATCCATTTCTGCTTCGGAGCTAATGAAATAATCGAGTTCTTATGGCACGGTCATTCCAAATATTTGTGCAAACTGTTCGGAGCAGGAAATTGATTGATCTTCCATAAAATCCCAAGTCCAATGTCCCATGTTGCCCATGGATTCTGCCTGCCTAAATAGAATGTTGCTTTTATGCAGTTTGTTTTCAGTTTTTACTGTCACCGTGATTTCAGTCACTATTGCACCCAGACCAAGGACTTCCCCATCAAGATTGAGTACTGGAAATTTTATGGTTGAAAAAGTGCGTGATTGACTCTCATTACCCCATTTGACGATCTGTTCACGCCATTCGCTTTCTCCTGAATTTAGAACAGATAGATCATGCTCTCTTATAGAGACAGATAGTTCAGGGTCAACAATGTCGGCTGGGAGCAATCCAATCAGGTCCTGATTTTTAATGCCAAAGAGCGCTTCAAATCTTTTGTTGACCTTGATATAACGACCATCTTGGTCTTTCAAATAGACTTCTACAGGGGCGTTATCCAATATTGCATCAAGTTGCTGCTTGTGGTTTAGATTATCGTTTTGGGCTTGAGTAAGGTTATGAAGTTCTTTACAGAGGTTTTTATTTTCTAAAATCAACTCGTGAAGATTTATCTTTTCATCCATTTAGGTTTCTCCTGAAATCTCTAGCTAGACTGATCAGACTACAATCGTCCAATGACTTTAGTTCAATATGGAATTAATTCCAGTGATATGAAATTCATCAGTTTAAGTGGTAATTTTATCCAGCTATTATCATTACAGTTCAATTTCAATAAGTTAAACTTATACTCAAAAGGGCAGCAATATGCTGTAAAGAGCAAATTTTAGAGGATGTAAGGAACGTTATTTATTTGACATGCCAGACTTTGAAATAGGTTGCAGAGCAATTTTTAAAGGGTCGATTGCCGCTGACCCACTTTAGGTTTTCGAATTGTTTTTGGCTAGCATATTCACTCTTTGTTTTACCAATAGTTTTAATACTATTAATGGCACGATGAGAAGCATCATTAACCATGCGCTTCATTTAATTGTCTAGTGGCAAATCTCAATGTTTTTAACTGGGGTGCTAGCTACTCTTTTCCACTATCAGTTTTTTATTAGTGGATTTATCGTCTTAAAGACTAAATCGGAACGAAGCTGAGGGTTGATAAATGCATCGATTACCCGAATTCAGTTTTGGTTGGCAATGTAATTGGCGAGTCTATCGTGCAACAATTTGGCTTGTTGTCGTCAAGCCCCTTCAGTAAAGCAGCTCATCGGTCTGGCAGTCAGTTGGAAAGTACTATTCTGCCAAAAACTGGTTTTTTATGGGCTTGCTTAAATAGAGGTGAATTCTAAAGTCGGCATACCCAATCAGGCACGGCGGTTAGCCTCAAAAAGACTTCGTTCTTGCCAAGCTTCATCAGCTCTCCAGCTAGATGTCCATTTTGGAATATCATCGGCAGGCATGGGTCGGGCAATGCCATAACCTTGTGCTAACTCACAGCCCATTTGCAACAGGGCTACACCATGAGCTATTGTCTCTACTCCCTCAGCAATCACTTCACGCTGGAATGCCTTAGCCAAACCAACGACGCCTTCAACAATCGCTAAATCGTCGGAATCTTCTAACATGTCACGCACGAAACTCTGGTCGATTTTAATCAAGTACGCTGGTAGGCGTCTAAGATGGGTGAGTGATGAATATGCTGTGCCGAAGTCATCTAAGGCAAAGCGTACACCTAGTTCTTGGCAAGCTTTCATGGTGGTAGATACCTGGTTGATGTCATTTAACGCACTGGTTTCGAGTATTTCCAATTCTAGACAATGCGGGTTCACCTCCGGGTGGGCGACCAACAATGCTGATAAGCGAGTGGTGAAGTTAATTTGTTGTAATTGATAAACGCTAATGTTGACACTGACAGGTAGATTGACTCCGATGCTTCGCCATTGACTTATTTGAGTCAATGCAGTCGTTAAGACCCATTCACCCAATTCCAAGCTAATAGTATGACCTTCTATCATCGGCAAGAACTCTAAAGGCGGGACTAAACCACGCTCAGGATGTTGCCAGCGGATTAACGCTTCTACTCCTGTTACTCCGCCAGTGCGCATATTCACCTTGGGTTGATAGTGTAGAACAAACTCACGCCTCTCCAAAGCCACGCGAATATCGGCTATGCTTTGCAGCTGAATATTTTTTGCATTATCGAGCGCGGTATCGAACAGATGATAACGGTTCTTACCTGCTTGCTTAGCGACATACATAGCTTGGTCGGCGTGACGCGTGAGTTGATCTGCGTTTACACCGTCTTGTGGATAAAAAGTGACACCAACACTCGCTGAAACTTGCAATTCAATATCACCTAGGGTGACAGGCTCAGCAGCGGCCTTTAGTAGTCGCTCTAGTATAGGTTTACTATCCTCTACTTTTTCCAAGTCAACTATTGAAGCAACAAATTCATCACCACCAATTCGTGCCAGCGTATCACCGTCACGTAAAGCTTCTTTCATGCGTTGCGACACTACAGTGAGTAACCCGTCACCCACATCATGGCCATGGGTGTCATTGATCAATTTGAAGCCGTCTAAGTCCAAATATGCAACGGCTAATGACTGCTTGCTGCGCTGACATTGCAACATAGCTTGGCTTAAACGGTCTGCCAGTAATACACGGTTAGGTAGATTAGTCAGTAAGTCGTAATGAGCCATGTGTTTGAGCTTTTGTTCGGCTTGTTTACGCTCGGTAATGTCAGTATGAATACCGATTATTCTTAATGCTCGTTGTGACGAGTCCCACTCGGTAATTTCTGCAGTGGTATTAAACCAGAGCCAATCTCCAGCTTTTGTCCGCTGCCGATATTCTGCAGAAAACACACTGCCTTGACTCAGACCTTTTTGATAAGCAGCCATTACAGTGTCGTGGTCGTCCGGATGCAGGCTACCTTGCCACCCCTTAAAGTCACTTTTAAATTCAGCTGGTTCATACCCCAGTAGCTTGGCATATTCTGGACTAGTTAAAGCCTCGTCTGTTTGAACATTTAGATCGAGCCAGGCCTGTTTTGTGACTGCCAGTGCAAGTCGCAAACGGTTTTCACTCGAACTTAGTATGAAACTTTGGTGGTTTAGCCTTAATATGAATTTGGCAAGAATCAGTATACTTAAAACAAGGAATATGCTTAAAATAATGATTGTTAATGATAAGTTTCTGAGGGAATTTTGTTGTTCTGTTGCTAGATGCTCAATAGTGATAAGAGATTCTGTATAGATATATACCATGCTGTCATTCAGTGTCTGTAACAGCCCTTTTATTTCTTTCTTCTCTATTTTTAGCAATCCCTGAGAATTTAAAAGCGTATCTAGACTATAAAGCGCTTTCTTATAATCGCTATGCACTGTTAATAATTCTTTTCTGAAAGTTTCAGGGAACTGGTTTGTGAATTGGCTTGTGAAACGGTTAGGGTCGATAATATTTTGACGTGAATATAGCATTCCATTTATTAACTGAAGATCTTTCTTTCCGGCTTCCGTAGGATTTAAAAAATAAGCCTCGGCTACCTTTTGATAATTCGTAACGTGAGTTTCGGTTCTTGTTAGGTTAACAATCCAAGATTGTGCGCGCGCGTCAAGATATTTAGATGCTTCTCTAAGCACGTTGTAAGCTGAGAATACTCCAAACCAGATAGAAAAAGTGATCAGAAACAAAAAAAATGGAAGTAAAATTTTATGTTTTTTTATGCTTTGTAACATTATTTGATTTTCCGAATTTCTATCACGCTCCAAGCCCACTTAATGCCAGCGATCTTTCCGTTAAGCAAATCTTCAGCTTGATCTGGCCATATTATAAAAAACGGACCTTTGTTATTAAGTGGGAAAGGCTCTCCATTAAGACGGCTGGCTAGAATAACATTCTCAATTCCAGGATCATCATTTTCAATCGTGATTTTGTAGTTATCTGATGCTTTAACTATCAATCTATTAAACGTCGTAATTCCAATATGGTTTAATAAATCACTCAGTTTTACCCCGACGAAATCACCCCTTATACCGTTTATATCGCCAAAAGCAAAATTTGCTGTATGTAAGGGTAACTTTTCAATATCGGTGATTGAGAAAATGTGTTCTTGATCATCACCACTGATTTTAATTGAATAGCCTGCCTCATTTACGGGATTAAATTTCCCATCGAAGGCAAAAGTCTCTGCTGAATTGGCATTTGGAGTGAGAGAAAAAACTAGGGCAATGAGCAGTGGAAAATTTATTTTAGTGAGACAATTCATGTCATTATTCCTTCTATTTATGATTATTATTTAATAAAAGCCAAAACCATTTGTAAATACCCTTGAGTATGAGTTTACCTGACTGTTATTAAGCATCCTTGTGCCTGTCTTCCAAGAAAGTTTTACGATGCCGAAAACTATGAAAGCAAGCATACTATAGACGTTGAATATTTTTTTGCTCAAAACGCTATTCCAAACAGCATTA
>CAWVZP010000114.1:0-9888 GCA_963934675.1 uncultured Gammaproteobacteria bacterium | reverse complement strand
GAAGCAGTGCCCTTTCTGGAGCGACTGGTTAACGCCAGTGAAGATGCATCTACTTTTCGCGCTCTTCTTGCAGCCACCTATATGGCGCTAGGACGCGAGGAGGAGGCTAAGGCCCAGATAGAAAAAACATTAGAGTCATCTCCAGATTTAAACTGCGCTGCCGTATGTTACATTTTGCCAATGAAGCAGCCCAGTGAGGTTGAACACTTCGTCAGCTTGTTGAAACAGGCAGGATTACCCTACTAAATAATCTTTGTTTGAATTATCAGTTATTTTGGGGCTGTATGCCTATGACACTACTATTGGACTTGGATGAAACAAGGTTGGTATAAGGTAACATAATTGCCTCTGCTTAAAATTCTACAGCAACACTACGGGAATGTTGGGTGATTGATTTCAAATGGTGTTTAATAAATTAGAAAAAGATTCGTCCTACCTAAAGCCTCCTCGCCAGCTGATAACAGTTTGGTGGATATATTTGGCTTGTATTATCGGCCATGAGGCTGGTACATTTAGCAAATGATTATTTCGAATCTCAAAAACCATCCACAACGAATTATCCTCAATAATGAGGTACATGCACGACCTTATCAAATGATGAGCGCCCCATTACGTTTGACGCATGTGGCTCTGTTGTCGGATGATTCTAATAAAGAGCTTGATGCCATCAGAGCACTTTGCGAACGTTATGGCGTCAATAGCCCCAATCAGGACGTCAGTTTTTATATTGGTGATTTCCCCTTGTTTAAACTACGTTGGGAACGGCACACCGAATTCTCCACTTATACTATTAGTGAAACGTGCATAAGCTCCACGCCATTTAAAGAAACCGCCTTGTCTAAGTTACCGATCGAGTGGATTGCTGGCTTGCCGGGTGAAGTGATTACAATGCTCAACCTTGAGCTGCTTGATATCCCATCAGGATATCGTGAATTAGAGGGGCTATCGGAGTTATTCTCTTCAAATACTGTGGCTGGAAGTGAGGTGTCTGATGGTGCGGCTCGTGTTTGGTCTGACTTCCATATCCATGCTGATGGTTGTAATCGGATTTTAATCGAAAATCATCATTTGCGGTACCGACAGGCGGGCCGTCTAGTGCAGCGTATTCTTGAAATCGAAACTTATCGAATGCTGGCGCTTTTAGGGTTGCCGCTAGCCCGACATTATTCGCTGGACTTAACTGACTGTGATTCAAAACTAGAAATAATAACGCAGCAATTGGCTTTGCACCGTGAAGATGAGAATGAGCAGCAGTTACTGGATGAGTTAAGTTGGATCGCAGCTAATGTGGAGCATATAGCCGCCACGGGTGGTTATCGTTTTTCAGCTACGAGTGCTTATTATGGTTTGATTCAGCGTCGGATTAGCGAGTTGCGTGAACAAAGAATCGAAGGCGCCCAGTCATTTAACGAATTTATGGAACGACGTCTGGAACCGGCGGTGCGAACTTGTGAATCGGTCTCTGACCGAGTAAAAGCACTATCGAATCGTATTGCACGAGTTAGCAACTTATTACGAACCCGTATTAACATTAATCTAGAGGCTCAAAACCGAGATCTGTTACGTTCGATGGACCGACGCGCCGCGATGCAGCTTCGATTGCAAGAAATGGTTGAAGGGCTGTCTGTTGTGGTATTAAGTTACTATAGCTTAGGCTTACTTGACTATGCATTGAAAGGTTTAAAGCAATTGGGTGTCAACCTGAATACTGATTTGGTGGTTGGCATTTCGGTGCCCTTTATTGTTATCGCAGTCCTAATAAGTTTACGAATGAATCGTCGTAGATTAGAAAAAAAGAGTGAGTGAATTAACTTGTTTATCTGATAATGCAGAGTAGGACCGTTAATGGTTGGAATGTAGCGATCATGCACCTCACTGTTAACGCATTTCAAAAATACAATGAAGTGCGGATTTATGCATCAAAACAACTCAATAAAACCTTGAAACAGACAAGCGCTTTATATTCTGGCTGCCGTAATACGGGCAATTTCGTTCAGATAACCTTGTTATGGAAATTTTGAACGGATTAAGAAGTTAATAAGTGACATTGATTTAATCATGAAAGTGATTATGCCAAATATCGAAGTATGTCAGACGCTGATCGATAAATTGCGCAACGAAGATATTAGCATTGACGGATTTTCATCCACATTTTAATGAATCAAACCCAGTTGATTAAACCCAAGCTAATTGACTAATAGCTGGCATTTTTATCAGCCTGTTTATATTAGTTTAAACAGGCTTTAAATCACTGAAAACAATCTGATAAATTAATCCAAATAGTCCCATAGCTTCAAATTTAACTCGATTCAGTTTAAATTTAGAATGTTGACATTAGCCATTCGTATGTTTGGCAGCGTCTGTTTCATCAAATAGATTGGCAAGGGGTTTTTTTGCCGTGACTATTCGCTGAGACACACGAGGACTCTCTATTTACAATCACCTGTATATTCTTATTCAACTGAGTGCATCGTATTGTTTCATAGCTAATATACGTGACAGTGGTGTTGAAATTAATCTCTACTCGTTACAAAGTAGTATTTAATTTCTACTACAGTGTTTCCTGTTACTATCTATCATCAATAATGCGAGATCGAAGTCATGAGCGACAGCAAAGCCAATATCGATACGGTGAACCCAAGTAATTTGGTGCTTCAAGAGGTTGCTAAAGGTGGCATTTTACGCATCACTTTGAATGATATGAAGCGCCGCAATGCTTTGTCAGAAGAAATGATGGGCGAACTGGCAGATGCCTTTCAACAAGCTGAATCTGACAGTGCTGTACGCATTATTATTTTGGCTGCAAACGGCCCTGCATTTAGTGCCGGCCACGACTTAAAACAAATAACGGCTGGCCGTGCCAATGCAGATAATGGTCGCGCCTATTTTTCCCAAGTATTGTCTACCTGCTCAGCTTTAATGCAGCTAATCGTTAACCACTCAAAGCCAATTATTGCAGAAGTCACGGGCGTGGCAACGGCTGCTGGTTGCCAACTGGTTGCAAGTTGTGATCTAGCACTAGCCGCTGATTCGGCATTGTTCAGCACGCCCGGGGTTCATATAGGATTGTTTTGCTCGACTCCAATGGTGGCATTGTCACGCAATGTTTCGAACAAAGCAGCGATGGAGATGCTGCTAACGGGTGAAATGGTGAGTGCGACGAAAGCAGAGCAGATTGGCCTCGTCAATCGCGTTGTCGCTGATCAAAAACTGACCGAGGTGACGATGGTGATGGCTGGCAAAATAGCATCAAAATCGACCATGACACTGGCCACTGGCAAGCAAGCCTTTTACCGGCAACGAGAAATGACACTGTCTGATGCCTATGATTTTGCATCGCAGGTGATGGTTGACAACCTGTTAAAACACGACGCTGAAGAAGGTATTAATGCCTTTATTGAAAAACGCTTGCCGAAATGGCTAGATGGCTAAAGGTATCTTAAAGTGACGAATCCATACAACACCGATCTAGATCGCAATCCGGCTAACTTTCAACCTTTGACTCCGCTCACCTTTCTTGAGCGAGCGGCCAGTGTTTTCCCAACGCAAACTGCAATTATTCATGGTCAGCAATGCCTTAATTATCAGGACTTCTATAGCCGATCACGGCAGCTAGCGTCTGCTCTCGCAAAGCAGGGTATTGGGCGAGGTGATACAGTTTCGGTCATGCTTGCGAATACTCCCGCTATGCTGGAGGCACATTATGGGGTCCCAATGTGTGGCGGTGTTTTACATTCGATTAATACCCGACTAGATCCAAAAATAATTGCGTTTCAACTAGAGCATGCTGAGGCAAAAG
Source organism: uncultured Gammaproteobacteria bacterium (assembly GCA_963934675.1). Taxonomy (GTDB): domain Bacteria; phylum Pseudomonadota; class Gammaproteobacteria. The sequence continues at coordinate 6,089 of CAWVZP010000114.1, read as the reverse complement.
TTCTTATTGTTGATCGCGAATTTGGTGACACTGTCAAAGCAGCACTAATGTTGACTAGTGCGACCCCGTTAATCATAGAATATAACGATGTTGAGTTCCCCCAAATAGACCAGACAGGTGCGATAACCACTGCTACCGATTACGAAATTTTTTTATTTCAGGGCGACCCTGATTTCGAATGGCTAATGCCTGAGGATGAATGGGACGCCATATCGGTTAATTACACCTCTGGCACAACTGGCGATCCGAAAGGTGCTGTCTACCATCATCGAGGCGCGTATTTACTGGCGCAAGGCAATGCAATTACAGCATCAATGCCAAAACACTCGGTATATTTATGGGCCTTACCCATGTTTCATTGCAACGGCTGGTGCTTTCCCTGGACGATGTCAGCGATTAGCGGAACACATGTTTGTTTGCGCTGGGTTAGGCCAAAGGCTATGTGGGATGCATTGGCTGATCATCAGGTAACGCATCTTTGTGGTGCGCCTGTGGTTATGTCAGCGCTGTTATCGGCTGATCCGGCCGAAAAGCGTGAATTGAGTCAAACAGTCGATTTTTTTACTGCAGCTGCGCCGCCGCCTGAACGCATTTTAGCCGATATGAATTCAGCCGGATTCAACGTGACTCATCTTTATGGTTTGAGTGAAACTTATGGGCCAGCGGTCGTTAATGACTGGCATGCTGAGTGGGATGATTTGGATAATGCTGCTCAAGCATCGCTTAAAGCGAGGCAAGGCGTAAGATATCTCGCATTGGAAGGGCTGGATGTTTTTAACCCGGATAACATGACTCCAGTGGCGAATGATGGTGTCACAATTGGTGAAATTATGTTTCGTGGTAATGTCGTTATGAAGGGTTACCTGAAAAACAGGGCTGCCTGTGATGATGCCTTTGCAGGTGGCTGGTTTCACTCGGGTGATCTGGGGGTTAAATATCCAGATGGCTATATTCAAATTAAAGATCGCTCGAAAGATATTATCATTTCAGGTGGGGAAAATATCTCGTCAATAGAAATTGAAAACGTTCTGTACCAACACCCAGCCGTCTCTGTTGCTGCAGTGGTTGCTATGCCCAGTGAAAAATGGGGTGAAACGCCCTGCGCCTTTGTCGAGTTGAAGGTAGATAAAATGGTGACAGAAGCCGAATTGAGGCAGTGGTGCCGAGATGGCCTAGCGGCTTTTAAAGTACCAGGTAAATTTTATTTTTCCGATATTCCGAAAACTTCAACAGGTAAAATTCAAAAATTCCTACTGCGTGATCAGCTTTGTTCGTGAGGGAAATTAATGAGCGTTAGACCTAAGTGGCACTCAAAGTAATAGCCCTGAAATCTCAACGATAGTTAGTTCAGCTTAAGCTAGAGCGCCTCACTAGGTGTCGATTAGATTCTCTGAATATAGGTCATTTTATTTATATTTCTAAGTACAGCGGACCTAGGCTTTAGGTTCACAATTACGATGCGCTTACTTAATTACCGTTAATTCTCCTTTTATGGCCTAAGCAGTGGGCTCTACACATGGAATCAAATCCTAACTTACAATAACTAGGATTTGGTTCCATAGTTCAGCTCAAACTCTTCGGCGCAAGATGTTAGCGAGCAGCAGCATTAATATGAATGCGGGGGGTGCAGAACTGCCACCACCGCCATTATTGTTATTATCCGTCACAGCACCTGTCGGAGTGCTATCCTCGGTATCGAGTGTGCCATCACCATCACCATCGTCATCCGTATCGGCGTTGTTACCAATGCCATCACCGTCGGTGTCTGTTGACTCATTCGGGTCTAACGGGAAAGCATCTGCGGTATCTGTTATGCCGTCGCCATCTGTATCACTTGTATCCGAATTGTCCCCGCAACCATTACCCGATGTAATTAAATTAAATTCAGTGCAATCTCCATCCGAGTCACTTGACTCGTTTGGATTTAATGGAAATAAATCTACGATAATGTCAGTCGTTGGCGTTTGAATCGAAATGTCAGTGTCAATCGCACCGTCACCGTCGGTATCTGAATTAAGTGGGTTTGTTCCATTTAGTATTTCTTGAATATCTGAAACTTCGTCACCGTCATCGTCAGTATCGGAGTTATTGCCAGTACCATCACCATCACCATCGGTATCTATAGTTTCTGAAGCATCTAAAGGGAAAAAATCATTGGCATCTAAAGCGCTATCGTTGTCGTCGTTGGTGTCTGTGTTATTACCGACGCCATCTCCATCGGTGTCAACCGTTTCGGTAGAATCTAAAGGAAATGCATCAACGGTATCGAACACTCCGTCATTGTCATCATCCATGTCAGCATCGTCCACCAAGCCATCGCCGTCGGTATCTCCTGACGGATTAAGTGGCCTGGTATCAACCGAATCGATTGCACCATCACCGTCGGAGTCTGGGTTTAGTGGGTCAGTACGGGTGCCAGGAAACGGTGCTTCTTGCAGGTCCGAAAGGCCATCATTGTCGTCATCGGAATCAGTGTTATTGCCTAATCCATCGTTATCTGTATCCAATGTTTCAGTAGGATCGTTAGGGAAGGCATCATTAGCATCGACGACACCATCATTATCGGTGTCGATGTAGAGCAATACGTTTTCTGGTATTAGCGAGCTTAAAGCGTCTAGTTCTAGATTGATTTCATCTAAGTCTGATAGACCATCCCCCTTTTACTCGTTTGGCCTGCGTTATAATCTTCTCGGTTAAACAATTATAATTGGTAACTGTTTTGATATTGAATGTCATATAAATGGATCGCTTCGCATGGAGAAAGTTTTGCTGCAATAAATAACCTCAATTACGGGTCAAAATATCATGTGCATCTTGTTATTTTTGCTGAGTTTTGTCGATGAAGCCTCATGGAATGCTCGTCGCTGGTGGTGTTTTTTCTTAATCGAGGGGTCCCAAATAATCACGAATAAATTTTTGGTTTAACTGGATTGATTTATGCCTTTTTGACATTGGTCTATTCGCGATTTTCGACAGGAAAGTGCAAAAAGACATATACATATATGCATATGGGCCTTACAATGTCTTTCAATATTAAATACCTTTACTTCCATTAAAACTTGACCCTGCAATGACTAAACTAAATCCCGTAGATTGATACTAGAGAACTAGTCTCTTATAATCTGCGTCAAATTTAAAACGAATCCACTTAAAATTGAGATTTACGGAGCAACACATGAGTAAAACAGCAGTAACACCCTTAAACGATGTCGCAAAAAACGATTACAAAGTAGCCGATATCTCACTCGCCGATTTCGGCCGACGTGAGATCACGCTAGCCGAAGCCGAAATGCCAGCGCTAATGACGCTTCGAAAAAAATACTCAGCTGAGAAGCCGCTGGCGAACGCGAAGATTATCGGTTGCATTCATATGACGGTGCAAACAGCCGTTCTTATTGAGACCCTAGTCGAGCTTGGTGCCGAAGTACGTTGGTCGTCTTGTAATATCTTTTCTACACAAGATCACGCCGCTGCTTGCATTGCTGCATCCGGTATCGCGGTTTATGCGTGGAAGGGCCAGTCCAATCCAGAAAGTGAATGGTGCATCGAGCAGACTATCTTAAAAGACGGGCAGCCTTGGGATTGCAACATGATTTTGGATGACGGTGGTGACCTTACCGGCATGATTCACAATAAGTACCCTGCCATGTTAGATAAAATTCACGGCATTACCGAAGAGACAACAACGGGTGTTCATCGTTTACTTGAGATGATAGAAGCTGGCAAATTGAAAGTGCCTGCGATCAATGTTAATGACTCTGTTACCAAGGCAAAGAACGACAACAAATATGGTTGTCGCCACAGCCTTAATGACGGTATCAAGCGTGGTACCGATATGTTGCTTTCAGGCAAGAAAGCACTCGTTATTGGCTACGGAGACGTTGGCAAGGGTTCAGCGCAAAGTTTGAGCCAAGAAGGCATGATTGTGAAGATCGCCGAGATAGATCCAATCTGTGCTATGCAAGCATGTATGGATGGGTACGAAATTGTATCTCCTTATACTAATGGTATTAATACCCGAAGTGCTGACGGTATCGATACTGCGTTGCTGGGTAAGACAGATCTTATTGTAACAACAACAGGCAACGTCGACGTTTGTGACAAATTCATATTGGCTGCTGCTAAGGCCGGTTCGGTGATCTGCAACATTGGTCACTTTGACAACGAAATCGACACTCAGTTTATGCGCGACAACTGGGAATGGGAAGAAGTGAAGCCACAGGTGCACAAAATTTACCGTTCTGGTGCTGAAAACAAAGACGATTACTTGCTTCTTCTTTCTGAAGGTCGTTTGATCAACCTAGGCAACGCGACTGGTCATCCATCACGTATCATGGATGGATCGTTTGCAAATCAGGTGCTCGCACAGATGTATGTTTTTGAACGCAAGTTCGCCGATCAGTCGGATGAGTTTAAAAAAGACAATATCACTGTAACCGTATTACCTAAGAAGCTCGACGAAGAAGTGGCTGCCCTGATGGTCAAAGGCTTCGGTGGAGTAATGACGCAGCTTACTGATAAGCAGGCTAAGTACATTAACGTAAAAGTCGAAGGCCCTTATAAGTCAGAAACTTACAAGTATTAATCTGTTTATAGGTTTTACTCTTTAGAATATTTCTCCTCACCGCGTCAGCGAACCGGTGAGGAGATGTTCGTTGCGCGTCGTCATCACCAGTCCGTTAGTCGTAACTTTAATTTAGTCTGAAAAATCTCACGCATCCTCGATAATTGCTCCTGTGTTTCCTCATTAGTGACATCCGTTTAACGATGCGTTGTTCTAATTTTTTTATCCACGGATATATGCTCTCGAACCTTATCGGAGCGTTTCATTACTACATTCATGTAGGACAAGCGAAACCCTTGCGGCAAGATCTTCAACAATATAGCCATCTAATAGACTTTGATGATTATCCTTCTTTTTGTTTGTTTGGTGGTATCGGTACGTAGGTCACGCCTTATGACGCCGTGGCTTATCAGGACTGCGATGTTTTTTACACAACGTTAATTCTTCACTCGCAGAAGCAGGTTTTCTAATAAAAATAAACAAGCTCAGTCACGAGTCAATATATCGTGAACATCCTGGTATTTTTGCTGAGTTTTGTCGATGATGTCCTGAGGAATAGTCGGAGCTGGTGGTGTTTTGTCCCAATCGAGCGTTTCCAAATAATCGCGAATAAATTGTTTGTCATAGCTCGGTGGGCTAATACCTTTTTGGTATTGATCAGCAGGCCAGTATCGTGACGAGTCTGGCGTTAGTATTTCGTCAATCAAGACTAGTTTATTGCTTTCATCAACGCCGAATTCAAATTTAGTGTCGGCAATAATAATGCCCCGCTCGCGGGCATAGTCCGAAGCCATTTTGTAGAGTGCAATACTGACCTCTTTAACCTGATTCGCCATATCTTCACCAATAAGCTCAACGGCATCACCAAAGCTGATATTGATATCATGATCACCAACGGCCGCTTTGCTCGACGGCGTAAAGATAGGTTCAGCTAATTGTTCCGATTGCTGTAATCCAACGGGCAATTTGATACCGCATAATTCGCCCGTTGCCTGGTAATCTTTCCAACCAGAACCAATGATATAGCCTCGAACGATAGCTTCGACAGGCAATGTTTTGAGTCGCTTAACAATGATAGATCTCGATTGAAGTTGAGGTAAGTCTTCGGCAGGCACATAATTTTCAAGGCGTAAATTGGTGAGATGATTTCGAATAATATGACCGGTACGAGCAAACCAGAAATTAGAAACCTGAGTCAACAAAGCACCTTTTGTCGGGATCGTCTGTGAAAATACGACATCGAATGCCGATAACCGATCGGTCGATATGATGAGCATGTGCTCTTTATCAATAGTATAGATATCGCGTACCTTGCCTCGGGCAATTAATTCAAGGTTCTCGATATTAGTTTCAAATAGAGCTGCGGAAGTGTTTGTCGCGTTCATTGTTGCCTATTAATAGTGTCTAGAAATATAAATATTTGGACATTCGATAATATCATATAGCCTAGGAGCCTGTCAGACTTAGGACAAATCTACTGCGGAAAAGCCATTTCGGCCAAATTTCTCGATCCAATTCGTTGAAT
>CAWVZP010000113.1:0-9977 GCA_963934675.1 uncultured Gammaproteobacteria bacterium | reverse complement strand
ATCGATACCGACCTTATAGAACCATCAGATCTGAATACTGTTATATCTTTTGACTTTTTAATTGCATTCCATACTCTTTAATTTTGTACTTAGGCTATGCTGGCAGGCCTTATTTAAAATGAGTGATTACCGATTGGATAGCATTTTTTGGGACAACGGTGTAAGGCAGTTAATTAATAATTAGAATGGGTAGCTACACTCAGATTTTAAGATGCATTTAGACCGTTAAATTAAATACTTCAGCGGGCACCCAGCAAGTTAAATAACAATAAAGGCAGTAAACTAACCAACCTTTTGGATTGATACAGGCTATCGAAATCGTAAAGGCCTTAAACGGCTGAATAAATATTGGTCAGTTTTTTTGACCATTACAATTTAACTTTCGATAATCGCATCTTATTAAGTGACCTTATGGGTGATTTAATCAGTGTTGTTTTAATAATTGGAGCTCTTATGGACTTACCTTCTAGTAACCGAATTTCAAGTGTGTTGTTTGGGTTTATCGTTTTAATGTCGTTTGCATTCAATGCTGAAGCTGTCTTTATGATTGGTGGTCAGAAGGTGCAAGGCGAGCCTGTTACCGTGCCCAATGACATCAGACCCAGTCAGGTCGGGGATTTTGTAGCGCCGCTTAACGAGCAGCAGGTGCGAGGGCTTCTCATTACGAAGTTGCACGCTCAAGCGACAATATTTGAGATGGAACAAACAAGGCAGGCACTGTCAGTCATAGAATTGTTGCAGGGTGCTAATGACCGGAATACGCCATTAGGACACGGCATCCAGTCTGCTATTGATGCGACAAGTAGTTTTTGGCTGGAAGTAGGTAAGGTGCTTGACCAGTTAGCTGCGGGGCAGGGCTTTAGTGGCTTTTTTAAAATGTTTGGTATGTTGGTTATTGTTCTTATTTGCGGCAGAGTATTCGAATGGTTTAGCCTTCGCCAATTGAGACTGTCGGCCCGCAGTGCCCATCTGATAGGGGATGTAACCGAGGGCGTGATTAAGGACGAAACGTCTGTAAAAGTTAAAGCGGGTTCGGCCTTCCTCGCGTTTTTGATCAATGTCGGTGGTTTAATCTTATTTGCCATAGCAAGTTATATCGTTGCTAGTTTAGTAACACCGGATGATAGCGTTTCAGCTGTTTTTGTTAATCGATTATTGAGTGCGATTTTAATTTTTCGCTTTTTTTGTTTCATTTTTAAATTGTTGTTGTTTCCAGAACCTCACGGACTAGCCTTAATTGATGGCAGAATCAGCCATGTCATTTTGTATCGTTGTATGGCTGCTTTTACTTTCTTTTATACGTTTGGCACCACATTGATTAATCTGTTTGTCGATCATGGTTTGCCAACGGAACACACCGTTTTAGCCATCATGTTCTTATTTGGACTCATTGTTAATCCTATCGTTTTCTGGTTTATTTGGACTCAACGATACGATGTCGATCGGATTTTGTTTGGCACAAAAAATCAGTTGAACAACCAGTCAAATCATCTGCCTTACCCTTATGCAGCACGAGCTGCAATTTGGCCTTCTGCAGTTACCTTTATCATTCTTCTGGCCTTTTTTAATTGGCAGATTCAGGCCTTAACAGGAAACATGGAACGCCAATTTGCGATAGAAATAGCATGGTGGATTACCTTGATATTTCCGATTGCTGATTTACTGGTTTCATCATTGCTTTATAAGTTAGCGGCGTTAGATATTTTCCAAACAGCAGGATTTAAGCGGCGTCAATATCGTGTGACCTACTTTATTCGAAGTGTCATTCGTTTATTGATGTTGAGTGTTTTAACCTTAAGCTTTCTCGAAGGTTGGGGGTTTCAAGCAATAGAAAAGTTAAGTTCTAGCGGTGGTGCTAGCATTATTAGTTCAACTATCGATATCGGCGTAACGATTGTTTTAGGATTTATTATCTGGGAAGGGATTCAGTTAGTCATGGAGCGACATTTACCGGAAGAAGCCGATGCCGAAGACAGTGGTGACATAGAAGGTGAAGGCGGTGGTATCGCAGCGACTCGCAGTGAAACCTTATTGCCGCTGTTTAGAACTATTCTGCTGATATTGCTTAGTGCCATTGTGATAACGTCGGTGCTTTATTCCCTTGGGGTTCAAATCGGGCCATTATTAGCTGGCGCCAGTGTGGTCGGCATTGCGATTGGCTTTGGATCGCAAAAACTGGTTCAGGATATTATCTCAGGTATGTTCTTTCTCATCGACGATGCATTTCGCCGTGGCGAATATGTCGAGGTCGCTGATTTGCGAGGCACTATCGAAAAATTATCGATGCGCTCGATGCGGCTACGTCATCATTTAGGTGCGGTTCAAACGATTCCTTACGGTGAAATTAATACGGTCAAAAATCTGAGTCGTGACTGGGTCACCATGAAGCTTGAACTTCGTCTGCCTTATGATGTAGATATAGAGAAAGTTCGAAAGACCATCAAGAAGGTTGGTCAGAAGATGATGGATGACGAAGTAACAGGACCGAGTATGCTCGCGCCTTTAAAATCACAGGGCGTTATGCGGGTTGAGGAATCGGCATTAATTATACGAATGAAATTTACAGCAAAACCAGGGGAGCAATGGGTAGTGCGACGGGTTGCTTATACCAACGTAAGAGATGCTCTAGCCGCAGCCGGCATTCAATTTGCGCATCGAGAGATTAAAGTGAGAATGCCCGCTGAACTCGAAGCGTTACAAAAAAGAGAGATTGAAAATAAAATTCATGATCCAGAACATAAAACAGCTTCCGACCTAGCCAGCCAGCCAGGGGACCAGCTAACAAGCATCGCCAGTGCAGCTGCTATGAGCGCGGTTGTGGCCACTGAATTGGCTAAGCAGGGCAAGATAGATGACGACGGTAATAGCGGTGAAGATCAATGAACTATTTGCCTCAGTGAAGTACTTTTATTGATCGTAATTTTTACAGTCCTGGTTGTTTGACAAAGTCAGCAACCTTTTAATTGTTTGTCGCACAGGGTTTGATCCATGCAAAAAGTTAGCTTTATCAATATGGCTGATGGTACAGCTGAAGAATATAAGTTTTTGGAAGAGCAGGAGACACTGTTTATTCAAGGTTTACCTAATAGAATTATGCAATCGCTGAAGGGATTGGAACACTCGTTTTCGGGCTATCAGATATCTCGCCTCGAACATTCTTTGCAATCGGCCACTCGTGCCCACAACGACCAGCGTTCCACTGAATATGTTGTTGCAGCTTTGTTGCATGATATTGGTGACGAACTAGCGCCTCATAGTCATAGTGAAATGGCAGCTTCGATTTTGAGGCCTTATGTTAGCGAACAAATTTATTGGATTGTGAAATATCATGGTCTGTTTCAAATGTATTACTATGCTCATCATACTGGTGGGGATCGAAATGCTCGAGATCAATTCAAAGCCCATATTTGGTACAATGATGCAGTCGAATTTTGTGAGCTTTATGACCAAAACTGTTTTGATCCGGACTTTAAAACGCAGCCATTAGCTTTTTTTCAGCCGATGGTCGAGGCTGTTTTTGGAAAGGAAGTTCACTTTAACTAATGCGATTGCGTGGCCCAACAGGGTAGGTTTATGCCGTCAGAAAGGCATTATAATTCTGTTTTGATGGATGTTAATGTTTAAGTCATAGCAAACTGCACAGACAACAGTACCTATCGAATCAACGGTAGTTTTTTCATTTACGGCTGATGAACTCAACATCGCTGAGTTCATTGGTAATAACCCAACTTTTATTACAGAGTTAAAGATTATCAACTCTGACCGAGCGTTTAATCTCATCAAGTATTTCGGCTTCGTTAATTAGCTGTCGTTTCTGTGCCAGTTGAAGAAATGTATCATCACACGTTAAACTTTCTTTGACCAGTTTACTGACCTCGCTATAGCCCAATTTAGGAACAAAAATTGTCGCTAGTGCGAATGAGTTCAACAGATTTGCCATGCTGCGTTCTGCATTGGCCTCGATGCCATCAATACAGTGGGTTGCAAAGGTTCTCGCAATTTCTGACACTCGATGAAGTGAATCAAACAAGCGTGATGCCACAGAATGTTCATAATGATTTATTTCAAGCATGCCGTCCTGGCAAGCCATAACAATACAACAATGATTGCCATGTACAATTTGGGCTAACTGTACTGTCGACATTGGAATAACAGGATTAACCTTACCGGGCATAATTGAAGAGCCTGGTTGTACCGACGGCAATGAAATTTCAGCGAGGCCACCTGCTGGTCCCGAAGATAATAATATAAAATCTTTAGCGATTTTCGCCATCGCTCCGCTTGCTGTTTCGAGCTCTGCCGACAGGCGTTGAAATTCGTCAAGATTTTGCATAGCGTCAAAGCGGTTATGAGCTGGCATTACAGGCAACCCAGAAATATCGTTCAAGTGTTTGAAAACAATATTCTGGAATCCTGCAGCTGAGCCTAAACCTGTCCCTATCGCTGTACCGCCGAGCGGAAGCGTCAACAGCCTTTGCTGTTGAGCTCGAACTCGACTTGCCGCACGATCAATCACTGCATGATAGCCTTCGAAGGCCTGGCCGAGTGTCATCGGCTGACCATCCTGTAAACAGGTACGACCTAGCCGGTAGACGTCTGAAAACTCGATGGATTTTCTCGCCAGCGCAGCAGCTACTATTTCTATACTTGAACTTGCTTTTTGAGCCAGTTCATAACAGGCTAGCTTGATTGCACTGGGTAACACATCGTTGGTTGACTGGCCTTGATTGACATGGTCGTTAGGATGAACTACGTCATAGTCACCGGGCAGTTTGTCGAGCAATTGTAACGCACGATTTGCCAATACCTCATTGATGTTCATGTTGGTCGATGTGCCACCAGAGCCCTCGAGTATAGGGACAACTAAATGTTCGTTAAGTCGCCCGTTTATCATGTCATCACAGGCTTGTATTAACGGTTTTCCAACTGACGCGTCAATCATACCTAAATCCATATTGGCTTGGATACACGCTTTTTTAATTTGTGCTAAGGCTTTCACTAAGGTGGGTTCCTGTCCCAGAACGCGATCCGAAATGGGAAAGTTTTCTATGGCCCGCACCGTGTTGCTCCCATACAATTTGTCTATGGGAATGTTCTTTGGCCCAAGACTATCAATTTCGATACGGGTTTTCACAATAATTGATCTCACATACTAGGTGTTTTAAAGTTGAGGTTATTTTTAAATCAGGGCAGGTAAATACTGTTTTTTCGAATCTCTTCATGGTCTGAAATGGCTTTGATTACCTTTTCATCACTTCTGGCAACAATAACAGTGATTAAAGTTTCGATGGCTGAAACTACTGAAACCATCGATGGATAAAACAGGGGACTAGCGGTTTTTTGCAGCAATAAGACATCGGCCTCTGATGCCAGCGGAGCCGCTTTGCTATCAGTTAGATAAATCATGCTTGCACCACGAGAAAGTGCAAATTCGGAGGCCTCGATACCTTGTCTGGCATAAGGGCTATAGGCCATTGTTAAAACCACGTCGTCTTTCCCAATCGGTATCAATCCTTCCATAAGACCCATTCCACTCGTTCGTGGTACGCGCAAATGTGGCACTGCCATGATTCCGACATATTGTAAATAAGTTGCCATCCAGTGCACACCGCCAGCGGCAACTACATAAACACTCGAAGCATTAATAATCAGGTCTGCCGCCTTACTAACCTCCCCCATATCCAGGTTTTGATAAAAATGCTGGATATTGCTGTGGCCAGATTCCGCCAGCTCATGAAGGATTGATGGTAAACCCTCGGCCTCGGACGACTGTTGCACCCAACTGGCTCTTTTACCAAAACCCTGGTCATTGATCGCAGACTGGAATACCTGTCTAAATTTTTCATAATTCTCAAAGCCGAGCTCCTTGGCCAGCCGAATCATCGTAGGTGGAGTAACCCCCGCCTGTTTGGCAAGTGCGCGCATCGACGTTGTTGCTACGGCATTGGGTTTATCCAAAATCAACTTGGCGACGTTCTTGAGCTTGGGGCTCAAAGTAGGCGTGATTTGGAAAAGGGTATCTAATACTTTAAGCATTTAAATACAGGTGTTAAACATTAGCAATTGACTATATAACATTTGTTAAATATATTATATCAAGTATAACAAAAAAAATATTCTATAAATTCGCCCGTCAATAAGGGTCTTCTCCAAAACCAATATAGGAAAAATTGATGAGATTTAAAAAACTAGTTTTAACAGCAGCATCCATTATAGCGCTTAGTCTGTCTTTAGGTTCAGCCTCGGCTGATACACTAGGCGACATTATTGCCAAAGGAAAACTTGTCGTTGGCGTAAAAGCTGATTATGCCCCATGGGGTATGCGTGATACGGCTGGAAATGTCGTCGGCATGGAAATTGACATGATCAAGGATCTCGCTAAACGTATAGGCGACAAAGCCGGTAAAACCATTGAAGTTGAATTGGTGGTCGTAGTTGCATCTAACCGTATGCAGTTCCTCGAGCAAGGTAAAACCGACATCATGATTGCCACCATGTCAGACAAGCCCGGTAGACGCGAAGTGGTTGGAATTGTTCAGCCAAATTATTACTCTTCGGGTGTTGCTGTTCTAGCACATAAAGACTCTGGCATTAAAAGTTGGAGTGATGTTGCAGGTAAGAAAATCTGTGGTATTCAAGGTGCTTGGTACAACAAGGATCATGGGTTGAAAAATGGCGCTGACATGATCGTTTTCAAAGGTGTCACCGAAGTCGAAGCTGCTATTCTTGACGGGCGTTGTGTCGGTTGGATTTATGATGATTCAGCTTTCATTCCACGCAAACAAAATGAACCTGCTAAATGGGCAGATTATGACATTGCCACTCCAGTGGTTGCTAATGTGCCATGGGGAACGGCGGTTCGTTTGGAAGACAAAGACGCTCCTATTGGTAAAGCGCTTTCTGCTGCTATTATCGAATGGCACAAATCTGGTTTAATTGCTGAGTTGGAAACAAAATGGGGCGTTCCTCAGACTCAGTGGGTACTGGATATGCAAAAGAAATGTATTGCTGGTGATAAAGTTTGTGACGACGTTCTTGATTCTGGCGAAGCTGGCGAAAAGTAATTAATACGTTTTTAATTGAGAGGGGGCAGTTGTGGCCGAATAGCAACTGTTCCTTCTTACGATTCGTTACTAATCCCAGGAGTAGTTAAATTGGACGCAGTCTGGGAATGGTTCCAGTGGTTAAATAGTGAACACGGAATCAAGCTAACCATTTTTTATGATGAGTGGGATCGCAACCGTTTTTTTGGTGGTATCTGGACCACGATCCATTTGTCATTAGTTTGTATGGCTCTTAGCATAGTGGTAGGCATGGGTGGCGCTTGGCTGCAAATGTCACGATTCATATGGATCAGGCGAATTGTTCAAGGTTATATTCAATTTTTTAGAAACACCCCGCCACTAGTTCAGTTATATTTCTTTTACTTTGCGGTTGATTCTGCACTAGCATCGGTTACTGGTATCGAGGGCGGTGTATTTTCCAGTTATGGTTGGGCAGTTATTTCGCTGTCCTTTTTTGCTGGCGCTTTTAATGTTGAGATATTTCGTGCTGGCATTGAATCAGTCCCCAAATCAATGGTTGAAGCTGCGGACTCGCTCGGCTTTACTAATTTCCAAGTGTTTTGTTACGTCACAATGCCCTTGGCTTATCGAGTATGCCTTCCGGCCCTCAATAACAACCTGATAAACCTAATCAAAACGACTACGGTTGCGTATGCCATTGCTGTACCAGAGACTCTCTATATATCCAATCAGATTTGGTCAGACGAATACAATGTGCCTGAAATGATGAATATAGTCTGGGGTGTTTATATTATACTTGTAGGTATTCTTGTGACCATTATGCACCGCTGGGAAAAGTCAATTCGAGTTCCAGGTTTTGGGAATTAGGAGCGGAATAAATGAAACTGCATCAGAAACTTAATACGCCAACAGATCTGCCAGTCCTTAAGCCTTTCGTGGTCGCTGGGAGTAAGACTTGGTCAATGGAAACTTTTGGCACCATCACGGCAGATCGACGCATTTTGATTGCCTGTGCTATATTTTTAATGGCTTGGCTTTCTGTTGACGTTGTTTACGCCCAACTACAAAGCGATAGCAGCCAATCAGCTTTTGCCACTCTGGTCAAATGGACACCGTTAATGTTATTAGGCCCACCCGGAGTGCTAGGTGGATTCGTTTTGAACATTGTTGTGAGCTTTATAGCGATGGCTTTAGGCACGTTTATGGGGTTGTGGTTGGGCCTTGGTCAAATTTCTCTAAACCCAATAGTTCGCCGATCGTCGTGGGCTATAACTCAGCTTTTCCGTAATTCACCCTGGCTCGTTCTCTTATTCTATATCATGCTATTAATGCCCTTCCGGGTGACCATAGGAGGTGTCGATTTCGATATTCCTGGATGGTGGAAGGCGGCATTTGCATTGTCCTTGCCAATTATGGCAAATATTTCAGAAATTGTCCGTGGCGCGATTGCCTCAATTCCAACAGGCCAATGGGAATCAGCCGAAAGTTTGGCATTTTCCCGAACCCAAACGATTTGGCAAATTATCCTGCCTCAGTGTGTCAAGCGTATGCTGCCACCGTGGATGAATTGGTACTGTATCCTGACTATGTCAACGCCCTTAGTTTCTATTCTTGGGGTCAGTGATGGCATGTCACTTACGCAAGATGCACTTGCCGCCGAAGGCCGTAGTGAATTCTTAATTCCCATGTATCTTTGGTTGATGTCCTGGTTCTTTATTTATAGTTACCCAATTGCTAAATTTACGCGGCGACTAGAACATCGCTTTGCCGTGAACGAGTAACCGAGTTGAATATTATGTCTACAACAACTGACTGGTCTTCAGACCAACCCATCGTCTCGATCAAAGATGTTCATAAGTCCTTTGGTGAACTTGAAGTATTAAAAGGCGTAACAATTGATGTCATGAAGGGTGAGGTCATTTGTATTATTGGCCCTTCAGGGTCTGGCAAATCAACCCTTATACGATGCATCAACGCACTGAACGATATCAATAGCGGTTCGATAAAAGTCAAAGGTATGGAAGTGAACGACTTGGAGCTCGATAAACTCGAACTTCGTAAAAAAGTTGGCATGGTGTTCCAGCAATATAATTTATTTCCGCATAAAACAGCGCTTGAAAACATCATGATGGCACCACTAAAAGTACTCAACCAACCTATAGAAGAGGTTGAAGAAAAAGCTCGCAAACTGATTGAGCGTGTCAACCTGGTCGGTAAAGAAAATAGTTATCCAGGTGAACTGTCGGGTGGGCAGCAACAACGTGTAGCAATAGCTCGGTCATTGGCAATGAATCCAGAGGTAATGTTGTTCGATGAAGTGACTGCTGCCCTCGATCCGGAGACAGTTAATGAAGTATTGCTTGCAATAAAAGATCTGGCACAGAAAGGCATGACCTGTATTTTAGTCACTCATGAAATGGGTTTTGCTCGCGAAATTGCTGATCATATTTATTTTACGGATCGTGGTGTTATTGTTGAGCACGGTCCTCCAGCTACATTTTTCACTGATGCGAAAGACCCGAGAACTCAAGAGTTTTTGAGTCAAATTTTATAATTCAATTAGTTTGCAGTATCAACGCATACCTTTATTCTGTCCGCTCGTGCCAGTTTCAAAATAAGGGTCGTGGTACAAAAGATTCAATCCTGCACCATTAAGTTACATTGAGTGCTTTGAGTTCAGTACTGTTTGATCCAAATCAACTCAACTCACCTTAAGCAACAATTTACTTCAGTACAGATTTGCTAGTTAAATATTTTGAACTGATAGGCAAAATCTGAAACGATTAAGCCTGATTTTTGAAGCACTCTAGCTGCAAACCATAACTTCAGCCTGTGCTACTACGCAGTCAACCTAGTGATTAAATAGAAGGCCCTAGTTTTAATATACTGCCGTCGCTAAATCTTGATAATCGAAAGCGGGACAAGTCATGACCACTGTCGTTGCCCTGTATT
>CAWVZP010000112.1:0-10005 GCA_963934675.1 uncultured Gammaproteobacteria bacterium | reverse complement strand
AGAAACTCACCCTTGGCAATATGACACAACCAAAGCGCAACGTTTACGAGCGCTGTTGAAAGACATATTAGAAAACTGCTTAACAACCTAAGATAAAGCCTTTAATTGGCGAATTATGGGTAATTAAACAAAGCGGGCTAAAGAACTAACATCACCCGCCGATAGATCTTAAACATACTGAACAGGCACCTGTAATGATTAATTTTAGGCAAGTTAAGCGTAGTTTGATTATCTCTGGCGTCGTTGGGACACTTCTCACCCTTACCAATCAATATGAAGCCATATTTGGTGCCGAAGCCATTAATTTTTTGAAGGTATCTATTACCTACATTACCCCGTTCTGTGTCACATTGATCGCATCTGTAATGGAAAGGAAACAGGTGATGGTCGATGTTCCTACCAAAAAAACGATTCAGCCAGAAGACTTAAAAGTCGTTCAGGATGACATTGCGTCGGTAGCAGCGTTATCAACCCGCGTTCAAACAATGGCTTCAAATATTAATGCCTCTTCAAAAGAGCGACTATCATTCGTTCAGGCAGTTCGCCAAATTTCTAGTGAAGTCAAGCAGCAGGCTGAAACTGCAGGTGAATTAACCACCAACGCTCACTCTAATTCAAATCAAATTGGGGCCAACTTTTTAAATTTAGTTAATGAAATAAACGCATTGGTAGCGGCTATTAATTCAGGTGTATCAACGTCAGGCAATCTCGATACTGCTGTTAACAAGTTCTTTCGAGAGCTCGATCAAGTGTCATCCAAAGTGGATGCCATTAGTTCAATTGCCGAACAAACTAATTTATTGGCCTTAAACGCAGCCATTGAGGCGGCTAGAGCTGGTGAACAAGGCAGAGGATTTGCCGTTGTTGCCGATGAGGTGAAAATTTTAGCCTCTCGCTCCAAAGAATACGCCAAGGAAATCAATGACATGATGAGTTCGGTTGCCTCATTAAAAGAAACAGTTCTGCAGCAAGTAATTGAGTTAAACAAACATATGGTAGCGGCCGCTGGACAATCACGCGATGGACCACAACAGACAAATACTCAATCAGAAACTATCAGCTCGTCTTTATCAAACCTAACTAATCAACTCACCACGCTAACTGAAATGAACAGCGGTCAAATTGAAAAAATGACGGTGATTGACCTGCGCATCATTAAAGTAATTGAAGATACAGAGTCGGCTATACAAGATTCGACCTCAAATATTGGTATCGGCACTCAATTAATTGACCTTTCCAATCAGGCCAGAGCAGCACTTGAACGTAACATTAATAACGCTTAGGGTAACTCAAGCTTAGCTTCTACTGAGCTCTTTTAAAGTTTATTATTGAACATAGATTTTTTAACATCTACTCAGGAGCCTGCCGGACCGAGGTTATCTCACCTTTGTCAGTGCTCAAGAATTTACTATTCGATTTTTTGAAAATTAACTGTGCCTTAGACTGTACCTTAACCAACACATTCGGCAGTGGACCCAGCATAAGGGAAATTTGCGAGCAATACTTTTCACGCTGCCCAAAACCTCAAGGGCCCTATTGGTCCAATAGCAATAGCCTGACTTCGAAACTACCTGAGGCAAAATTAAGCTTCTTTTCAGCGAGCAAGTCAGCCTCTTACCTCTGCTGCCAGTAAAACCAAGAATTGCGAAGCCGCTATTATTACCTGTTTGGTAATCGCATTGGGTAAAACTAGGTTGGAATTGGCTCGGCACTTTTAGCTTAGTTGCTGGCTAAGCTGCTTTACGGCTATTCAGCAATCAAAATTGATAAAACTCACTGTCAACAGCCTGCCTTAACCTGACAGATGTCGGGAGTTTCCTGTAGAATCACATCGCATGAAAAATCATTCAGAAATATCCCTGTCACACAAAGCCAGACCGTTAAATCAATACCCTCTTTATTGGGCTGAATGCTTCGGTACCGCGCCTTTTTTACCCGTATCACGTGATGAAATGGACCAGCTTGGCTGGGATAGTTGCGATATCATTATTGTCACTGGTGATGCGTATGTTGATCATCCTAGCTTTGGCATGGCTATTATCGGTCGTTTACTAGAAGCACAGGGATTTCGGGTAGGGATTATCGACCAGCCAGATTGGCATAGCGTCGATCCTTTTAGGGCACTTGGCAAGCCCAACCTATTCTTTGGCGTTAGCGCTGGCAATATGGATTCGATGATTAACCGTTATACGGCTGATCGGAAAATTCGATCAGACGATGCCTACTCGCCGGATGATGTCGGTGGCAAACGGCCCGACCGCTGTTCGGTGGTTTACTCCCAACGTTGCCGCGAAGCCTATAACGACGTGCCAATTGTAATTGGTGGTATCGAAGCATCACTCAGGCGAATTGCTCATTACGATTATTGGCAGGACAAGGTCCGGCGCTCTATTCTGGCTGATGCTAAGGCTGACCTGTTGCTATATGGCAATGCCGAGAGAGCTATTGTTGAAGTAGCTCACCGCTTGGCAAAGGGCGATGAAATCAGCACTATTATCGATATTCGTGGGTCCGCTTTTTTCATTAAGGACATCCCAGAGGACTGGCAAATACTCGACTCAACCAACGTCGAAAAACCTGGCCGACTTGAAAAGCGCATAAGCCCTTACGAAATGATTGACCAAGATACCTGCGATAGCGGTCAAGACGCTGCCGATAAAGAGCAATCCAAAACTAAACAAGTCGAGGTTACCTTCACCGGTAAACTCGAAAAATTACAGCACAAACTAAAACAGCGACTGAAAACAGTCATTCGTCTGCCGTCGTTTGACGATGTCAATCGCGACCCTGTTCTGTATGCGCATGCCAATCGAGTGCTACACCTGGAAACTAACCCGGGTAATGCTCGAGCATTAGTGCAAAACCAGGGTGGTCAAAAAATTTGGTTTAATCCGCCACCGATTCCGCTGACGACGGAAGAAATGGATTATGTCTTTAGCTTCAACTATGCGCGTGTGCCACATCCGCTTTATAAAAAAGCACGAATCCCAGCTTATGAAATGATCCGTTTCTCGGTGAATATCATGCGTGGCTGTTTTGGCGGCTGTACTTTTTGTTCGATAACAGAGCATGAGGGCAGAGTGATCCAAAGCCGATCTGAAGACTCGATCATCAATGAAATTGAACAAATGCGCGATAAAGTACCTGGATTTACCGGTATCGTATCTGATCTGGGTGGCCCAACGGCCAATATGTACCGGCTTGCCTGTAAGTCGAGAACTATTGAGGCTGCCTGTCGCCTACCTTCCTGTGTCTATCCGGGTATTTGCGAAAATCTCGATACCGATCATTCCTCTCTAATCGCCTTATATCGCCGAGCACGCGAGTTGAAGGGTGTTAAAAAAGTATTGATAAGCTCTGGTTTGCGCTACGATCTCGCAGTTGAGTCACCCGAATATGTTGAAGAATTAGTAACACATCATGTCGGTGGTTATTTAAAGATAGCACCCGAACACACCGAGCAAGGACCATTATCGAAGATGATGAAACCCGGCATGGGTAGCTATGACCGGTTTAAAGCGCTGTTCGAAAAGTTTTCGAAAAAGGCCGGTAAGGAGCAATACTTGATCCCTTACTTTATTGCGGCGCATCCTGGCACCACGGAAGAAGACATGATGAATTTAGCTCTTTGGCTTAAAAAGAATGGATTTAAAGCAGACCAGGTGCAAAATTTTTACCCTTCGCCGATGGCAACAGCGACCACCATGTATCACACTGGCAAGAACCCACTCAAGCGTGTAAAGCGTGATAGCGAAGACGTTATTACCGCCAAGGGTGACAAGCAGCGTCGATTGCACAAAGCCTTTTTAAGATATCACGACCCAGATAACTGGCCGATGTTACGCGAAGCGCTTACTGTGATGGGACGGGAAGATTTAATTGGTAGTGCTAAGCATCAATTGGTTCCAACTTTCCAACCTAAAGATGGTGATGCTTATAAAAGCCCCAGACGAAAAAATAGTACCCCCAGACAACAGGGTAAGCCTAAATCGGCCAACAGCAACCAACCTCGTCGAGGTCAAATTTTGACTCAACACACGGGGCTACCGCCAAGAAAACAAAGCTAGGGCCAGCCCATTAAAATTATGAGACAGAGCTTTCCTGCGATTTTTTTATGCCTATATCTGGCTGCATTTCCTTCTGCGGCCAGCGATAGATCTATGAAAGAAGCGGAGCTTAAAACCTTACAAGCCAAAATTTCCAATTTGCAAGAAACCATTTCGGAAAAGCAAGACAGCAAATCAGCTTTTGTACGGCAACTTAAGAAAATTGAACACAGTATTAGCAACATTAGCCGAAAGATTTCAGCATCGAAGAATAAGATCGTCGACACAGAGTCTGAATTAAGACAATTAAGAAAACTAAAGAAGAAAAGTCGCAACGAACTAAGCCAGCAAAATTTGACACTCGCTCAGCAAGTCTATTTGGCTTACACAATCGGGCAACAAGAAAAAATTAAATTAATGTTTTCGCAACAGGATGCTGGCGATTTACAAAGAAACTTAATGTACTATCAATATTTTTCAAATGCTCGGGTCGAATTAATTAAGCGCGTACAACAGGATATTGATACTCTATTAAAGACTGAAGCAGATATCAATATTATTAAACAAGTGCTTGAATCCAGCCATAAACAGCTAGAGGAGCAGGAAAAAGATCTCAAGAAAAGTGTCTTAGAAAGGAAGGTCATTATAGCATCTCTCGACCAGCAATTAAAAACGCAAGGTGGCGCACTCAGTAAATTGCAGGTTGACGCAAAGGCCTTAGAATCGCTTATTAGTTCGATTGAAGAAATTCTAGTCGAGTCACCTGAGCCACGTTTTGATGATAGACCGTTTGCTAAGATGCGGGGTCAACTCGCTTGGCCTGTAAAAGGCAAAGTTAATCGGGTTTTTGGACGCCAAAAACAATGGTCTGAATTGCGCTGGCAAGGTGTTTTAATTGAAGCACCTGTAGGCAGTCATGTCCGAGCAATTTCCGGCGGTAGAATTGCTTTTGCAGACTGGTTACGTGGGCTCGGTAATATTATTATTATCGATCATGGCAATTCATACCTATCACTCTATGGGCATAACGAATCGTTGTTTATGTCTGCAGGCGAATGGGTAGAAGCCGGCGATATCATTAGTAGTGTTGGCAGTAGTGGCGGTCAAAACAAGTCCAGCCTCTATTTCGAAATACGTAACAAAGGAAAGCCACAGAACCCAACTACGTGGTGTAAAAATGGGAAACAATTTTCATCCTGAACTTATCAGGTAAGTCTTTAGGCTTAAAACATTCAAATGTTTACAACTTTTGAATGAATATCTAGTCTACAATAACTATATTGCACACGGAGAATTTCATGCTTAACAAATTAAGACAATCGACCCTGCTTTTGGTCGGTATTTTACTTGGATTGTCGCTTGCCATTGGTCATAGCGTCTATGCCCTTAAAGATAACCAAACAGAAAGTCTCGACATTCCTTTTGAATCGCTGCAAGCTTTCACCGATGTTTTTTCAAGAGTCAAATCAGACTATGTCGAAGGCGTTGACGATAAGAAACTAATCGAAGATGCCATTCGGGGTATGTTGAGCGGTCTTGATCCTCATTCTGCTTTCATGAATACCGCTGAATTTAACGAACTTAAGGTAGGCACGACAGGCCAATTCGGTGGTTTAGGCATCGAGGTGAGTATGGAGAATGGCTTTGTTAAAGTTATCTCACCGATAGATGATACCCCCGCTTCACGAGCTGGCTTGAAACCCAGCGACCTAATCATCCAACTTGATGAAGCACCTGTCAAAGGCATGACATTGAATGATGCGGTTAAAATAATGCGTGGAGAACCTAATACCGATATTTTATTAACCATTGTTAGAGAAGGTGAGAGTGCCCCACTTGAATTTACTATCACGAGAGAGATAATTCGCGTAAAGAGCGTTAAGAGTAGAATTCTTGAAGACGGTTATGGTTATGTCCGTATTGCCAGTTTTCAGTCACGAACTACGACGGATCTACTTAAAAGCATAACAGAGCTGCAGAAGAAAGCGCCGCTCAAAGGTTTGGTATTAGATTTGCGTAATAATCCTGGCGGCGTTCTCAGCGGAGCGGTAGGTGTATCGAATGCTTTTATCAATGATGGCCTAGTTGTTTATACCGAGGGTCGTATCGATAATTCAAGCCATCGCTATACAGCAACACCAGGTGACAGTTTAAATGGAGCACCGCTTATCATCCTAATTAATGGCGGCTCAGCATCCGCATCTGAGATTGTTGCTGGTGCTATGCAAGACCATAAGCGCGCTATTATTATGGGTACTAAATCATTTGGTAAAGGATCGGTACAAACAATTCAGGAACTTCAAAATGGATCAGCGGTAAAAATTACCACTGCGCGTTATTTTACACCGAATGGTCGTTCAATACAGGCTAAAGGAATTATGCCTGACATTGAATTAAAAACATTGCGCCTCCCAGCAAGTGACACAGATGGGCGCAAGTCATTTTCTGAAAATGATCTATCCGGACACTTAAGTAATCCTGAAGATGATGAGACGTTTGATGGTGAACAATCCGAATCCGATACACTTAAAAACGAAGAAAAGGTTCAAAACTTGGCCGAAGTTGATTTTCAATTATACGAAGCATTAAACCTGCTTAAGGGTATGAACATTCTCAATCAAGTGGTCAAGAAATAACACTTGTTAGTAAAAAAGCTGTGACCCGGCTTTTACCATTCTTTGTCATTTTTTTGTTGGCGCCTTTAGTAGGCGCCGCAGATCAAAAACCCGTCCTGTCGCTTGTTATTGATGATCTGGGCTACTCTTATAAACAGGGAAAGGTAGCGCTCAATCTAGGAAGTGATCATACCTACGCAATTATTCCAGGCACAGTTTATGGCAAGAAACTGGCCTCCTTGGCGTATAAGAACAGCAGAGAAATCATTCTTCATTTGCCATTGCAGGCATCAAGTAAGCTGACTGCAGCAGAATCGAACACTCTGACTGAGTCGATGAATGAAAATCAAATAACTCTTAATACTGTTACTATGCTTTCAGAATTTCCTAACATAAAGGGCATCAACAATCATATGGGGAGCCATCTCACGGCGATTAACTATTTTATGCGGCCGATCATGGAGAGTATCAAGGCTTATCGATCTCACCTTTATTTTCTTGATAGCTTAACGACATCTGGAAGTGTTGCCCACATAGAGGCTATTAATTCTGGGTTAGATTCAGTGAAACGTGATGTTTTTTTGGATAACGAACATAAAAATCCTGAGTCAATAAAGCTTCAATTTGATTTATGGCTAAATAAGGCACGAAGCACCGGATCGGCGGTTGCAATCGGACATCCACATCCGGAGACAATGACTCTACTAAAAGAAAACTTATCTTTATTCGAGAAAGATTTCAGGTTTATGCGTATCTCTCAGCTTATCTCAGCCGCTAAAAAAGAAAATTGGTCAATAAAATCTCAGCCATACTTGTCAAAGCTCGAGTAATTCAAAACCTTAACAATTAACCTAGTCGTTAGCTAAGTTCTGGATTCACCGCGCACCATCATAACCTTGCCTGTCCTGACCATTTCGACGACTTTAAAGTTTGAAATCATTTCAACCAGAGCATCAACCTTAGAGCTATCGCCGGCGATACTCAATATCATCGAGGTATGCGTTAAATCGAGCGTTTTGCAACCAAAGTGTTCTGCTATTTGAAGCAATTCGTTACGCTTGTCGATACCACACAAGATTTTGATCATTGCGAATTCTTTAACAACCGATATTTCGAGACTATGGTCAACACAATGCACAACATCGATCAATTTGCTTACTTGCATGATAATTTGGTCTAAATTGCCTTCGTCTCCAGAAAGCCCAATAGTCATTCGAGAAAAACGACCATCCATGCCTGGTGACACTACGAGCGATTCAATATTGTAGTTTCGGCGCGCGAAAGTTTGTGCAATACGGGCCAATACACCTGGTGAATTAGAAACATACACACTTAAAGTATGTTGTGAACTAGTAAGCACGCTGGTTGGCGATTTGTCAGTTGTGACTATTTCCTTGTTTTCTACTGCCATAGTTTTATTCTCGATGTTCACGCTGCTGCTTGCTATTGTAACCGTGATAATGCCTTATTTCGATAAACAGTCAATCCTTTAAGTAGATCCTGTTGGCTTTGACATCTTTTCTTTTGGGGGTTCAATAAGCATGTCTTCTAATGCAGCACCTGCAGGAATCATTGGAAAAACATTTTCATGCTTCGTCACTTCGGCATTAATCAGTACCGGACCACCTCTGTGCGCTATAGCTTTTTCCAATACCTTTCGGACGTCCGCTGGGCGTTTAAGGTTGTAGCCCGTTGCACCATAAGCCTCGGCTAATTTGACAAAATCAGGATTGCCAACGAGATCCACACCACTTTCACGCTCATCGAAAAATAACTCCTGCCACTGGCGTACCATGCCCAGATAATGATTGTTCAATACGAGAATAATGATGGGCAGTTTTTCAATCACAGCTGTCGCCAATTCAAACAACGTCATCTGAAAGCCACCATCACCAACAACAGCAACGACGAGATCATCTGGTCGCCCTAGTTGCGCACCAATAGCAGCAGGAAAACCAAATCCCATTGTGCCGGCTCCACCAGAAGTTAACCATTGGAATGATCTATCGCATTTATAAAACTGTGCTGCCCACATCTGATGCTGGCCAACATCAGTTGTCATTATTGCCTTGCCCTCAGTCAGCTTATAAAACTCATCCAACACGTGCTGCATTTTAAGACCACCGTGAGTTTTATAAGACAGCGGAAACTTTTTCTTCAAGCCTTGAACTTTTTCAACCCACTCGTCTGAGTCGAGGCGTTCAATGTGTTTATTGAGCTCAGTCAAAATAGCTTTTGCATCGCCAACACATTGATAATGCGGCACAATCATCTTACCAATCTCTGCAGGGTCAATATCGATATGAATGATCGTAGCGTGACGACCAAATTTGTCTGCTTGTCCAATGATACGATCATCAAAACGTGAACCAACTGATAAAATTAAGTCAGCTTCTACTATTGCTTTGTTTGCATAGGCGGTGCCATGCATACCTAACATGCCCAACGCGAGTTCATGACTTTCAGGGAAGACACCTTTTCCAAGCAAAGTGTTGGTTACTGGTGAGTTGAGTGTTTCCGCTAGATATTTTAGTTCAACATCAGCCTTCGCTAACATTGCACCCTGTCCTGCAAGGATGAGCGGTTTTTTTGAAGTCTTAATAGCCTCTGCAATGGCTTTAATTTCGGTTATGTTCAAGTCATAAGCTAATTCTGGTTTATAACCAGGCAAGTTCATTTCTTGATCTAGCTCTCCATCGAAAACTCCCTGACTTAAGTCTTTAGGAATATCGATTAAGACCGGACCTTGTCGTCCAGTTGTTGCAATATAGTAGGCCTCTTTAACAATACGCGGAATATCATTTGTGGCTTTGACCAAATAGCTGTGCTTAACCACAGGCATCGAAATTCCAAATATATCAGCTTCTTGAAAAGCATCCTTACCCAACATCCAGGTGACTTGCTGGCCCGTAATAACGATCATGGGTATCGAATCCATATCAGCGGTCATGATCCCAGTAATGGTGTTTCCCGCGCCAGGCCCACTTGTTACCAATACACAGGCTGGTTTGCCTGTTGCTCTAGCGTAACCATCAGCCATGTGGACAGCCCCTTGCTCGTGCCGAACCATAACAAACTTAATGGTAGTTTTAATCGTTTCGAGAGCATCGAATATTGGGAGCACGGCTCCACCGGAATATCCGAACATAATTTCTATGCCTTCTTTCTCTAAGCATCTAAGTAAGGCCTGTGCGCCATCTAGTTGTTGTGTTGCCATGTCATTAATCGCCTAATATCTGTTTTTTCATCTAATTTTCCACTAAAGATAAACTTCTTATCGCTAATAGTAAAAAATTCATTATAGAGCAAAGTTTATCTAAGGGAAGAGGAAGAATGATTGAAAA
>CAWVZP010000111.1:0-10031 GCA_963934675.1 uncultured Gammaproteobacteria bacterium | reverse complement strand
AATATGAAGAGGTTTATCTCAATGCTTATGAATCGATGAGCGAGGCCAAACAATCGTTAAAAAATATTTTAAGTTTTACAATCAAAACAGAAAGCGTCAGACCTTGAAGGCAAAGCCTGATCAGGTTTACTATGAATCCATCAAGCTGCCAGAAGCGGCCTGATATCCTGGAAAATAACTCCTAAGGGTGTTGTCCGAAAAATTGGGACCACTTCTTTGTTCTGCCTTGGCCGTTATATGGGCAATTGATGGCGCGGATTGGACCCGTTGGGCTCTTTGAGTTTATTGTTGCTGTACATATTTCACTGATTATTTTCATTGTCATACGTATCATTTAGCGTCGTCGAAACAAAATAGGGAAGGCACCATTCCTGCCTTTGGGTAGCGGAGGGGTTTCGAGTAAAGTGCTTTATAATGCTGTCCTTGAAAGCGCCAAACAAACCAAAAGCCAAAAAACATCGGGAACTGATGCCGAAGAGACACAATAAAATGAACCTAGTTCACGTCTATTGTTGGATGTAATCACTGTTGATGGAAAAGACCAGTATTTTATTTAGCTTGAATGACTAACTGCTATTAGTGGACACGGCAGGCCGAATGATTCGGATTGATAGGCGAGGCTATTTTCCCATAAAAAGTGACTAATATTTAAAAAGACATCCTGACAGGTAATGACCAATCAATACATTGAACACACGCCAGATGCATTTTAGCCAAGACGAAAAAGCAACCGGCGTCATCGAACTGATTTTAGCAAGCCGCCCATGGTTGCCCGAGCCACACGCTGTGCCACGATAAGCGATAGAATCCAACCGCTTGTGACGGCGGTTGCGATCCCCAACCAGACTCCCCAAACACTGAAATCCAGCACGCTAATGAACACCCACACGAAGAATGCGACACCAAAGCCTTGACGGTAGATGCTGATCCAAAGCGTCCAGATAGGTTTCTTAAGTGCTTGTAGGAACGAGTTGATTGAGAACAGCATCATATAAATAGGAAACAAAAACGCGTCGACCCGCAAATAACTGAAACCTACGCGAATGACCTCTGGATCGTCCGAGAACAACGACATCGCTTTTCCGCCACCAAATAGGAGAATAGGGGTTGCAATTAGGGTCACCGCGAATCCGATCTTCCAACAAAATAGCACTGCCGATCGAACGCGATCGAAGTCTTTCGCGCCAAAATTTTGTCCTGCGATTGGCAACAAAGCACCTGTCATGCCGAGGACAGGTAGCAACAGGATCTGTTCGATCCGCAGCGCAATACCGTATGCTGCAACCGCGTGACCACCAAATTCCTTGAGTGCGAATTGCACGACAAACCCTGACACGAACATAATCATCATCGCTGAACTGGCAGGAACCAGTTGTCCAATAATTTGCATAAAGCTAGCGCGGTCTGGCCTGAATGCGCCAAGGT
The DNA here is from genome assembly GCA_963934675.1 of uncultured Gammaproteobacteria bacterium. GTDB lineage: Bacteria > Pseudomonadota > Gammaproteobacteria. The sequence goes on along the minus strand of CAWVZP010000111.1, from coordinate 8,606 downwards.
TAACAGACTGCATCATCTCAAGTTTCAGGATGCGCATGATGATAAATACCATGACGCCTGTCTGGCTAATGATCGTGGCGACAGCGATACCGTTAAACCCCATGCCGTCCCAAATGCCATCAATCCCGAACATTAAAAGCGGGTTCAGCCCAATATTGACGAAAAATGCCGCCATTAATGCTCGTTGCATTGTTCGACTATCACCATGCGCTTGCAAAATACCGTTGCCACCGTAGGCGAGGAAAAAACCGGGTAAGGCAAAAATCAGAAACTTGAAGTAACCCAAAGCAGCATCACGGTAAGCACCCGGTTCAGAGACAAGGTTGATCAGCAATGGCCCGATGAACCAACCGATGATCATTAATACCAAAGTCGCAATTATACCGAAGGATATACCTTGTGCGGCAAGGCGTTGGGTCTGTGAAATGTCACCGCTGCCTTTGGCATTCGACACCAACGCACTAAGTGCCGAACTGAGGCCAAAACCGATTGCCATCAAGACAAAAAAGGCTTGGTATCCGATGGCAAGGCCAGCTTGCGCATCTGTCGACAATCGACCTGCCCAATAAACGTCGACGACGTTATATAACGTTGCAAACAGCATTCCTAATGCAGCGGGGATCGCAAGAGTACGAAAGTGGGTCGCCATAGCGCCCTTTGTCAGATCTTCTGTTTGCATTAAGTGTCGCTAACTTTCAGGCGTTGTTCGAACCAGCGCACGCCAGCAAAAACAATGAGGATAAGGAAAAGGTATTGTAGAACCAAAACGCTATAGATTTCGAAGAGCCGGTATCTCGGAACAACCCACTCATTGGCCCTACGCGTCAGTTCCGGCAACTCGATAGCTGAGACGACATCTTAACTATGTAAACGTATGGGTTGCCGACAGGCAAGATACGTCTAATCGCTTGAGGTACGGTAAGGTAATGTAATGCATTGTGTCGCGATAATTCAGGGAGACAGACTGTGCCGCCTAGTATTGGCGACGCCCGATGGACTGGATACCTGCCTGAAAAATCTCAGCTTAAGAGGCTCTATAACTCAATATTGATGCTAACACGCTAGACTAAAATACGCTAAGTATGATGCCTGAAACTGTAGCAAGCATGTAATAGACTCAAAGGATCAGCACGAGGATTGTTACTGGGCAAACGATTTCAACATAAGTTCGGTTGAACATGCGCCAGCGACGTTTTCCGACAGGCTCTTAGGTTGAATCTAGCTGCTTGAACAAATCAATAAACTAAATCATGAGATTCTAGCGCGCTTTTAAAAAATTGAATTAGAATATCCGTTTTGACAACCAGATTATATTTATAAACATCCCTAATCAATTTCAATTCCTTTAAATCTAAAGGCTCTTGAGTGGACAAGTTAAATGAGTCCATATTCCATAGACTGAATGACCGTTGAAGAATAGGTTCGTTGACGAGTTCAAGTACATTTTTGCTCCGATAGTCTTTGATAATATGTGACATTAAATCGTCCAATGAATCTTTTGGCCCTTCAATGATTTGTAAGAAGCGCCCATTATGAAAAAAGAGTGCGCCCGTAATGGATGCTTTAGGGTTGTTCCTCTTAGAGGAAGAGACAATGTCTTTAAGAGTCTGGTTGATCTCTTCAGTTTTACCGGTGTATTCGCTTGTGTACAATATTACATGCATATCCTTCATTTTTAACTTCCTTATAAGTTCAGTGATAAGGTAATTTTATTGTAAAAAATAATTTACTATAAACGAATGCATTTTACTAACCGAAAAAACCACAAAAAGCCAATGGCTCCTATTGGCACATTGGCGATATTCATCTACTTAGGAAAGATAAAAAACATCCATGTATTATTCAGTTATTACTTTAATTGAGTAACAACGGAGGCATTAAAACTAACTTTATAGTAGTTATATAGAATGGCTCAACTCTTTAGCGATGAAATCAAATACTCGACGAACCCGCAGGCTAGTTCGCAGTTCTTGATGACAAACTAGCCAAACGGGCAGTTGCATTACAGGCCCCATCGGTTCAAACGCACGTGCCAGACCTATTTCCTTATCACCCAGATCTTCAGGGAAAAAGAGGGTCCCCAATCCCTCTTTGCAGAGTTCGAGCTGCAGCGGTTGGAAAGATGTCATAACCTGAAAGTTATGTTTCGACAACTGCCACCCTTGTTTATTGAGCAACTCTGATATCAAATTACTTTGGTCAAACCCAATGATCTGAATGTCAGTGAGTTCAGCAATATCAGAGAATTTCGGTAGTTGCTCTAAATAACCCGGAGTTCCATAGAGCCAAATATTTTCATCGCCTAATTTTTTAACAATCAAATCATTCTGAGTTGGGCGGAAATTCCGAACCGCAATATCTGCTTCCCTACGTTTCAAATCGCTGGGTTCATTGGTCACAATTATTTCAACACTAATACCGGGCTCTACTCGGCGTAACTTAGCGATGATTTTTGGTAAGCGGTAGACCGCATCCAGTTCTCCCACAGAGACAACGACCAAGCCCTCAATTTGCTGCGATTGTCCAGAAGCGGCTAACGAAAACAACAAGGCTTGATTGCTCATTGATCGGGCGTGTTCCAGTAACCCAGCGCCACTGTCGGTTAAAACTAGCCGTTGACCAACCCTCTCAAATAATGTGACTCCGAGTTCTGCTTCGAGTGCTGCCACTTGTCGGCTCAGCGTCGGTTGTGTCATGTCTAACGCTTTAGCTGCCGCTGATAAAGTGCCTTCTTCTGCGGTCACCAAAAATGCGCGAGTGTGGTTCCAATCAAACGTTACTGGTTTCCAGTTCATACTAATATGCATAGTTAAAATACAATTATGGCACTATTCAGCTTATTTATGAATGATTATAGTATTGACTAATTATTCATAAACCGAGAAGAGCACAATGACAACGTTAGTAGTGGGCGCCAGTGGCGCAACAGGCCGATTATTAGTTGAGCAATTACTGGACCACGGAGAGCAGGTAAAAATTATCGTTCGCTCATTAGAGAGCGTCCCCGTTGCATTAAAGCAACATAGCCAGTTAACGATTACTGTCGCTAGTCTGTTAGATATGACTGATGCTCAATTGTTAGAGCAGGTTCACGGATGCCGCGCAGTCGCATCATGTCTTGGTCACAACTTAACGTTTAAGGGCATGTTTGGGCATCCTAGGCGCCTGGTAACAAATGGCATACGACGTCTGTGCCAAGCTATCGAAAAAACATCACCCAATACACCGGTGAAATTTATTTTAATGAATACGACTGGCAATCGAAATAATCAGGCGGGAGAGACAGTCTCAAATGCACAGGCCTGTATTATTGGATTAATAAGACATTTGATACCTCCACATGCAGATAACGAGGAAGCGGCCGAGTGCTTGCAAAAAAATTATGGTGAGAACCAAACTGCAATTGAATGGGCAACGGTTCGGCCTGATAGCCTCATCGATGAAGAAACAGTTACCGAATATAAAGCCTATCCATCACCGATCCGGAGTGCCATTTTCGATGCGGGTAAAACAAGTCGAATAAACGTCGCCAACTTTATGTCACGACTAATCCTTGACCCCGATATAGAACAAGGAATCTGGAAACAATGGATGCGCCAAATGCCAGTGATTTACAACATAGCTTAGTTGCTAGCAAGGATGACAGCATAGGCATTTATTGCTTGGATGATAGAGAAGATAATGGACATTCATGTATTTGAAAATCCAAATTTGCGCCGAATTCTCCGGGTCCTTTTTGAAAAGATTGGATTAAGTGAAATGGTTAATGAATTTAAAAAAACTTACACTTTTTTAGTGATACTGGTTCTTTTTGACCAAACCCAGAACATAGAAATTCGTCGACCAATTATTTGACCATGCTATTGTTGAATTCTTTGTTTTATGTCGGTTCTGTTAGGTAGGAAAAAACTTTTCACACGCTCGGATTCCTTGCACCCACTGCTTTCCAAACTGTTCACAGGCTTGTTTTATGTGATATGACGTACCGACTAACGATTTAAACTGACTTTCAAAGTTTTGACTCAGATAACACTAGTATTTCGGGTCGATGTTTAATTGATGTAGGATTTGCGGCGTGCTTTCAGGGATTATACCGCGCTTATCATCCCGTGATATTTTGCCGGTCCAATCGCGCAGTTCCAGGTAATCAGTCAGTCTAAACGGTAGGCCGTTTGGCCTATCGCGCCTAGGGTTACCGGCGAAGGGATGCAGTCCATCAGTTTGTTGCTGTGGTTCATTCGGTTGCTCGGCCTTTTCTGCCTGATCGCAACGTCGTTTAATGCTGGTGTGATCTGAATCAGTTAAGCTATCCCCTATTTCGGCTCTTATTGGGTTCAAGCCGACATAAGTGGAACAAGCTGCTAGTGCTTTTTCATCAAGCAATGCCTGACTGGAAAACGGCCTTCCCAGAAGCGCCCAGTGCAATCGTCTTCCCTATTAGTCATGCGGGCTATGCCTTCGTTGATGACTCTATGTTTGCCTTTCACCCACGGCATCTGTTCCACCCGAATGCCGCAACGTGAACAATTCACGTGCCTGAGTGTATAAACGAAAAATACTTTGATGCCCCACATCGGAATGAATTCAAAGCGACGTTCAGGTAATCGATCATACCTAGGAGCCTGTCGAACTTAGAATAAATCTAATACGGAAAGCCCATTTCGGCCAAATCTCTCGATCCAATTCGTTGAATAGAAAAACTATTCGGCTCATTCGGTCAAAAAATTTAACTCAAAATGACCTTCCCTCGCTACGATTACCTAAGTCCGACAGACTCCCAGGTCTTTGATGTCCACAGATACTACAAAGTGGATGGCTGTTCGAGCGTGGTTGAATATCAACTTCGATGGTTGGGTCACTGGCATCTTCAACCCAACGAACCGATTTATAAACAAATGATAGGGATTTTTGTACCTGATTGAGGATAGTCACGATCTGCATCCTGTTCCTTTTGTCCTGATTAATGAACCTAAATTCCTCAGTTGGAAAATCATAATGCATTGACTGTCAAAGATGATCCTTCATGACACAAGCGCCTAGTCTACTAGGAGTCGTACGTAATAAAATTGGCGCCAACATTACAATGTTCGCACCGAAAAACAGTTCCTTAATCGAATAAAACCATATCGAAATTTCTAATCAATACGACACCTGAGGGAATTGGGCCCAATCATATAGAAAATATTGAGTAAACGGAGCCGATACAGGTCGATCACCAAGCCTTGTAAAGGCTCTTTTTGCTTTGACTGAACCTAATTAGAATCACTCCTATCGCCTAACAACTTTTCTGCACTTCAACCCAGTTCAAAATATTCCCAACCATCACAACACTGCCAGACAGGATCAAACTGCCCACTGGCACAATCACGCCGTAAGTCACCAAGCAGGCTGCCAACACTTCGCTAGAGCCATGGCACGACACGTCAATCCCAAATTCGGTGGTACTCAGGGTTAATTTTTTACTCGTGACATGACAGTTATTACTCTGATATTGATTCTGTGATTCATTTGCAACAAACGCGCAGGATGCGACTAGTGTTGTCAGCATGATCAGGGCTAGTTTCTTTTTCAGATTCATGTCACTAATCTAATTAATGTTCGACATTTCTTGCTTTTTGTTACAACAACTCGATGGCCTCACTTAATTCGAGCCAGTCATCTTCAGTTTTCTGGAAATCAATACTGACCTGTTTCTGTTCGGCCAGTACTTTGGTTAGTTCTGCTTTTTGACTGTCCTGATAAATTGATGAATCGGCCAATTTTAGTTCTAATGCTTTTTTTCGTGTCGACAACTTTTCCATTGCGGTTTCAAGCTTTTTGATTTGACTGAACTTGCTCTGATGAAGCTTTCGAAAATCGGCTTCCTGCTTTTTTTGTTGTTTGCGTGACGCCGTTCCTTCAACTACGGCCTGTGTACCGGCATCATTAGCCATGCGAGATTTTCGGGTGGCTAGCCAGCGCGGGTAATCGTCGATACCATCATCAAAAACATCAACTTTTCCGTCATCAACCAGCCACAAATCATCACACACGCTGCGCAATAGATGTCGATCATGCGAGACGAGGATGACGCTGCCTTCGAATCCCTGCAATGCCTGATTCAATGCCAGGCGCATTTCGAGATCGAGATGGTTGGTTGGCTCGTCGAGCAGGATTAGATTGGGGCGTTGCCAAATCACCAATGCCAGCACGAGTCGGGCTTTTTCTCCACCTGAAAACGAGCCGACGGTTTGCAATACCTTGTCGCCTTTGAAGTTAAATCCACCGAGGTAGGTTCTTATGTCTCGTTCGGTTAAGGCTGGATCGATTCGCTGTAGGGTCAATAGGGGGTTAACTGATTCGTCTAGCTGTTCTACCTGATGCTGAGCAAAATAACCCACCTTCAAGTCTTTCGCACGATCCATTTTTCCACTTTGGGTTTGTAGTTCGCCTGCCAGTAGTTTGATAAAGGTCGATTTACCTGCACCGTTCAATCCCAGCAGGCCTATGCGCTCACCGGGAATCAATGATCGGTTGATATTGCCGAGGATTGTTGTGTCACCATAACCAATACTCACTCGGTCTAGCCGCAATAACGACGTCGGCATGGCACGAGGCGGTTTAAAGTTAAAATGAAACGGCGAGTCGACATGCGCCGCGCCAATGAGCTGCATACGCTCAAGCGCTTTGACTCGACTCTGCGCTTGTTTTGCTTTGGTTGCTTTGGCTTTAAAACGGCGAATAAAGTCTTCCATGTGGGCAATCGCTGCCTGCTGTTTGACATAGCCCGACTGTTGTTGGGCGAGTTTTTCGGCACGGCTGACTTCAAAAGCCGAATAATTACCTCGGTAAACTTCGATGCCCAGTTGTTCAACATGCGCTATAAAACCAACCACCGAGTCCAGAAAGTCACGGTCATGTGAAATCAATAACAAGGTACCTCGATACTGATTTAACCATTGCTCTAGCCAGATCACGGCATCCAGATCGAGATGGTTGGTTGGCTCATCTAATAGCAATAGATCGGAGCGACACATTAGGGCGCGCGCGAGGTTAAGTCTCATGACCCAACCACCCGAAAACTGCTTTAACGGATTTTCGATATCGGTATCTTTAAATCCAAGCCCTGATAACAAACGGGCGGCTCGGCTATAGGCCTGATAACCATCTATTTCTTCAAGCCTGACATGGCAGAGGCCAATGCTATTTGCTTCTTGATTGGCTTCGGCCTTTGCCAGCCTCGCTTGCACTTGACGTAATTCGGCATCGCCATCAATAACGAATTCGACTGCTGCCTGGTCAGTTAGCTGGGTTTCTTGTGCCACTTGTGCAATTTCCCAATCTACTGGTATCGAAAAATCACCTTGATCGGAGCTTAGTTTCTTTAGAACGAGTGCAAATAACGAGGACTTACCGGTACCATTCGCGCCAGTTAAGCCAAATTTCTGGCCGGGATGAACCGTAAAAGAGACGTTTTCAAATAACAAGTTGGGACCTCGGCGTATCGCTAGGTCTGTAAATTTCAGCATAAGTGTCGCAGCATTTTAGTCGGGCTCATTTCAGCCCATTCAGATGGGAAATATGGATCTCACTTAGAATGTATCTTAGTTGAACTAAATATTAGGTATTATATAGCTGACTATTGGTCATTTGCGTTAAGATGCATTTAAAACAAAAGGAAGTCTAACGCATGCAACTAGAAAAATACTACAGTCTGGATCACTCAAAACTATCATTTACTCAGCAACAAGCTAGTGACTTTGCCAAGTCGGTCGCGGGTGACTTCAATATGTTGCACGATGTCGGTTCGAAACGTTTCTGCGTTCCGGGAGATTTGTTGTTTTCAGTCATGATCAAGCATTATGGTTTAAGACAAGTCATGGGGTTTTCGTTTTCTGGCATGGTAACCGACGACGTGACCCTTATCTTACCCGAGGTCGAGGCGCGTGAAATTTCGATCTATGATCAAAATGACAAGAAATATCTGGATATCTCAACCAATGGCGACCTTAGTCAAGACCCAACCCTGATAGACGCCTTAATTAAAAACTATGTCGAGTTCTCCGGCCATACTTTCCCTCATGTGCTGGTGCCGTTAATGAAGGACAATAATGTGATGATCAATACCGAGCGTCCGCTGGTTATTTATGATCACATGCGAATTTCACTCGATACGCTAGATATCGATACGGTCGAGCTCTCTCACACCGAGCCTCAGTTTCGTTTATATGGAAAGCGCGGCGATGTTGCCCTCAATTTCCAAATCCACTGCAACGGTGAATATGTCGGCAAAGGCCAAAAGAAAATAGTGCTAAGCGGCTTGCGCGAATACGATGAGGATAAAATTGAAGTATTGGTCACCGCTTTTAACGAACAAAAAAACCATTATGCTTGTAGTTGAGAGTTCTTAAACTGAGAACCCAAACTTTTTAAGATAGCCGCTTAAAAAATACCGATATTTTTCAACTGCTGAGGATCACTAATGTCTTCACCCGTGCTCACAATCCAATCCTTAACCAAGTCAATAATTTCAGCAGGCTCTTTACCTTTGGGGTCAATGGGTTTGCCAATGACGACGCGTATCGTGCCTGGCCATTTTATCCAGCTATGGCGTGGCCAGTATTCTC
>CAWVZP010000110.1:0-10044 GCA_963934675.1 uncultured Gammaproteobacteria bacterium | reverse complement strand
GCAGCTGTTATCTTGCCATTTGCACTGGGCTTAATCTGGATAGTATCACCAGCGATTGTTTTTATCGTCGGCGCTACTATCGCATTCATGTCACTACTATTGTCGCAGATGATACCGAATCAGCCTGAACAGGGAATGGAAACTATCTATTCTCCTGAACAGACCAATTAGACCGCTTAAATAGGCAGGCTAAATTAAATAAAGAGGCCATTCAGGTGTTAGAGAGTAACTGGGCTACTTCTTCGGCTGGTAACAACACGGCGATAAAACCAGGGCCATTACTATCGGATGCAAAGTAAATATGGGTAACTTCATCCTTGTCTTTTAGCATGGTGACCAATTCGGGATTGATATAAACCACTTCGCCAATGGGCGTTTTTAGCGCAACAAATTGTGTCATAGTCTGTATCTTGTCGTTTAAATGTTTAAATGTTTAAATATTAACTTAATGTTTAAATATTAACTTAATGTTTAAATTAGGTGAAGTGCAAATCTGCTTTATCAATATTTGACAATAGGTAAATTGATCGCTCACCCCTATAATCTCCATCCGATTTTTTGCGTTTAGATAACTGACTATGGAACCTTATTTTAGTATTACTCAGTTATTAGATTTTTCGCCCGTGAATTTACTATTTATTGCGCTGATTTTCATATGGTCTGGTTTTGTTCGCAGTGGATTAGGTTTTGGCGGCACGGCCCTTAGTTTACCGCTTTTGTTGATGGTTCATGACAGCCCTATTTACTGGCTGCCTATTGTCGGGTCTCAATTACTTATTTTTTCGGCTTTAACCATGAGTCGCAGAATGGCTAACGTAGACTGGGTCGTTCTGAGAAAAACCAGTGTCTATATATTGCCTGCGAAATTGGCGGGTGTTTTCGGATTAATCAGTCTGCCAGCCCAATGGCTAGTCATTATTATATACACGGTTACATTGGCTTATGGTGTGCTGTGGATGTTTAATCTGACTATTCGAGGGGGAGATGGTTGGGTAGCCAAGTTCCTTCTGTTCATTGGGGGGTACTTTTCTGGCACCTCGCTTACCGGTGCGCCGCCCATTGTCGCCGTTTACACCCAAATGGTTAAAATAACTCAATTACGCGATACGCTATTTGTATTGTGGTTTTTTCTGGTGACCATTAAATTAATGACCTTGGTCGCTTTCGATGTGAACTTGCAAATCGCTAGTACTTTGATTCTGGCACCCGTTGCATTTATAGGTCATATTATTGGTTTAAAAGTACACTTGGCTATCATGCAAAATAATGATCTTTTCAGACGAGTGGTTGGCGCTGCTTTAATTGGCATTTGTGTTCTGGGATTAGGGCGTACTATTTAAAGTGTTCTTTTAAAACTCACATTTTTTTCAATTGCTGCGTCCCTCAAGGCGCCTACTATTGAGGCACTCACGAAAAACTCTTTTCTTTGAGACCTCCTGAAGTCTTTTTACTTAAGGTTGCACTAAAATGAGTTGTGATTTATGGCGTATTTGGGTTTGGCTCGAACAATCTATTTTTGCAAGTAAGTTAGTTAAGACGTAAATTCATCGTTTTGAAACAACAGGAAAATTACATGAGAAAAAAATTAGGCGTCGTACTGATGTTGGTAGCGCTGGGTTTGTTGGTTCCTGGCGTTATGCAGCCTATCTTCACGCTTACTGGTACGGTGGATAAGACCGCATTGGTTGATTTAGGGTTGCAAACTTTGGCAAATGAACCCGGTGTTCCAACCTTTATGGTGTCAATTTCGGAACAATTAGTCAGTCAACTCAACATTTCTGGTGAACTTCACGCCTATGAGAAGACGCGAAGTATTATAGGTACTGTGCAAGAGCTCTATCGGGCGGATCAATTATTGGTCGCGTTGTTAATCGGCCTATTTAGCCTAGTGGTTCCAGTCTTGAAATGCTTACTAATCTTGACCTCGGCAGTAACTCAACAGATTGGGATTGTGCAGACAGCTGATAAAGTTAAGAATATGATTTCAAAGTGGTCGATGGCTGATGTATTTGTGGTTGCGATCATTGTCGCTTATTTGGCGGCTAACGCGACCCAACAGACTGAAACGTTGTTTTCGCTAAATGCTCAATTTATGCCGGGTTTCTTCTATTTTTTAAGTTATTGCATTTTGTCTATAGCATCGGCCCAATTGTTGGACGATCGACAGGATAAACATCTAAAGCATTCAGGCTTGGATGAATTGTAGTTTTAATCGTTACCGGTAAAGTTTTTAACTCTCCCACCGTACTTTTTTTATCGAGCCCTTTGGCATCTGTCTTAAAAATTAATGTGAATGATGCTAAGACAATCAATCCTCTATCGACTATTAATTTGGCCGACTCAAAGATTAGACTAATATTATTGACTCAGTACTGTGTCCTACCTTTTATTTGTAATTCTTCCGACTAGAACTGAATCAATGAACTCAAAACCAGAACGGTCATAGCCTTTTCACTACCTGTAAAATAATAATTTTATTGTTCTGACGGTTTCATACGGACTAAGAAGAAAATTACAACGAATAGTAGCAAAAGAGTTTTAAAGTGCGCTGATCCGACAAGTTCAATAATGACAAAAATAAAACTGTCGTATTATAACGGACAGGTATATCAAGCTTTATTAATGCCAACCCATGATATCAGCCTAAATTTTCTTGATTGCATTGCGGTTGTGACTATTGCTGAACCGAAACTTTGATTATAATACGCAGTAAAGTTTACTAATTGATTTTACAATTAATAAGCAATATATTCTCGGGGCGGGGTGAAATTCCCCACCGGCGGTAATTGGATGCTCAATAGATCCATTAGCCCGCGAGCGCTTTTGACACAGGGAGTCTTCCTGTTCCAAAAGGTCAGCAGATTCGGTGGTTAACAGTTAACTTATTCCGAAGCCGACGGTTAAAGTCCGGACGAGAGAGAATAGCGCGTTCAGAATTGATTCTGGGCCTGTATACATTATCGCCCTGATCCCATATCACCCAACACCCATTTTGGGTTACGTAGTTTTTTAGGTAATATCATGGATCAGTCTGTTCAGGTAAAAACGCATAACAACCACCTCCAAAAACCTTTCCAGCTAATTAAAAATGGCAAACGAATTGCGTTTATTCAAGCAGCATGGCATAGCGACATAGTTGATCAATCGAGAATTTCATTTGTTAGCGAATGCGATATCCTGGGGATTGATGAGTCCACAATTGATTTCTTTGTAGTGCCGGGTAGCTTAGAAATTCCGCTGCAAGCTAAGTTGTTGGCAAAGACTAAACATTATGCCGTTATTATCGCCGCCGGACTGGTTGTCGACGGTGGTATTTATAGACATGATTTTGTTGCCAGTACGGTGTTAGATGCGATGATGGAGGTTCAGCTTGATCTGGAAGTTCCCATTCTTTCAATGGTATTAACACCGCACCACTTTCAAGAAACGCCGGCACATGAAAACTTTTTCTTCGAGCACTTTAAATTAAAAGGGGCGGAGACGGCTCAAGCCTGTGCGATGACACTTAAAAACCTTGAGTTCACGCTTGAAAGTATTTAGGTTTATGAGACTTTTTATTAGTACCAGGCAATGAGAGTGATCGCTTCAGAGAAATCAGATATTGCCGATGGTTAATAGTATGTTTCTCCATTAACAAATCTTAAGAGACATCAATCAGCACCATCGAAATGACCTTGGCAACAATCTGGGTGTTTTTGATATTCAAGGAAACTCTGGCTGCCAGCACTGTCACTGATGGGATAATCATTCTAACAGCTATTTTCGGATCAATGGCTTACTCAAAAACGTATTAGTTGTCTGACAAGGCTTGCATGAAGGCCACCAAATCCTGAACCTCACCATCAGTTAAATTCAGGTTGCCAATATTGCCGCCGTTATCTACGTTTTGATTCACCTCTGGCGTAATGCCATCAATGTCACGTCTGTTATAAAAGTTGACCACTTCGGTTAGAGTGTTGAATACACCATTATGCATATAGGGCGCTGTTTTGTTTACGTTGCGTAGAGTTGGCGTTCTGAATTTTCCATTTTGAGCCGCTTCGTTTAAGGCTGAACCCAAACCTAAATCGACAAAAGCGGCACCATCTGAGTTCAGGCTGCTGTCGAGTGTCAGGAACGGATTGGCAGCATTCGCGGGTGTGCCAATGTTACGGTATTCAAAGTTACTGAATACTTCCGGATTACCGTTTCCAGTGCCATGGCAGCGAGCACAATCACCTTTGCCATTAAACAAGTTTCGACCATTTTGTTCTGCCACCGTGAATACATCGGTGCCATTTTGCACGGCATCAAATTTTGAGTTGAAAGGTGAAAATACCGGAGTACGTTCGAATGCTGCAATTGCCTGTGATACCTGTTGATAAGCGGTTCCTGAATCGTCCAGCGCAGCAGTGCCGAAGACGGTTTCAAATTCTGCTGCGTATTCGGAAAGCTTAATTTGATCTATAACAGCTGCTTCACTCGCCATATTCATTTCTAAAATATTCAGGAATGGTGCCAGTGCCTGTAACTCTAGCGTGCTTGCTCGGCCATCGAGAAACTGCCCGCCTACATAATGACCGCCACCAGGGCCACCCACGACAAAACTGAATTCAGGTGTTTGATTAGCGTAACTGGCGGTTGGTGAATTACGATTACCGAACCGTCCTGCAATGGCGCCTTCCGATGTTGGTTGGTCACTATCTGGGTCAGCAAAACCGGCAGTTGATAAATGACAGCTGGCACACGATTGCCCCGGTGGGTTTGATAAATTTGTGTCGAAGTAAATTTTTTCGCCTAAGGCTGCCTGGGCAGTGGTATCTATAGTTGTAGTTGTAGTTGCGGGTAAAGTTGTAGTCGCTTCAGCATCCGTCGACGAACTGCCTCCACAGCCAGTGAGCAATAATGTTAAGAGCAATGTGAAAAATATAGCGGCGGTGTCGAGATAGTTCAGGTATTTGGAGTTGACCAAATTTTGCATTTCTTTATCCAGATATTTTCAGTTAAATTCAGTATCGGTTGAAAGGGTGCAAACAATGTGCAAGAAAAGTGGAAGTTTGCAGCATACACATGCAAGGCTGTAGTTCTTCGGTAATCACCGGTTTATTTAATTACCCCATATGAATGCAGCTTTGGTGATGAACGGGGTATAAATATGTGAGGTAAATTGGCCACGCACAATTTTTGTACGCCGCCAATCTGGGTGGGTAACAATTATATTCTTAGGATAAAAACACCGATTTTAGGCGCTCGATCTGCTTCACAGAAAGGTAAGTCTGAAAGTTTACCCGCCTCCAGGAGGGGGTGGGCCGCCGATTGGTGGGCTACCAACAGCGGCATCGCTTGAAGCTATGCTGTTGTCCTGAAGTTTGCCATAGAAACGTGGCCCTATGGTGTAAGGGAAGGCTGGAGTTTGCGCGCCACTATCGTCTTGAGTAATGGTGACATGATAATGATAGTCCAAACTATCACCACTATTGTGGCCGTTGTATTGATCAAGATTATTGCCCCCTAAATTGGTTAACGATGAATCCCAATAGAAGTCTTCATAAAAGAAGCCTGCGCTGGTGGCAAATACATTACCTGACATAGAGGTGTATTCACCTGTAGTACTCGGCCCAGAAAAGGGGGCTGCCTCGGTTCCTTGTGCCACATCAAATTGATCTTTCAGCACGCAATTTCGGACACCTGCAGCACCACATCCGGTGGCGGAAGCAACATTGGCATAATCACGTACTACCCAGCTACTTTTGGCTAGTACACCATTACTGTGCCAAGGGCCATAAATGGCATAACCGTCGGCAGCATATCCATATATAGGTGAATGGCCAGTGCCTTCGTCATTAACCATTTTTTCCAAACAGCCTGTACTAAAGTGATGGTGATAATCACCATTGGCTGCATGACCACCACAAACATCGACATCATATAGCTCAGCCACAGGTGCCAGAGTTTGCCAAACCCCTTCATTGTTATAACTTTGTCCATCGCCCCATTGGTAAATTGAGGTACCATTTACCCAATAGCCCATCGCACCCAAGCCGCTTTCCACAACAACCGTGGCCGGTTCTGGGCTATTAGGGAAATAACCAGTACGAGATAGATTCTCAGGGCATACCGGCCCGGGTGGCCAGTAACCTGCACCGCCAGTGGATGTACAGTTACTGTTACTGTTGTAACCAATGTTTTGACCAAACTCGAACGACACATCGGCAAGGGCGGTAGTACTGCCAGATAAAAAGTCGGTGGCTGCTTTAGGGCGTGCATTTAATACGTTAATGTTGTTTTGGCTAAGGGTGACTTGGTAATTTGCAATGCCGGTGGCGGACACCACTGAGTATATAAGCCCATCTACGGTTTCGGTGTTGACACTTTGCACATTGACAAGAGAGCCTTGATTAGTGCCACTTTCAAATAAATTTTGAGACACTTCGTTTGTGGTGTTGATGATCCAGACACTATTGTTGATCGTGGAATCTGTATTACTGCCACTGTTGCCGGTTGCGGGGTCTGTACTGGTATTACTACCACAACCCATAAATATCAAGGGTAAAGCCAACAGCGGTGATATCAATAATTGCTTGAAATTCATAAAAATTCCTTTGATGGGTAGATTTTATTACTTTAGTCGGAATGATTAGTGTAAGTAAAGAATGAGCATAAAATATGCACAAAATATATTCTTAATGTGACGTTAAATAAAAGCAGGGTATTACCTTTTACCTTTCACGCTAGAGAGCACATAATTACTCCGGCAAGTTTGATTAATTGTTGTCGAAGTAAAACTTTTCGCCTGAGGCTGCCTGGGCAGTGGTATTGATGGCAGATGAATGCAGTATCGTTTAGAAGAGTGACGGGAATGTTCACAAAAACGTAATATAGCCCAGTCGAATTTTTCACGGTTTAAAATAGACTGTTGATCGTGAGTTAACTTTCGATCAACAGTCGTCACTTCCTAGCCGTTCTAAAAACTAGTCAGATTGCTTGTGTGATTTACGCTGCGGTCTGAATTGCTGCATATAAGATTCGAGTTGGTAGAGTTGCTGGTGGTCGAGAACCGTCAAAAGCTTTACTCGGTGTTGATTTCGAAAGGTAAGCATATCAGTACGATCCTGTTGCTTCTTTTGATGTAGCTTTTTCATCTTTGTATGATGGCTTTGCATGATTTTTTCTAATTGCTGCGCTTTACTATCATCGAGTTGTAACTGAGTGGACAGGGCCGCTAGGTCAGGGCGTTTTCCGTCATTGGGTTGATTGGCGAAACTGGCTTGACTGATGATGATTAACAGACTTGCAATAATGTTTGATATTTTCATTTCATTCTCCTTTACTATTTAAGTGTTATTGAGAGTGGTTACCATGAAGGCAAATGGTGCAAGAAATATGAAGAAAATAAGGAAGTGAGGGATTGTTGTTATAGGCTCCAAAAAAGAGCTAAATTATGTCTCTTTGGTGTGATTATGATGCTTTTTTATTTTTGATCAGGAGGTCATTTGAGGCTGTCCAACTTTTGAGGCCCATTTCTTTTATTGGTGGAATCAACCTACTACTCACATAACCGTAGTTATAACCAACTCGGCTTAAATTAATAATATTAACAGGAGGCCTTTATTCAAACTTATAACCTGCGCCATAAACGGAGTGGATACCAGAGTCGTCTAAACCAATACCGATAAGCTTCTTACGTAGTTTTTTGATATGACTATCAATGGTGCGGTCGGTTACGATTCGATTGTCGGTGTATATTTTTGTCATCAGGTTATCGCGTGAAAAGATACGTCCGGGGTATTCGAATAGTGCTTGTAATAGCTTGAATTCAACTAGGGTCAATTCGATGGATAGCCCGCTAACCTGAACCTGTAGTGATGTTTCGTCTAGTGAGAGTGCCGATTTTACGAGGGCTGGTTTCTCGATACGACGCAATATTGTTTTGATCCTCGCAATCACTTCACGGGGACTGAAGGGCTTGCAGATATAGTCGTCAGCACCCAGCTCTAGTCCCAGTAAACGGTCTATTTCCTCAACTCTGGCGGTGATCATGATGATCGGTAAGTTTGACTTTTGACGGGTTTCCCGGCAGATGGTTAAACCATCGACACCCGGTAGCATAAGATCAAGCAGCATTAGCTGAGCCGTATTTTGTTTCAGCCATTTAAGCGCTTCTTCGCCATCTTGAATTAACTTTGTCGAGAATCCTGAGTTTTCACAATAATCTCGCAGTAATTCGGCAATTTTTATTTCATCCTCGACTATAAGAATTAGATTTTTTTCGGTGGTAGTTTGCATGGATAGTTTCTAGTGGGTTACTTAGCTAATGAGCTATTTGATAAGTAATGGCAATGTAACAATGATGGAAATACCACCTAGCTCAGAATGTTTCGCTTCTATACTGCCCTGGTGTGCAGTGACAATATTCTCGCAAATGGCGAGTCCAAGACCCGAACCACCGGTGTTGCGGTTCCGCGAAGCTTCTACTCGGAACAGCCTGTCGAATAACCGTGCTATTTCATCCTCCGTTGCACCTGGTGCCGAGTCGGACCAGATGACTGAAACTTGGTCATTATTTTTTTGTATCATAACGCTAAGGTTACCAGGTGACTGCGTATAGTAGCGGGTATTGTTTGCAAGATTGGTAAACAATTGTTCGAGCCATCGAAAATCGCCATGAATCTGATATTGCTTGTGTTCATGTGGCAGTTGCAGCGACACATCAATTGACTGCGAGTCGAACGATGTTCGATACCGTTCTACTATATTTTTTACCAGTTCTACAATGTCGATTGTGGCTTTTTGATAGCTCAAAGCGCCAAGATCAGACAGCGACAATTCGTGTAAATCGTTCACCAATCTGGATAAACGCAATACCTCCTGATGTAGTGAGTCGACAGCAGGCTTATTAAATGGACGAATGCCATCTTGAATAGCTTCTAGTTCTCCCTGAAGCACGGCGACGGGTGTGCGTAATTCGTGCGAAATATCAGCTATCCATTGCTGCCTTAACTTTAGGCTTTTATCTAAAGTTTTCGACAGGACATTGAAGTCCTGTACCAGTTCGGAAAATTCATCATTGCCTTTATGGGCGAGTAATGTCTTAAAATTACCGGAAGCAAGAGCATGCATCGCATGTTTTAGCTTTTCAATCGGGCGCACCAATAACCGCGAAAGTGGAATCGAAATAATGGCGCTGATGAATAATATACCGAGGATCATCCACGAAAAATTACTCTTAATCCGATCTGTAAACAATACGTCCAGCTCTGAGGTGATTGCAATCCGCCGTAAAAATCCGAGTTGACCAATTACGACTGAATTTTGTTTGAGCGGTATCCAGTAGGTATTTTTAATTTCATGTGATGGCCCGATTATAAGTTGTTGATTCTGATCGAGTAACAGAAATGGTCGATGGTTCGGTTGTGGTCTGCGGCCTTTTGGTGGCGGGGGCTGATCAGGTTTTTCATCAAAATATATCGGATTTCTTTCTTGTCTATCGGGACCAAAGCCCTTAACCGGTTCATATCTTCGTCTTTCCGGTCCCCGAGTCATATAGGGACTTACAATTTTGCGCCAGGTCGGGTTTCTGGTTTTTTCAGCCCATTGCCAATTGCCCTGTCTTAAATACTCATCTGACAAATCATTCGCAAGTGGAGCGAGTCGAGTCGCTTCTGATTGATCCAGATAATCGCGAAAGCTGGTATCAAATATCCAGCTTCCGAAAGCATAAATAGTCCCGACTAACAGGCAGTTTGCTACCAGGATGGCAAGGAAAAGCTCATGGTAGATTTTTATTTTCAGGTTGAAGGACTTCATGCCGCTTTAATCATCTTTATAAGTGTGCCAATTTTCGTTAGCCAATACTAGAGGAAGACATTGTGTTTCACATTGTTTTCACAATTGCAGGATTGAGTATTGCCTACCCGACAAAAAAAAGTGGAATGTGTTTTTTCTTTAACTATTTGTCATGATGACCTCGATCTGCACGTTATTGACTTTGTTTGAATAAATTCAATGTTATAGCTTTGTGGCCTTTTTAGTTAGTCTTTGCAGACTGCAAGCTAATTGCTATTC
>CAWVZP010000109.1:0-10169 GCA_963934675.1 uncultured Gammaproteobacteria bacterium | reverse complement strand
CGCCTCGCTTCTTGCACCATTCCATAATTGACGTTTAACCAGTAGGCATCTTTAAGGTGGGGATAAGCAATACACAAATGCCAAACTCGGCTGGCAGCTTTTGTCGGTTTATAATTGATAAATCGACTGTTACTTGAGTAATCGAAAGGAACCGACCAGGTTTGCAGTCGCCAAGTTTCTGCCTGCGCCGACCCAACAACCAGAATAATTAACAATAGGGTGACAGGGAGACGAATAAAATCAGATCTGTTCAATGAATATAACCACAACGCACAGCAAGGAAACATTGTACGCTTGCAATTTTCAACTGCAAGGTGCAGCATTTTATTCATGTACAAACTTGGAATTGCAGCAAAATTATATTTAGCCTTCGGCAGCATTTTCTTACTGGCTATCGTCGCATCTTCCGTAGGATGGAAGGGATTTCTTCAGGTTGCTGAGTCGCAACACTCAGTCATCGATCAAGCGATTCCTGGTTTGAGACAGGCACATCGATTATCCGCATTAAACGCCTCAATTGGTGCAGCAGCTCAACAACTATTGCGTGCTAATAATGAATTGGAACGAAAATCAATCAGTTCAGTGTTATTTTCTAAGGTTAATCTCGTCCATACCTTACTCGATGATTTCCAACAAAAAGGATTTTCGGTAAGGTCATTACAAGCTTTAAACGACACAGTCCTCAAAATAGAGCATAAGCTGCACCAACAGGACGAGCTAGTCCGTAAAAGAAATTATCAGCAAGCTCATTTCAATCAACTTGCTTCCCAGCTTATTACTGCAACGGAAGAATTGAATGAGCTGGCTGATTCGTTAGTCGCAAACGCAGCTGCGACGAGTACCGCGATAACCTCAAGCCTGTATGACTTAGTCAGAAAAGATGCCAGTAAAAAACAACTTTATAAGGTCTTCGACCGCATCGTCGAAGTAGATTTGGATGCAATGGAGCGGATGTACGAACTTCGGCTACGCAGCTCTATTCTAACTGGCCTGTTTAACCAGGTTGCCAAAGAATCTGACTTGGTTAAGCTCAATTTTTTGCGTCAAAGAACATCAGAAACGCTGTCTATTTTAAAACGCCGAGTTAACGAGATAAACGACCCAAAACGCAGAGAAATCGCAACTGCGTTATTAAATTTGATGGAAGTCAATAATGGGCCACTTTATATTTATGGCATTTTCGAAAGCAAGATTTCACTAATGGAGATAAATCAAGCTTTATCCACTCTCTCGGTAGAAACTGGCGAAGCTTCACTCTCACTCAATGGAATCGTCAGCGAGTTAAACGCGACGGGCGGCGCGTTAATCAACCGAGTTTCGACCACCGCAAAAGAGTCGCTTGATACTAGCCGCCGCTGGTTTGGCTTTATCTCACTCATACTCTTAATAGTAGCCGCTGCCATTTTGTGGTGGTTTATAAAACGTAACGTCATTCGACGATTGCTATCTCTCGAATCTGCCACTCGGTCCATCACTGACGGCAACTACAACGTACACATTATCGTCGAGGGGCATGATGAACTCACCGACATGGGCAAAGCGTTAAGAGGTTTTCGCAACAATGCAATCGATAACCAAAAACTGGATGAAGAACTGCGCGAACACAAAGCACATCTCGAAGAGCTGGTCGAAGAACGTTCTGAACAACTTCGCGAAACAAATGAAATGCTGTTAGAAGAGGCTCAAAATCATGCCCTCGCCCGCGAAAAGGCGGAACAAGCCAATCAAGCAAAAACCGCTTTTCTGGCGACAATGAGCCACGAGTTACGCACACCACTCAGTGGTGCCTTGGGCACTTTACGGTTACTTTCAGAGACACCATTGCAACCGAATCAATCAGATTTTGTCCATATTATCAACTCGGCAAATACAGTATTGCTCGATATAGTGAATGATATTTTGGGTTATTCACAGCTGGAGGCAGGTAAACTCAAAATTGTAACTCGCTCCTTTGATTTATCCGAATTACTCAACAATGTCATTGGATTAATGAGAGTGTCAGTGGAAGAGAAACACAGTAGTTTGACACTCGTGAAGGGTAACTCCTTATTGAACTCGCTGGTAGGTGACCCAGGGAAGCTACATCAAATATTGATTAACCTCATTGGGAATGCCAACAAATTCACCGATAACGGATCAATCAAACTAAAGGTTAGCAGCCAACTAAACGAACCTAACGATAGCGTATCAATTTACTTTTCGGTCGAAGACAACGGTATTGGCATTGCCAAAAACAAGCAAGCTGATATTTTCCAGGCCTTTACTCAAGTCGATACCAGTAGCGCAAGACACTATGGCGGCATTGGTCTGGGACTGGCTATCTGTGATCGTTTGGTCGACGCTATGGGCGGCAGGATGTTCCTCGACAGCGAGCTAGGTATAGGCACGACCATTGGATTCAATCTTGAAATTACATTATGCGATTCAGTAGCAATAACACGGCAACCAACTGTTATACCTTTTAACATTGCCAAGGGTATTGACGTATTAATGGTAGAAGACGACGCGATCAATAGCATGGTAACGAGCAATTATCTGGAGCATTTAGGCTATAAAGTAACGGCCGCACAAAATGGTGAGGAGGCACTAAAACTTCTCGATGTCGTCAAACCATCGCTGGTATTGCTCGATATTAGCCTGCCGGGTATTGATGGGCTAACCATCTTGAAGCATATACGTGCCCACGCCGACAATTCAACATCTAACATGCCGGTCATTGCCATGTCTGCCCATGTTTTTACTGAAGAGGTTGAACGCTACCTAAAGGCTGGGATGAATGGTTTTCTTGGCAAACCATTTTCAATAGAAAACTTGGAGCAAGCAATAGCCAAGGTTTCTTGTGGCAGTAATAATGACGTTACTATTGATAATGACAGCGATTCAAAATCAAAACCCCAGATGAACACCCAAACATTTGAACCATCTGCGATTGATAGTGATATCGACAGTCTCGGACTTAAGAAGGTTGAAAAGATAATCAACCTCTACTATAAAACCAGCCATCAACTAAAGGACGAATTGTTAACGGCCATTGCACAAAGCAATTACGATCGGATCAAAACGACAGCGCATCAGTTAAATGGCGCTGCAGGCAATTTTGGATTCGAACAGCTATGCGCTATTCTGAGCGACCTTGAAGTCTTCGCAATCGAGAACGCAGAAATTTCAACAACGCTCGAGATTCAATTTGAAGAAGCGTTTGGTGAGGCAACGGCTGCGCTCAAACTCTATATGGCGCGACAAGTGGCACCTACCCCCCAGCCTTAACCCCATCTTTAGTTAAGTAAGGATGATTAGGTAACCCATCAGCCCAGCTCATAGGCTAAGGTTAGTTTGATAGGCGAAATTAAAACACTTCGCTGGCAAATAAATAACCCTCACCGTGCACCGTCAGAATTGTTTGTGGGGCATGGCTGTCTTGTTCTATTTTGTTTCGCAAACGCAGCACCAGCACATCGATAGTTCTCTCGTTTGGCGCCCAAACCCGATGAGTCACCTTCTCCATAAGCCATTCTCGATGCAATGTTTTACCTGGATGCTCAAGAAAAGTAACCAGCAATTCAAATTCACCGCGCGTCAATGCCAAACTTTTTTGCGTGTTCGACGACAAACAACGCCGAGACAAATCAAGTGTCCAGCCCGAGAATGACTTAGTTCGTTGTTTATGGTGCTTTTTCTGATCCGAATGCTTGCGACGAATCAAATTCTTTACCCTCGCTAACAACTCCCGCGGGTTGAATGGTTTTGTAACATAATCATCTGCACCAATTTCGAGACCTACAATTCGATCAATCTCATCATCGCGGGCAGATACCAAGATAATACCAACATCAGTTTTTTCACTTAACTCTCTCGCCAATTGCAATCCATCATTGCCTGGCAGGTTAATGTCCATGAGCACTACGTCGATAGTGGACTCAGCAATCATCCGATGAATACCTTCTCCATCTTCCGACTGGCTAACGCGATAGCTTTCAGCCTCAAAATAAGCCGCTACACGCGTTCGGGTTACAATATCGTCTTCAACAATTAATATGTGATGGGTATGGTTTGTATCAGTCACAATCGTAATACTTTAAGTTTTATCATAAATAATACCGATATGGCTTGCTAGACTATTTCAGATAGTTTGGCAGAGCACCACTGGGCTGTCTAATGAACAGTATGTTAACAGATATGAACAATATCAGGTATCCTGTTCATAATTCAACATCCATGGTATTTAATCACGCCATATAATCCGTTAGGTTATTAAAGTAGTAGACTAAATTTGACTATTTAGAAGAACCACTAGATGGTCAGAACTAGTTAAAAATGTTAATCACAGCTGGTTCAATAACTTTTTTATAAACTTGAGAGGAATCAAATGAATTTCACGAAACTTAAAAGCAAAATGATAGCAGGCTCGTTTGCTGTTGCATTAGCCACGACTACAATGGGATCGGCAATCGCCAAAGATTCAAGTAAACCAATTGTTATTCCTACCCATAACTGGTCAAGTCAGGTTGTAATGGCCTATGTTATCGGCGGTATTTTTGAGGGCATGGGTAACAACGTTGAGTATAAACCTGCTGACTCTCAGGCTGTTTACGAAGCGATCCGCCTTGGAGATATTAGTATCTCGCACGAAGTGTGGCAATCAACCTTTGGTAAGTCATTCTACAACGCGATGCAAAAAGGAGGTGTTATTGACGCCGGTACACATTCTGCAACAACTCTCGAAGAAATGGGTGTCCCACAGTACGTGATTGACGACAATCTATGTCCTGGTTTACCAAAATGGGAAGCGCTAAAAGATTGTAAAGACGTATTTGCAACCGCTGACTCTGGTGGCAAAGGCCGTTGGTTAGAAGGCCCACAAAGCTGGCACGGTGATTTAATGCCTGTTCGTGTTGCAGCGCTGGGACTAGCTGACGATTATGTTGTAAAATTTGCTGGCAGCGCAGATGCAATCTGGGCTGAACTGTCTTCTGCCAAGAAAGAAGGACGCGGTATCATTACGTTTAACTGGACCCCTAACTTTACGGATGCTGAAGGTTTTGTATTTATTGAGTTCCCCGGATACACCGATGGTTGCCGTGTGGCAGATGGTGGTGACGGTGCTTGTGGTTCGCCTAAAGGTTGGTTAAAGAAAGCGGCAAACTACAAATTGCCAAAAACTCACCCTGCTGCTTACACCGCGTTTTCTAAAATGACGTTCACGACAGGACAAATTGGTCAAATGGCCGCATTAGTAGACGTCGACAAGTTAAGTCATCAGGACGCTGCCAAAAAATGGTTAGATGATAATAAAGACGTGTGGATGCCTTTCACACAATAGTTAAGTCTATCAACCGCAATACTCCTTTCCGGATATGGAAAGGAGTATTGACAGGTTTTTAAAAATCTCTCCTACGGTATTGTGCCTAATGGAGGGATGGCTAATAAACTCAATGTTTCTTAGCCTGCCTTCCAAGTTCTAAAATTCAAAAAACTCTAACAATAGACTTGGGGCTCGCTCAGTATGATTTGCGTTCATCCTGGAGGAATGCTGAAATGACTGGCATCAATTCATAAGCAATCTGAGATCATTCCGAAATAAAGATGACTCCAAGGATAAAATAAATGAAGACTGAAACCAGCAATGACACAAACGCCAGTAACGTTAATAACATCAAGCCCGTAATTAAATGTGATTCGCTTTACAAAATTTTTGGCGAAAACGTCAATGATTTAATGCGCAAGTCAAATGGTCAGATTGATGTCGAAAAATTTAGACAAGCGGGCTGTATTTTTGGTGTCAACAATGCTTCTTTTGAAGTTCGCAAAGGTGAAATGCTCATCGTCATGGGGCTATCAGGATCAGGCAAATCGACTCTACTACGTTGCATTTCAAAACTGACCGACTCCACCGCTGGAAACATTTTCATTGACGGTGAAGATCTGCTCGCAATGACACCCAAAGAGTTGATTGAGCTTCGCCGAAACAAAATGGGCATGGTATTCCAGAGCTTCGCTCTGTTGCCTCACAAGACCGTTCTCGAAAACATAGCCTTTCCATTGCAGGTCAAGGGAACTAGCACCAAAGAAAGTATGAAAAGAGCCATGGAAATGATCCATCTTGTTGATCTCACGGGACGTGAGAATTACTTCCCGAGACAGTTATCTGGTGGACAACAGCAGCGCGTAGGAATTGCCAGATCATTAGCAGTAGAGCCCGACATCTGGTTTCTCGACGAACCTTTTTCAGCGCTAGACCCACTGATCAGAAAAGAAATGCAAGATGAATTTTTACGCCTCCAAGGAATACTAAATAAAACCATTCTGTTTGTAACGCATGACTTCGACGAAGCATTGCGACTGGCGGACAGAATTGCCATCATGAAAGACGGTGTCATCGAACAATGTGATACACCAGCCAATATTGTTCTTCATCCGGCAACTGACTATGTTGCTAAGTTCACCAATGACGTGCCACGAGAGAGAGTACTGACCTGTAAGAACGTGATGGATGAAGTAGCCAACACGACTGAGTTTAGCGATATTCGTGTCCCTCACAATGTAATCATCGAAAAGATCGCAGAAGTCGTTTTAAACGAATCAAAGTCAGTTGCCGTTGTAGATGATAACGACAATATGATTGGTGTTTTGAACAGAAAATCAATTATTCATGTTTTGTTTGGCCGTGGCGAGCCAGCGCCATTGAGTGTAACCAAAACAACAGGTAAGTAATGTCATGGACTATTTTTCTCGGCATCTGCAATCCTCACAATTTGCTGCATTGTTAGTAGCATTCTTTTTATTATATTTCTCTATAGATCCTTCAGAAAATAATATTCTGTGGCGCCTGCCAGCATTTTTGGCCAATGTTCCGGAAATGTTAAGTTCATGGGTCGAATACATCATGTTCGACTGGGTGCCGATCAAAACCTATAACGTGGAGATTGAAAGCTACGAAGAAAAAGCCTTGATGATGGAAGTCACTCGCTCCATATCACGCTCGGTGCTGTTCTGTATTGAATTTATTCGTGAAATTCTAATAGGTGGCCAAAAGACTATCGTTGCTTTCACCAGTTGGAACTTTATTGACGAAAACGAATGGGCTTACTGGCCTGCACTGCCCTGGACTGTCGTTTCTGGAGTCTCGATTACGCTTGGCTACGCACTCGGTGGACGCTGGCTTGCAATTCTGGCCGGTATCGCAACTGGCTATATTGCTGTTTTCGGTCAATGGGAACCGGCAATGGAAACGCTCTCATTCGTATTAGTGGCCGCACCGCTATCTGTATTACTCGGAGTTTTCATCGGCGTTTTAGCCTTTAAAAGCCGAACTTTTGAGAATGCTCTAATGCCGCTGCTTAATGTTGCGCAGACAATGCCTCATTTTTCCTATCTGGTGCCAGTGACCGTTTTTTTTGGCGTTGGTGATCATGCAGGCGCTATCGCGACCGTTATTTTTGCCACGCCACCCATGATTCGACTAACCTTGCTAGGCCTTAAAGGGGTGTCACCTGAAGTTTTAGAAGCCGGCATGATGAATGGTTGTAACAAGGTTCAGCTCATGGTCAAGGTACTGATTCCAACCGCCAGGCATGATATTCTTGTCGGCGTCAATCAAGTCATTATGCAATGTCTGGCGATGGCGGTGATAGCCTCATTCATTGGCGCAAAAGGTCTTGGCTTCAATTTATTACTGTCACTCAATCAGCTAAGAATTGGACAGGCGTTAGAGCTGGGTATCTGTATCGTGTTGATCGCCGTTGTTCTGGATAAGTTATCTTTGAGTTGGGCTAATAAGCCTGTCGACTACTTTTCAGATCTTACTTTTTTTGAACGCCGTAAGTACCCCCTAATTATGGCAGCAATTTTAGTGATTGGCATAATACTGGCTCATGTCGGAAACTTTATTTTTAAAGATGGTATCAATTATTTATACCTTATCCCCCACAACAAAGGGTTAACCACAGAACTGTTCTGGCAATCTGGCGTCGACTGGATGGTAGATAACTGGTACACGAGCCTGTCAGCCTTTAACGAGGGGTTGATTATCAATGTTCTGGTACCAATGGAAAATGCCTATCTTGGTATGCCGGTGTCAGCAACCTTCCTATTGGTGATGGGAATTGGCTATATCTTTGGCGGATTAAGGTCGGCACTCATTATTGGTGGATTACTACTTTTCATTGCTTTGACAGAATGGTGGGACAGAGCCTTAATTACGGCTTATATGGCAACTTTTGGGGTAGTGGTCTCAGCCTTTATTGGACTGATTGCTGGCTCTTTGTGTGCTCAAAGTAAATTCACCACGAAAGGTATATTGTTAGTTTGTGATACTTTTCAGACCTTTCCATCCTTCATTTATCTGATTCCAGTTATCATGCTATTTGGTGTAACCGATACTTCGGTTTTAATCGCAGTTATTATCTATGCCACTATCCCAGCAACCCGATATACGGTGGAGGGGCTTAGTAATGTGCCGCAGTCTTTGCAGGACGCTGGCACGATGTCAGGCGTCAACCGCTTTCAAAGATGGCTTGAAATTGAACTACCGCTGGCTTTTCCACACATCATGCTCGGTATTAATCAAACCGTTGTCTTCGCTTTGTTTATGGTCATTATTGGTGCAATGATCGGAACCGATGATCTAGGACAACTCATTCTGAAATCTTTGTCGGATAGGCATGGTATCGGCAATGGCTTAATGCTCGGCTTATGTGTTGCGTTTATTGGCCTGGCAGTTGACCAAATATTACGCACTTGGGCCCATAAAAGGAAAAAATCACTCGGCCTAGAATAACCCTAGCTTTATTATCTGGACTATATAAAGTTGATTCAAAGTATTCTTTTAATGACTCAAATGGCACCTTGAAACATTTTCAGAGTGCCAATTCGACTGAATTAATGCGCCATACAGGCTAATCGTGCACATCATCTCGTCTCAAACATCAATCCAATACGATAACGCCTTACCCGCGACTGCTGATGTTGTCATTATTGGCGCTGGCATCATCGGTATCGCAACTGCCTGGTTCCTAGCCAAACAGGGCATTAAGGTTTTAGTATGCGACAAAGGTCGAGTGGCTGGAGAACAATCCAGTCGAAATTGGGGCTGGATTCGGCAGCAAGGTCGTGACGAAGCCGAGCTACCCATCATGATGGAAAGCATGACCCTATGGGAAAATCTATCCAATGAGATCGGAGTTGATATAGGGTTCAGGCGTGAAGGTAGTCTTTACTTATGTGAAAGCGAAGCAGAACTAGCGCGCCATGATCAATTTCTGTCATTTTCAAAGTTGCATGGACTAGAATCCAACCGACTAAATAGCAAAGAAATTCAACGTCAATTGAACGGCTCACAAGGCCGCTGGCGGCACGCAGTTCATACACCAAGTGATGCTAGAGCCGAGCCTTCATTGACTGTACCAGCTATCGCAAAGGCTTGCTCCAGGCAAGGTGTCACAATCAAAGAGGCCTGTGCGGTTCGTCAGGTATCAACAACGAATGGGCAAGTTGATGGTGTGTATACCGAACACGGCCTAGTCAAATGCTCTACTGTGCTATGCTGCGGCGGCGCTTGGTCTTCTGCCCTGCTCTATCAGAACGGATTGCATTTGCCACAATTGTCGGTTAAAGCAAGCGTTGCTCGAACCGAAAAATCACCTTTGATTTTTAACGGGAATGCGGCAGGAAGCGGTCTCGCATTCAGACGGCGTATGGATGGAGGATATACCATTGCGATGACGGATTTCCTCGAGGTATTCCCTACGGCACAAAGCTTTCGACAAATTAGCGTTTTCTTACCCTTGTTACGCGTTGCCCATAAAAAACTTAAACTTCGAATCGGAACTGATTGGAAAGAACGCTTTCTGTCACCCAGAAAATGGACAAAGGATGACATAACCATCTTTGAAAATAATCGAGTACTTAACCCAGTACCCTCCCATTATTCACTTCAAAGGATGAAGAAAGTTCTAAATGATCGGTTACCTGAATTAAGCAACATTGCAATCATTCAAAGCTGGGGCGGCATGATCGATGCGACACCCGATGCCGTACCGGTAATGGATAGTAGCGACACTGTAAAAGGGTTGTTTATTGCAACAGGCTTTAGTGGTCATGGCTTTGGGATTGGACCAGCTGCGGGAAAAATTATGGCTGCATTTACCAAATCTAATATTGATCCAAAAGGA
>CAWVZP010000108.1:0-10239 GCA_963934675.1 uncultured Gammaproteobacteria bacterium | reverse complement strand
GGTTTATAATATTTCCCTAAGCGCCTCTAAAAATTATGTTTTTTAGAAACACCCTGTAGGATGAGCGATGCGACTGTCTCGAATTTTCACTGAGCAGTCGCTCGCTGTTGGTTCAATACTTCAGCTCGATACCGCAACTAGCCACTACGTACGCAATGTGCTTCGGCTAAAGTCAGACATGAACATTGTCTTGTTCAATGGCCTGGATATTTTCAACTACGAATCAAAACTATGTTTTGATGGAAAAAAGACATCTGCTTCGATCATTTCAAGATCACAGGGTAATACTGAATCGGGCTTGGATAGCGAAATCATTCAAGGCTTAAGTCGGAATGACCATCTCGACTGGATGATCCAGAAAACAACCGAGCTAGGCGTACAACGAATTTCAATATTCAACTCAAATCACAGTCAGATACCGGTTAAACCTAACCAACTCGAAAAGAAAAGGCTTCATTGGCGAGCTATTGCGATCAAAGCCTGCGAACAAAGTGGGCGTCATGTTCCGCCAGAAATCGCCTTTTTTAACAACCTCCAATCACTGCTCGACGCTCCCTATCGGCGAGAAAATAAGTTCCTGTTAGATTTTCAAGGGCCTCGTCTTGTCACCCTGTTAAAGTCACAGTCCAAGCCCCCTCAAATTTCTATTATGCTGGGTGCGGAAGGTGGATTGTCTGTGACTGAAATAGAGCTGGCGAATGCCGCTGGTTTTATATCAAGCCAAATTGGCACTCGAGTATTACGCACCGAAACAGCCGCAGTGACCGCAATTGGTATCGCTCAATCCTGCTGGGGCGATATATAAAAGACAAAAAACAACACTTTTACGCAATTGCAGCAGCAACTCCTTAATCGATTACTCATTTATTATTTTATACTCTAGTTTTCTGCGCGAGGCCTTCTCACTTAGAAACGCTCACTTTTGGTGCAATTATTGCCATGGATGGCATAGATGTCTGCTTTGCATCGTTACATGGATGTAACCAATTAGACCAATGCGGGCGCTATTGTCGAGGAGCAAAAACAGACCATGTGAAAACCACTATTTTTAATAACGCCTAATAGAGAAAAGCTTGAAACAGAAATCGACCCGTTCAAAATTATGAAATAGAAACTTAGTGAGTTGCCCGCGCAATTTTTTCATCGGAGAGCTCCAATTTTAAGTCTGAAATAATAATGTCAAAATTAGGAATGGCTCGTGCAAAGCGCTCTTCATCGACATGCGATAGTAAGTACTTCCCCAAATTTTCATCTATATGTGATTTCATTCGGTCCGATTCTGCCAGATAAGCACGAGGAATGTCTTGTATATGAATGCCGATATAAGGCAAATCATTATCTTTATTGAGGTTATATAATATAGCGATTCTAGCTCGCGGCCCAGTTAGCGCAATATCAATCGAGCACATTTGTTCTACTGCGACGACAGGAACAAACACGCCCCTCCACAACATCATCCCACTAAACCAGTCACTACTGTTCGCCAGCTTTTTGGGTGCCGAATAGCTTATAATTTCGGCAACAGCCGAATTTGGCACAACGAGATTTATCGAGGCAAGTGGTAGAATCATGCAGCGTATTGATCGATTATCATCAACCATGCTTCGCTTCTCCAAGCGCCTTTTGAATATTTCTTATCAGCTCATCTTCTTGATAAGGCTTAACCATATAATTCGCGACACCTATTTCTAAGGCCCGATCACGATGCCTCACGCCGGTTCTAGAGGTAATCATAATGATGGGGATGTAAGCATAGGCAGCTTCATTTTGCATATATTTAGCTAGTTCGAAACCGTCCATACGAGGCATCTCTATATCAAGCAACATGACATCTGGTCTGTTGTCTGCGAGTTGAGAGAGGGCATCAACACCATCTTTCGCGGTAACAACGTCATAGTCGTGTCGTTGCAGTAGTTTGGTTGCAACGCGGCGCATGGTGATCGAATCATCGACTACCATTACCGTGCTACGTGACTCGGCACTCGCAACATTATCCTGACTGTAGACGACCTGCGGGGAACGGGTAAGGCTGCGTTGCAACAGTCCGGCAATATCAAGAATCAAAACGACATTACCATCCGCTAAAACACTCGCACCCAGTAAGCCTTTTACCTGACTCAATTGCTTACCCAACGACTTGGCTACAATTTCTCGATTGCCCAGAATTTGGTCCACGTGTAAGGCCACTCTGATATCTCCAGAGCGGCTGAAGATGACGGATTGCTTTTTTTCAGCATCACTCGCTTTAAATTGCGCACTGCTTCCGACTAAAGTCGACAAATAGTGCAAACTAAAATTTTGTCCAGCGTACTCTAGCTCAGAGTTTGTACTTTGGTATTGCTCTGTTAGTTGATCGGTTTCAAACTGAGAAATAGTTTCAATATTACTCAATGGCAACGCATATATTTCACTACCCGCTCGCACCAGAATAGCTTGATTGATCGATAGCGTAAAAGGCAATCGAGCGATGAATGTCGTACCCTGCGGATTGGTTTCAATTTGAAGGGTTCCGCCAAGCTGTTTTATTTCAATATCAACCACCGCCATGCCAACACCGCGGCCCGACATTTCGGTGACATGCTCTACCGTACTAAAACCCGGCTCAAGGATAAATTGAAGCAGATCTTTGTCCGCAACGTCGTAATTATCCGCGATCAAGCTCAGTTGCAGCGCCCGGCTTCTAACTTTATCAAGGTTAACACCAGCACCATCATCTTTGACCTTGAGCACAATGTTAGAGCCGTCACGGCTAATTTCTATAGCGATTACACCTGTTTCAGGCTTTCCTTTTTTAACTCGGTCATCTGCATTTTCGATGCCATGTGAAATGGCATTTCGAATAATATGCTCAAGTGGTGCAATCATTCGGTCTAACACCTTGCTATCAATTTCGATTTCATCTCCCTCGACAACCAGCTCTGCTTTTTTAGCCAGCGTCTGACAGCTTTGACGGACCAAACGGCGCATACGCGAGAACAAGCTGGAGAACCTAACCATTCGGCTTTTGATAAGATCATCCTGCAAGTCGATGTTCACTCGTGACTGTTGCAACAGGAGTATTTCTGAGTCTTTCACCTGCTCACCCAACAGCCCTTGCAAGCTCGATAAATCGTTAACACTTTCACCCAGCGATTTAGATAATTCCTGAATTAATGTATAGCGATCCATTTCCGGGAGGGCAAGTTCACCCCTCGATTCAGATCCGGCGCGATGGTTAAAGTGGATTTGTGCATCGGTTTCAGCGTCTAGATTACGCAGCTGATTTTTTACTCGTGAAATAGTCTGTCCCAGCTCATCCAAATGAGCACCTAGCCCGGCAACTTTTTGCTCCATCCCTGCCTGATAAATACTGACCTCACCGGCAGAGCTAACCAGATTATCAAATAAGTCGGAACTTACCTTAATCGCATCGGGTGTTTGACGCTCTGAATATTGGATCACCTCACCGCTAAAGTTTTCTCCAGCAATTTTAATTGGCTCACAATCCGGATCACGCTTTTCTTCGGCCAACTCTTCGGCTTGATCGCCTGCTTGATTAGTACGCCAGCTTTTTAGTAATGCAACCTGCTCTTCAGAGCTACTAAGAACAGTGCCAGCTTCAGCTTGCGCTACTTGCTGATATAGCGAATCAAAGCTATCTTTAAGTAAATCGATTAGTTCGTCACTCTTCTCAACTTGCTCATCAATCACGGCAATAAACATCGATTCAAGTTCATGACTCAAATCAACAATTTGATTCAATTCAGCCATTTTCGCACCGCCTTTCAGCGTATGCAGGTATCGTTGCAATTCCATCAATGAATTATAGTCGTGCAGCCCGCCTTCATCAGCCGCATGTTCTGACCATTGATGAAGGGCACGGTCACTCTTTTCAATCAACTCTTTGGCTTCATCAATAAAAATATCGATTAATTGGTTGTCCTGATCATCATCAGAAACCACATTTATGATGCCCAGCGTATCAACAAATTCACTTTCAAATCGTGCTGTTTTTTCAGGCATAACAATGGTGTGCTTTTCAATACCGTCCGCTAGAGCTTGAAAGCTAATTTTCAAATCAACAGGGGTTATGGGACATTTTTGGGTGGAGACTAATTCATTCGTCATTGCGTACAATGCACGCTGACCATCACGATATAACGCCACTACTTCATGATTAAATGCCATTTTTTGAGCTATAGCGAGTTTTAATGGCCTTTCCATTAAACTGGCAAGTTCACCGATGCTGACAATATCAGCTGTCTTAGATACGGCGTGAATAGTATTCAATGCCGAAAAAACATCTTCGTTAGGTATTAGCTTTTTAAAGTCCTCGGCCTGATTAAGGGAATTATTTACCGTACTTAATTGCTGCTCAACTTCTTTTTGGTAAATTGTCAGTAGTTCTGGTTCGAACGATAGTTCGGTTGGTTTGTCCTGATCGTAAATTACGAGCGTCGTTATTTCTGCTCCCACGCTCGGCAAAGCGGTCGGACTGGTTAGTCCTAAAGGGTCATCATGAGATGCCTTCGAATCTGGCTTCTCATCTTGACTAGCGCTTAGCTCCAGTTCATCTTTTGATTCTAAAGCCAATTCGACTTCATTCATCTGCAGTGTTTGCTCAGTTAAAGTCTGAATGGATTTGAATTCAGCAAGTGCTCGAGCGAGGCCCCGAA
The DNA here is from genome assembly GCA_963934675.1 of uncultured Gammaproteobacteria bacterium. Classification (GTDB taxonomy): domain Bacteria; phylum Pseudomonadota; class Gammaproteobacteria. The sequence goes on along the minus strand of CAWVZP010000108.1, from coordinate 5,584 downwards.
GGTATGGTATGTCGCTATTAGGCATTTTTCCGGTTTTTAATTCGGCGACTAGCTCTAAAATCGCAATGGCTGCTTTGCCAACTGCGCTGATAACATTGTCGTTAGGAGAAACCACGTTGTCTATGACACTATTAATTAATAGTTCATAATCCCAAGCAAATTCAGCAATCTTTGTGGCGCCTACCAAACGACCACTACCTTTAATGGTATGAAAAGAACGCCTTATTTTTTTTACGATACTGCTGCCGTCTGAATGCAGCCGCCAGTCTTTTTGTAGGCGCGTAATATTTGCAGCTTCTTCCTCCGCTTCTTCAATATATATTTCCAGTATATCAGGGTCACCATTAGGCTTTAGAACAACCAGTAATTCATTGACGGGCTCAACAACAAAACCTGGGGCAAAAAAGCTAACTTCAGAAAGCTCCTCAGATTTAGAATCAATATGACCTTCAGCTTCATCATCGGGTTCGCAAACTAACTTTATACTCTCAAGCGCAACACTAATATCGTCAACAGTTTTCGCGTCACTCGATTCACCAACTACCACAATTTGACTCGGCTTCTGGCTTAAAAATTTGGCATCTAGATCGGGTGATGATTTCGAATCATGTGACTCAACCAGTGAACCAAGTATTTCAGATAATTGAATATCAGCAATATCTAAAATAGTATCCGCATCTGTGCGACGCTCAAAAAGTGCTTCAAGATAGTATTCTAAGCTAACAATCACCAAAGATAACGAATCGAGGCGATTAACATCTATAAAGTCAACAATGACGTACTCGTTCATATATTCAATCAAGCCATCCATCACAGCAACGGCGCGCACTTGATTCAGCATGAATAAAGCATCTCGTGACTGCTCAATTAGGGCGACACATAACTCCATATTTTCACTACGAGATGTGTCTTTTAAAAATTTAAGAATGGCACTTTTGATTTTTTGAATATCATCTAGCGAGGCAGTCACTACCGCGATCAAACCCGTGTCGAGTTCAAAATCTCTCGACACATCCTCCTCTGAGCGTGAGTCTGTCTCTCCATCTTCAGTTTTAGACTGACACTTTTGGATTTGCCCTAATGCTCGCCCTACCTCATTCAGCTCTAACACCATTGCGAGCATTCTTTCCTGGTTTGGTTTTAACGCCTCGATCAGTATTTTTTTTACCGTGATAATCTGCGCCTCAACTACTAAGCGCTGCTCACCAAACCCGATCATCGATAACGTGTCTGAAACGATGTGGAGCTCACGCGGGATGTCGCGCAGCTTTTGGACGTCACTAAAATTACCATTGGCATACATTTCGAAGCAGGCTTTAACTGTTTCGATATCATTGCCGACGGCCTCGGAAATAAGGTTGAGTAACGACTGATTGGGACTAGCGACATTATTAAGTAACTGATTTCGACCAGTCTCGCTGATTAGGAACTCTTCGAGCCTATAGGCCGTTTTAATTGCCTGAGACTTTGGCCCATTGCATTCAGGTTGAGCGATGTAGTACAGAAAGTTCTTAATTAATTCGATAGGTTGACGTTTTAATAAACCTCTTTCACCGATTACTAACAGCAATCGAAATAAAGCATCCACTTTGCTCAGTAGGTTTTTAATCGAAACACTTATCTCAAGCTGATTTTTGAATGCGGACTCGACCAATGCTCCGATAATCCACCAAATACGAGCAACTTGTTCCGAACTAGAGCGTTCCTCTAATACATCAAAAATCCTTTCGAAGCGCTTAAGGTTTTCGTCAACCTCGTTATCTTTAATAATATTTAGCAGTGATAGTTGAAATGCCGGGCGAAGTTTTTTAATGAGTTGCTTCGAGGCATTATTGGCAAGATCATCAATCGCATCGATTTCAGCATCGTCGCCGTGCATTGACAAATCAGGTAAAAAAAGTATTTTTTCGGAAAATAAATCTTCTTTTTTTATCGACCGAATATCATTTAGCAGGGGCAATATGACAAACAGACCATTGCAGCGACCCGATTGAACAAGCGCCAAGTAGGCGGGTAATTGCGAGAAGGCTCTGAGAAATACTTTAAACACCTGATCGGTTTGTTTTTTACCCGCAGTCTCTTGCTCGGCAATGAAATCACAAAGTGACACCATTTCTTCGATCACCATGACTGGTACATGATGCTCGATTATTGTTAACACCGCATGAATATCTCCAAGACGCTGTTTAACGCTGTCGAGTAAACTTTTGTCACGATATTCAATATAGTGCTCTAAGTCACGCTTAGTTAGTTCGAGATTATCGTCTATCGACTTTTTAACCCAGCCCAGAGCGCTATGCTTTATTGTGATCTTCTGATAGTTCATTAACGCGCTTTACCTTAGCCGTTTAACTTATCTTGGTTAGGATTAATAAGGTCATCCGAGCTGTATACCACTGTATTGTCCAGCGAACTCACTTCAGGTAGCTTAAAGCTAGCCACTGAGTCATGCATGGCTGCAACCATCTCCAATAGCTCACCTATAGAGCTCGTAGCCTCAACGGAACCTTCGGCAGTTTTCAAGATAATCTGTTCAATAACATCCATTGATTGAGTGATTTTTATACTCTCAGATGCCTGAGATTTAGTTGCATCAGAAATTTCTAATATTCGCTCCGCTAGATTCATCGAGACTTGCTCAATCCTATCCAGAGCGCTAACCGCATCTTCTGTCAGTTTTGCTCCGTCGACCACATTAGCGGTACTTATTTCCATTGACGTTACTGCTTCGTTGGTACCCGACTGAATCGCCTTAACCAGAGGCTCTATTTGCTTAGTCGCATCACCCGTCCGTTCTGCTAAGCGTTGAACTTGGTCGGCTACTACGGCGAATCCTCGGCCCGCATCACCCGCCATGGCGGCCTGAATTGCGGCATTCAAAGCTAGTATGTTAGTTTGGTCAGATATATCTGTAATCAAGTTAACGATAACGCCGATTTCCTGAGAACATTGACCCACGCTTTTAATTCTTTTTGATGTTTCTTGTATTTGCTGCTTAATTGTTTCCATACCGTCAATGGTGCGCTTTACCGTTTGACTACCCGAATGAGCAATATCGACCAACTTGCGCGCTACTTCAGCCGAATCGGTAGCTTTTTCCGATACGTTTAACATCGATTTTGAAATATCCGTAATCGAAGCACTAATCGTTGCTATTTGAGTTGCTTGATCATTACTTGCCTCTTCAAGCTCTTTAGTAGTGATATGAGTTTTTCGGACTGAGACGCTGATTTGAACTGCCGTTTTGTTGATAGTGCCAACCAGATCTCGCAGTGCATCAATTGAGTCGTTCACCGATGCTGCAATTGCACCTGTAATATCTTCGGTGACTGTTGTATGGGCTGAAAGATCGCCATCTGACAAGTTCGACATTTCGTCCAAAAGGTGGGAAATAGCTTGCTGATTTGTGCTGTTTTGAGTTTGGGAGACGAACAGCCTGGAACGCGACTTTCGCACGACTATTGAGGCTAATAAGGCCAATAATAAAAATGCTAAAACGCCAATGGCATAGCCGACGAATGCCAGCATTTTGAATTGGCCGTCTTTAAAATCAATAACATCTAACAGCTTTCTCGACGTGATTCTAACGTCTCCACTCAACGACTGAATTTTTTGCGCAGCTACATGCGCCCTAAGTAGCGGTGGTGAATGTTCGAGTATTTGTTGTACATTCTTTTTTAAGACTGAGTATAGATCAGCAAACTGCACTAAATTATCGACCACTCGGACACCAGTAAACTGGTTAATAGCAAGCGAAGGATTACCCTCCAGCATTGCCAATAATCGCCTTTCGATGAGCTCTGAATCACTGGAGAACTGCTTAGCTGCAACCATGACTTTGCTTCCTTCAGTCAAGATCTTTTGTAAGTATCCCTCCAACCCATTGACCAGAACTAGTTGGTGTGCCGCAATTGCGATGTCTTGTCGAGGGGCATTTGCTTTAACCAGCTCATCAATGACTGATTCGGCAAGCAATATAAGTTCTGGTAAGGATTCACGAATGACAATGACATCTTGACTGACGGCCTTGATCGATGGCTTGGCTGAAATAACGATGTCAACTTCACTATCATAATCACGCCACACATCTTTTAGTTTTGCGAGTTCCGCCGCATAGTCACTCCAAAGAGGAAACCAACTTAAAACCTCAAAACTATTGTCAAATCGGTTCAAAATGGCAATTAAACGTTTCTTGTTCGCAGCAAGTTCATCAAAAGCCAAATCATTACCTTCGATCGACTCAAGCGTACGAAGCGAAATTTGATAGGAGAGCGCCTGATGCTTAGATATTAGGGCGGTATAGTCCTTGTTCTGACCAGACAATAGTGACTCAATACTAAAAAGAACCGTCATTGCGATAACAGACACAACAATAGCCAAGCCAATAAACGCATCCTTTTTATTAATCAACTTATCTTTTTCTCCGCTTCAGTTTCAGATAGGAAAAGATCTTTCTAATTGCCTAAGCATACCATCTTACCCTCTAAGCCTACTTATTTTGATCCAACTCAGACTACGCATGAAAATTGTTCAGTTTCCACTAGCTTATCAATACTAAATACATTCCAATGATGAACTTGATCGACAAAAACGCCCGCTAGGTACTGTTGAAGAGACCCCATATTAGGATCCTTTTCGTCTTTATGCTCATCTGGTTTAAAACGCCTGACACCATAAACCTCTTCAACCAATAACCCTGCTATAAGACCCTTTTTCTTGACGATTAAAATCCGGCTGTTTTTTCCAAAAACCGTCGCCTCTCCGTAAAGAAAAGCCTTCATATCCAACACCGGCATTATGGCACCTCGAATATTGGCAAGTCCTTTCACCCAAAACTGAACACCCGGCACCCGAATCGTGGATGGTGGCAACAATATTTCGCTAACATCATCCATTCTGGCCAAAAACGGTACATGATTAATTTGAAAACCAACGCCTACCCAGTCATCGGTGACTGACGTGTTAGCGGGTAAGCCACAGGCATTCGCTTTAAAACTAACATCTAAGGCCTGCAAGACTTCAAATGGCGAAGTAATAGTCATCGATTAAAACAGCGCCTTATCAATATTTTCCGTTAAGTCTTTTTCATTCGCTGGTTTTACCCGATAATTTTGCGCACCCTGACGCATGGCCCAAATCTTATCAGTTTCATGATTTTTAGTGTTAACAACTCGGATAGCTGAAGTCTCAAGCTTTCGACTCAAATCTTGCGTTACCTGAAAAACTTTTTTGCCAAGCATGACAATATCCATCAAAATAAGATCTAAATTTATTTCATGGGCTTTGGCTATAGCCTCTTCAGCATTATTGGTCACTGACAGACTAATTTGGCTTTTTCCCAGCTGGGTCTTAATAAGATGAATTTGTATCGGTGAATCATCTATGATCAATAAGGGCTTCATTCAATTATTCCTCTTTTGCCCAAGCGACAAACTGACTGAGGGTTAGCCAACATAAGTTGAAATTACGCTCATTAAGTCATCTTTTGAAAACGGTTTTGTCAAATACTTTTCAGCACCGACAATGCATCCACGAGCCCTGTCAAAAATACTATCCTTACTCGATAGCATGATGACCGGAGTGG
>CAWVZP010000107.1:0-10354 GCA_963934675.1 uncultured Gammaproteobacteria bacterium | reverse complement strand
GTGGTTGATGATTACACCATCGATTTGGTGACTACGGGACCCTATCCTTTGGTATTACATACTGCTACTTATATTTTCCCAATGGATCGCAAGTTTTATACTGGCACTGACAGTAATGGAAATGACAAGGGTGAAATTGTAAAGAGCGGCGCATCATTTGCTTCGACTAACCTGTCAGGCACGGGTCCTTTTACAGTAACCTCTCGCGAGCAAGGCGTGAAAATTGAATTCGAACGCTTCGCTGATTACTGGGACAAAAGTTCTCCAGGTAATGTAGACAAGATCGTATTCACACCAATCAAAGACGAGCAAACTCGTGTTGCTGCATTATTGTCTGGTGGCGTTGATATGATTGCACCTGTTTCACCTAACGATTTTGGACAAATTCGTAGCAGTAGCAAAGCAGACTTAGTGACTAAGGCTGGCACACGCATCATCATGTTTCAAATGAATCAGGAACGTCGTGCAGAACTGAAAGATATTCGTGTTCGTCAGGCGATCGTACATGCCGTCAACAACGATGCTATCGTGAAGAAAATCATGAAAGGTTTTGCGACCACTGCAGGTCAAATGAGCCCTAAGGGGTATCTTGGTCATAATCCTAAATTGACACCACGTTTTGATCTTGAAGAAGCGCGAAACTTGATGAAAGAAGCGGGTTACGAGAATGGTTTCACTCTAACGATGATGGCGCCTAATAATCGTTATGTGAATGACGATAAAATTGCCCAAGCAGTTGCCGTCATGCTGTCAAAGATCAACATCAAAATCGATCTTCAGACTATGCCTAAAGCACAATACTGGCCAATGTTTGACGATCGCGCTGCTGATTTGATGATGATTGGTTGGCATTCAGATACTGAAGATAGCGCTAACTTTAATGAGTTTTTAACTATGACACCTAATAGTGACACTGGAATGGGTGCTTATAACTCAGGTAACTACAGCAGCAGTTTTGTTGATGAAAGTACAATGGCGGCAAATCAGGAAACTGATCCGGCCAAGCGCGCCAGCATGCTTCAAGCAGTAGAGGAACGTATTTATCAAGAAGCAGGGATTGTTCCATTACATTGGCAAAATCTGGCATGGGCTGCTCGCAAAGGCGTCAACATCGAGCCTATCGTTAATGCAATGAATTTCCCATACCTAGGCGATCTAGTCATCGATTAATCGGCTAGTTCATTACCATAAGCTGGCTCGAAGTTAATACGAGTCAGCTTGTATCCTTCTTTGTTATGACCCGAATCCTATGCTTCAATTTTTATTAAAGCGCTTGTTACAAGCGATGCTTGTGATGTCGATTATCAGTATTGCCTGCTTTGCTATTCAAGACAGCTTGGGTGATCCAACCCGAGAAATGGCAGCCAATTCTATATCATCCGAAGAACGCGTATTGCTTCGCGAAGAGCTCGGTTTAAATGATTCAACCATTGTCCAGTTTGGCCGTTTTATAGGCCGTGCGGTACAAGGAGATTTAGGCAACTCCTACTTCTTTAAAGAACCGGCGATGACCGTCATTCTTAAAAAATTGCCGGCAACCTTAGAGCTGTCGTTCGCAGCCTCCATACTCATTATTGTGATATCGATTCCACTCGGTGTCTTTACAGCTATACGCCCACGCCACTGGTTTAGCCGATTAACCATGGCGATTAGTGTCATTGGTATTTCAATACCGGTATTTTTAACCGCAATTGGATTGATCTTTATATTTTCAGTGACACTCGGCTGGATGCCGTCGTTTGGTCGCGGCGAGACTGTAGAGATGTGGGGATACTGGAGCAGTAACTTTTTTAGTGGCGACGGTCTGCTGCACATCATCATGCCTGCCGTTGCCTTGTCGTCAATCATGTTGCCGCTATTCATCCGTTTGGTCCGAGCTGAAATGCTTGAGGTGTTGAGCACTGAGTATGTTAAATTTGCCCGTGCTAAGGGATTAAGCTCGTATAAGGTGTATATGAAACATGCACTTAAAAACACGATGTTACCGGTGATTACAGTGGGCGGCGTGCAAATTGGTATCATGGTGGCTTATACCATCCTGACCGAGTCAGTGTTTCAATGGCCGGGCATGGGGTTTATGTTTCTTGAAGCGGTCAACCGATCCGATATTCCGTTAATCACCGCCTATATCATGTTTGTTGGCTTCTTGTTTGTTGTAGTAAATACACTGGTCGATTTACTTTATGGGGTTATTAATCCAATGGTCGATCTGGTGGGTGGCAATAAATGAACCAAAAAAAAATAAGCAACGCACCATCGAAATGGCAACGTATTAAACAATCAGATTTATTCTATTATTTCAGTCATGACAAAGTTGCCATCGTTAGTAGCGTGGTGTTCTTGATACTGGCAACCCTCGCCATACTGTCGCCACTTATCGCACCATTTGATCCCTATGATCTGCGTCAGCTTGACTTAATGGATTCCGAATTACCCCCAGTATGGATCGAAGATTCTGACCCCCGTTTTTTATTCGGTACTGACGACCAAGGTCGTGATCTTTGGAGCACCATTCTATATGGTATGCGGGTGTCACTATTGATTGGTATCTTTGCGGTTTTATTTCAAGGCACGATAGGTATCACGATCGGTCTGGTGTCTGGCTATATGGGTGGTAAAGTTGACAGTATTTTAATGCGCATTGCCGACGTACAGCTATCATTCTCAACGCTAATGGTCGCAATTATCGTGCTCGCTATTGTCAAGAGTGCTTTCGACGGCGAGACTTACTCCAGCTGGGCAATGGTGATCTTAATTCTGGTCATTGGTTTATCTGAATGGCCTCAAATCGCTAGAACGGTGCGTTCATCCGTATTGGCCGAAAAAGAGAAAGAGTACGTCGACGCTGCACACGTGATGGGTTTTGGCTCCATACGAATCATGTTCAAGCACATTCTACCGAATTGCCTATCGCCTATTTTTGTCATTTCTACCGTACAGATAGCTAATGCAATCATTACTGAAGCCGCTTTATCATTCCTTGGACTCGGTATGCCGGTCACCGAACCCAGTCTCGGCTCATTGATTAGTATCGGCAAAGAATACCTGTTCTCAGGCTCGTGGTGGATCACCCTAATTCCTGGATTATTCTTGATTGTCATTGTCATCACCATCAACCTGATAGGTGATTTCCTGCGTGATGTGTATAACCCTAAGCTATATAAAGGAGATCTTTAAATAGTTAAGTAGGCCGAAAAAGGTGAAGCCGCCTTATGACGTTTGCCCACGGTAACTTAAACCCTTTTGGTGGAAGGCGCTTCGCTTTCCACCCTACTCGCCATTATCAACAAGCCGATTGTCGTTATAACTTAAATTGTGCCACGGCTTTGTTTAAATCAGCTGTCAGGCTATTTATTTTTTCGCTCACCTGTCTGGTCTGTTGTGCGCCCTCGGTATTAGTTTTGGCTATTTTACGAATAGTTGAAATGCGTTGACCAACTGATTCAGTGGCTTCCCGTTGTTTGCCAGTTTGCTGTTCGATTTGTTTATTTAATGTGGTTACCTGACCAATAGACTCGACGATACTTTGTAATGCCTCCGTTGTTTTAGTCGCTCTATTGGTGCTTTTCTCACACTGTTCACGCCCATTATTCATCGCTTCAACAGCGTTGGTAGCGCAGGTGTTGAGAGTATCTACAATCTGTTTGATTTCGGTTGTCGATGCTTGTGTACGACTCGCCAGAGTACGCACTTCGTCGGCAACCACTGCAAAACCACGCCCCTGCTCACCAGCGCGTGCGGCTTCGATGGCAGCATTCAGAGCAAGCAAATTAGTTTGTTCAGCAATACTACTGATCACATTGAGTACGCTGCCAACATTGGTACTGTATTCTGCTAACTCTTCAATGACTTTGGCGGCACGACTAACTTCATCTCCCAATTTACCAACAGATCTCGTTGTTGCATTAACAATTTCATGGCCACTATTGGCATGCTCGTTGGCAGTTAGTGCTGTTTTATTGGCAGCATCAGCATTACCGCTCACTTGTCGGGCAATTTCGGTCATGGTTGAAATTTCGGTCGCGATACTGTCGGTTTCAGTCATCTGCTTTTCGATACTTTGATAGCTATGCGTGCTGATGTGATCGATGCTGACCGCCGCTTCCGATAATGTGCCACTATTGCTGGCAACTTTACTAACAATGCCGTGAATTTTAAGTAACATTTTGTTCATGGAGTTAACAATATCAATAGTGACATCGGATGCATGACCACTAATCGTGAAAGAAAGATCGGAGTGTGACTCAATATAATTAATCTCTTCAGCCAGTTTATCTATGGGACGAACGAGTCGCGTGGTAAACAACCAACCAAAAAATACTGAAATCAAAGTCATAACAATAGCAGCGACGGCAGAAAGTTTAATCAGGCGATTAGATAATTGAGAAACCGATGCGTTTGCATCACGCTCTTCAATTTCGGTAATAACAGCCCACTCCAGATTCGATATATTAAGTGGTGCGTAAGCCGACAAAATACGCTCACCTTTGGCATTTAAATAAACCTCTGAACCACTCTCACCAGCCAGAGCTTGTTCAATGGCATCAACGTTGTGTTGTGATTCAATTAACCCGACTGTTGATTGAGTTGCATCAATGGCCTCAATAACTGCCTTATCAATACCCTTGTTTTGCAGCTCATCAAGATAGGCTTCTGGATTTTCTGCGAATGCGCGTTTTATGCTGCGCATTTTTTTGTCTGCGCCAACCAAATACGTTTCACCGCTGACACCAAGTCCAATTTTGCTCCAGGCACGATCATTTGTCATAATATTATCAATAGCATCACTGGTCAGTTGAAAGACGAGTACACCTGCGGGGAAGCCACTTGAAAATACCTTTGTTGCTACAAATGCAGTCTGGTGGTTAAAAGCCGGTCCGTAAGCTGCAAAATCAGAGGTATAAACAAAGCTGTTGTCGGTAGCTTCATCAGTCGCAAAATATGCTTTGGCCAGCTCCGTCTTTGCAAACTGATCACTATTCAGCGAAGCTCCAAGATCGTAAGATTTACGCACTGTGTAGATGATGGAGGCATCCTCTGGCGCGACCAAATAGATATCATAAATATCGTTTGCCTGCATATATGAGAGAAACCCTTTGTGAGCACGTGCATGCATTTCTGAATACAGAGTTGAATCGCGTGGGTTGATATATTGGTACTTTTCGTCAACAGGATTTTCGTTGTTGGCAATATAGGTATATTGCAGTAACGCCGCCTTATCGGACAACATATTAACGTGATCCCGAGGTATAAAATCAGTGTTAGGCAGGTTTTTACTAAAATACTCGACTAGTGCTTTGCGAGCCTCCACAACCGATAGTTTTTTGAATTGATCTTGATACCCCAGAAATCCCGTTTCAAAATCGAGAACTGAATCGGTTACCGTGGCACTGTTGGAAAAGCCTTCGATTTGAGTGCTGATACGCGCTATATATTCTTCAACCTGACGACGCTTTGTGTCGCGTAAGGTAGTTAGTTGTCCTTGCGCCTGTGCAATCAAGAGCTTACTGGCTGAGTCGCTCGAAACCCAAGTACTAATCGTGATCGACACCAGCATCGGTATGGTAGCGAGTAAAGTTAATCCAATTAATAATTTTAACTTAACAGTCATGCTTATTTCCTCCTTGTATATTGACGCATATTCTCGATATTAGACAATAGGTGAATTTAACATATCGACATCTGTCGTCATTTCATTAAGAATTAAGCTGAATAAAAATAACTAGTTGTCAATATCGTTAATTTTTAGTTACAAACTAGGCGAGACTGTAATATGACCAACGATAAGTTTGCTAAAAAATTCACCGAAGGGCATTTTTGGGACAAAGTTAAAAATTATGCACGGGTGGCGGGGAAGACTGTTCTGGAGCCTGCGTTAACGCTTTATAACGCCTCGAAAGATACTGCTACACCAGCTTGGGCAAAAACAGCAATTTATGCTGCGTTAGGCTATTTCATTTCACCGATTGACGCCATTCCAGACTTAACGCCTTTAATTGGCTACTCGGATGACCTCGGTGTTTTAGTTGCAGCAACAGCTGCAATTGTTAATCATATTAAAAAAAAGCATAAGGACAATGCGAAGGAAACATTGAAACAGTGGTTTGACTGATCATTATTCTTGAATATCGATGAAAATAGATCACTAAAAAGGGCATAAGTAAATCATGCCCTTTTTAATTTTAAGATTGCTATTACGGCTAGTTGTTACAGCAATGAAAAAAATGGGTTAGAAGACAAACGCCTAGAGCGAACCATCTTGCCGTTTTGGTTAATCAAAACGCCGCCGTTTTTTATATTCTCTAACCTAGATTCTTTTACATTGTAAAAAGAATTATACAAGTTACCCAAATCATCAGACTTGCAAGTAACTGCGATTGTCCTAATAAGGCCAGCAACCATTTAACCAGTACTAGCCACGATAACGCAGTCTTCGGCAGCTAGGACATTGAAGGCATAACAACAAATATTAATTTTTGCGAGGAGTCTTCGCGTGGTACGGATACCTTTCCGTTCTGTTGTCCACATTGCTTTTAACCAGACAACTGATTTTTCAATCTGTAGCTTTGTGATTTGATTTGAGACATGGACAATCCTCTTCAAGTTTACAAAATGCCTGAGCTAACAGTTGAGCCGGCAATTAAGAATTAACGTGATTCATAATCGTATGTGGCAATTTATAATAGAAATAGATGTTAATTGTAGCTACTATTCATTTCATGAATAGTAGTAAGATAGATCTCAATTTATTAACTTATTTGGATGTGTTGTTGCGGGAAAAAAACGTGACTCGCGCAGCAAGCCAGTTAGGTATTAGTCAACCCGCAATGAGCAATAGCTTAAGGCGTTTACGAGTCATGTTCGACGACCCGCTAATGGTGCGCACCAGTGAGGGAATGACACCTACTGAACGTGCAGAGCAATTAAAACCGGTGATTCGAAGTGTATTATCCACTATCGATTTAGCAGTACAACCCCGAAAGTCATTTGATGCGGCAGCTTCTGAAAGTGTATTTCGCATCATGGCGAGTGATTATGCCGAATCGACTCTGGTGCGGCCCATACTACACCGACTACGAAAGGAAGCTCCCGGCGTCACTCTGGACATCATGACGCCAAGCGATGTCAGTTTTCTAGATGTCGAGCAAGGCAAAGTCGACATGGCCATCAACCGGTTTGATGCAATCCCCGAGTCATTCCACCAACAAACTATCTGGAGCGATAGCTTCGCCTGCTTGTTCAGTATTGATAACCCAATTCAGAATGATTTTTCACTCGACAGTTATTTGCAGGCTCAGCACATTTGGGTGAGTAAGACAGGTATGGGCGTCGGTGTTGGTATCGACCCTGGCGATGTGCAAAATTTAGGCTGGGTAGATGAAGCCTTAACCAGCATGAAAAAAAAACGTCGGATTAGTGTTTTCACCCGTCATTATCAGGCAGCTATGCTGCTAGCAGAAGAGAAAGATTTGATCGTGACAATTCCAGCCAGAGCCGCCAGAATGCAAAAAAACAACCCGCGTCTAATCATAAAACAGCCCCCGTTTCATATTCCAAACATCGACCTTAAAATGGCCTGGAGCCCATTATTGCACCACAATCCAGCGCATCAATGGATGCGACGTTTAATAGTCTCGGTTGGGCGTCAGCAAGCCCAAGAATAGGATTTGTTAGGAAGATTTATTCGATAACTATTGTCATTCAGGCCCATGCCAGAGTCGAGCTAGTTCAAAGATGGGTTGAGTCTAAGTCATGTCATAAGACCATTGATTGATTTTATCCCAGAAACTGGATACCTCAGATAAAGCCATCATGCTGCGCTGCTTAACCCATAGAGTTATAAGTAAATTTAATTGTCCACCACAAACATAAACGAGCTAGCTTACTGTTTTCTTTAGTCCTTAAAATCGAACTGTCAATGTTTTAAACCCCTCTAATAAGGATGCATACAATTGGGTTGGGATCTGGAGTTATGACTTTTAAGTCAGGTTAATCTGCTTGAATTAAGCAAGGGGGAAATGCAAGTCAGCTATTAACGTTAATTTGTGAGGCCTCAGGGCTTACCTATGCCCTACGTAAGGTTTTTAGGTCGTTATGCTGCTTATAAACTGCACATTAGCTGACCGCAATAGTGATGTCATACTTTCAACCACATCGCCAACATGAGATACATCCATAGTCGGTTCGAGTTTAATTGATCAATCAGCCTGAGGCACTCTGGCTTTCATCTTTTCTGTCATATCCGACACTGTTTATAATTTAATAGGTAAATTTTAAACCTAACCTATAGAACTCTAAAAAAGGGGTGACGTATCACCCCTGTTTTTATTTACACAATACCCAAAGGTAAAGTTACTTAGACGCTTCCAATATGCTGTTAATTAAATCATCGCCATTTTCTTCGATAAACTTTGTCCATACTGGTTTAACCGCTTTCTGAAAAGCGGCACCATCAACATCACGATTAACTTTCATTCCATTCTTTTCCAGATCAGCAATCATGACGTCTTCTTTTTTGATGCTGAGTTCGCGTTGGTAGCTAACTGCTTCTGCTGCAACATCCATGATGATTTTCTTTTCTTCAGCAGACAGGCCTGAAAACTTGTTCAGGTTCATCGCAATCATTAATGGCGAATAGGCATGCTGCGACAGTGAGAGGTATTTCTGCACTTCAAAAAATTTAAAAGAAAGTACAACGCCAATCGGATGATCCTGTGCATTGACAACGCCGGTTTCAAGCGCGGTATATAATTCAGCTACCGGAATTTGCTGCGGGTTGGCACCCAGCATTGAAAACATTTCGTTTAATGCTACTGAGTTGTTTACACGCATGCGCATGCCTTTCAGGTCTGCTGGCGTTGTCACTGGCCCTTCATTGTTACTGATATTACGGTAACCGTTTTCAGGGAACCCGAGGCCTTTAATACCAAAAGCTTCAAATTTCGTGTTTACACTACTACCGACTTTTCCATCCAGTACGCGGTAAGCTGTTTCGCGGTTGGGGAACATGAAAGGCAGTGTAAATGCAGCCGATTCAGGCATCATGCCGGAGAAGTTATTCAGACCTGACATTTCAATATCAATTATTCCTGAACGAACGCCGTCAATCATTTGTTCGTCATTACCCAGTTGTCCATGCGGGAAGATGTTGACCTTTAGGTCGCCACTGCTACGTGACTCAACTTCTTTTTTGAAGAATTTGGCAAGATCTTGCTGCAAGTCACTTTCCGGTGCAGCATGAGCAAATTTCAGTGTGGTTGCGGCCTGTAGTCCACTTGAGATGACTAATGTTGCTGTTATTGATGCTACGATTAAAGTCTTTTTAAATAGCTTTTTCATTTTTTTCCTCGTGGTTTAAAAATGTTGACGATTACTCATCAACTGGTGGCTAGCCAATAAGAAAATTCATTGGCACTAAAATAATTTCGGGTACTGCGATAAACAATACGAGCAGCAATATATAAACAGTGATGAAGGGTAATACGCCTTTGACTGCGACACTCATTGGTACGCGCCCGACACCACAAACGACGTTCAATACGGTGCCTACAGGTGGCGTAATCAAACCAATGGATGTATTGATGACAAACATTAGGCCGAAGTAGACTGGGTCGATACCAGCGATTATCACAATCGGCATAAATAACGGCACCAGAATCAAAATCGTTGGACTCAGATCCATCACCATACCCACCAAAAATACCAGCACCATGATGCTCGCCATTAATAGCTTAGGGTGCTCAACCAGTGGGCCAAGCAGGGCTGCAAGGTCTTGCGGTAGTTGAGCTACTGTAATCAACCAAGATGCGACCATCGCACTGCCAACGAGAAACATCACCATTGCAGTTGAATGTGCTGAGCTGATTAGCACGTCTACAAATTTAATCAGAGTAAGCTCACGATAGACAAAAATTGAAACAACAATGGCATAAACAGCAGCAACCACCGCTGCCTCAGTGGGGGTGAAAACACCAAAGCGAATACCACCGATAATAATGATGGGTAAAAGCAGTGCCCAAATACCGTCTTTCAGCGCTGTTCGACGCTCGGCCGGCGTTGTTTTTTTGCCGATCTCAAGTGGCTCTTTGCGGACCAGAAAGTACCAGGTTAACGCCAATGCCATACCCATCATTAAGCCAGGGACAATGCCGCCAATAAATAATTTCGCAATCGAAATATTACCTGCCACGCCCATGATAATTAGTGGAAGAGACGGTGGGATAACTGGTGCAATAATGCCACCAGATGCGAGTAGCCCAACTGAATGACTATTCGGGTAGTTCGCTTTTTTCATCATCGGGTAAAGAATACTAACCAATGCCGCGGCGTCAGCTACTGCTGATCCAGATAATCC
>CAWVZP010000106.1:0-10401 GCA_963934675.1 uncultured Gammaproteobacteria bacterium | reverse complement strand
TAGCTGTAGCGCTGACTCCCGTTTCATTTGTTTTGCCGTTAATCGCAGATGCTTTTGCCGCTGCACTAGCATCAGTAAAGCCAGCGGCAGAAGTTCCTATAGATATACCTATTTCGGTATCATTAATAGTGAAAGAATCGCCATCAAAAGCAGCCGTAGTTACTGCTGTACTCGAAGCCTGGTAAGCACCCAACAAATTAGTAGTTGAACCCGCTATGCCAATATTAATGGTCTGATTCGCATTTGCTCCCACTTGAAACTGTGCAGACTGGAATGAACCGTCCAACAAATTCTGCCCGTTAAACTGAGTCGAAACGCCAACCCGCTGAATTTCTTCAACTAGCTGATTAACTTCTGCGTTTAGTGCTTTGCGATCCGATGCCGAGTTTGTGGAGTTAGCCGACTGAATCGACAGCTCACGTATACGCTGCAAGTTATCGCTGGTGGATCCTAAAGCACCTTCAGCGGTTTGGGATAATGAAATACCGTCGTTGGCGTTTCGGACCGCCTGATTCATGCCGCGGATCTGACTGGTCATACGGTCTGTAATCGCGAGGCCAGCTGCATCGTCTTTTGCACTGTTAATGCGCAAACCAGATGACAAGCGCTCCAAAGAGGTGCTCAAATCACTCTGCGAACTATTAAGTGCACGCTGCGAGTTCAGCGATGCTATATTTGAATTGATAAACTGTGGCATTTAATTTCTCCCGACTGAGCTGCATTCGTAAATGGCAGGTCGTGTTAAAAGTAGTGCAATTTGAGAATCAAATAACACTGTCAAGAACTTTAACGGCTAGGAATGAGATTACTTTAATTTTATTTTAAGCGACAGAGGTTAATTTTGATTAAGCGTTACAGGCTGACTTATAAAACGTGGGTCTATAGTCGTATGCAATAAAAAAAGACTTGGGTTATTGTTACTGTTGACTCAAGTATCTGTCGCTAATTATTTAAGATAATTAAACAACGAGGAGCTGGTGATCTTCGAGAATACAGCCAGAGCCGCATCTAGTGTGGCTTGCTCCAACGTGAGCTGACTAATAGCTTCAGCTATATCAGTATCGCGTAACGTCGCTAAAGTCGCTTGAGTCACAATGACATTTGATTCATTGGATTCCATCTGACTTTGCAACGTATTGAGGCGCCCCCCTATGGATGCTCTAACTTCTAGCACTCGGTTGAAGAAAGTATCCAGATCTTCTTGAAAATCTGCAAGGTTTGCCGCACGTTGTTCACTATCGATAGAGTCGGTCAATGTATCAGAAAAAACTTGAACTGTTTCAAAAATGCCCTTGTATTG
The DNA here is from genome assembly GCA_963934675.1 of uncultured Gammaproteobacteria bacterium. Classification (GTDB taxonomy): domain Bacteria; phylum Pseudomonadota; class Gammaproteobacteria. The sequence continues at coordinate 9,101 of CAWVZP010000106.1, read as the reverse complement.
ACCTGCACTGACGGTGAATACATCTCCACCTGCAGCTGCCGGCGTGCCAATAATAGAAAAACGCACACCACCGACATCAATATCGGTCTCTGGAGTATAGGCTGCACCGGTAATATTATTTGCCGGGGTCGCTGAATCGGCAACATTATACGTAGTGGCTGAAGTGAAAGTGATTGTTAAATTACTTGGCACATAAGTGTTGGCATTAAACACATGGGCTGGTGATATGGCGCCGGTACCAGTATTGGCTGTGGCTGCTGTTTCATTTAACGCCGTTTTACTGGACAGCTTCAAGAATATATCACTACCTGGCGTGGTAACCTGGATCTGACGGGATTCGCTCACTTGCAACGAGCGACTGCCCTGGTCACCGCTATATTCAACATGCGCTATAGATCCAGTCGCTTTTGTTGCAAATGGCTGAGTATCACCTTGATAACCCGCAAATAGTGAGTCACCGTTAGCATCTTGTGTGTTGGCTAACGATACCAGTTCTTCTAGGCGTTGCTTTACTTCGCTCGCGATTGCCTGACGATTATCCACGTTGATTACGCCAGAGTTGGCTTGAATAGAGAGTTCTTTGAGCCTAAATGTAATATTTTCAATCGACACTAAGGTACTTTCCTCCAGCTTCAAACGGCTATCGGCCAGCGAAATGTTTTCCTGATATTGTTTTTGCAGCTGTATCGTCTGCTCCAACCCTAACACTTGAGTAGCAGCAACGGGGTCATCCGATGGTTTAGTGAGCCGGACGCCAGTTGAAATTTGTTGCTGCAATTTAGCTAGTTTCGCCTGCTGCTGGCTGAAGGCTTCGACGCCCTGAAGATAAATTTGTGTGGTCGGGACCCGCATGTTTACCTCGTACTCTGAAGGAGTGTATCGAATAGGGTTTGTACGGTACTGATGACTTGTGCCGCAGCTTGATAAGCTTGCTGAAACCGAATCAGATCGGCTGCTTCTTCGTCTAGATTAACACCAACAACTGAAGCGTTTCGGCTCACCGACTGGTCTAATAACAATGAATGTGCATCGCGTGACACATTCGCTGACTGGGTTTGTAAGCCAACAAATCCGACGAATGTACCATAGTCATCCTGGAAGCTGGCGCTACCACCGTCTAAGATAAGCTGGTTTTGTAGGTTTGCAATCTTAATTAGATTGCGGTTATCGCCAGTACCGCCAACGTTCGATTGGACATCGAACTGGTCGGTTGCTGAGGGCACTCCGGTTAAAGACACTTGCCACCCATTCGCGTCAATTTCCATATTATTAGTATAAGGAATGACCGCCCCTGAGGCATAAGTAATGCCACCTGTCACCAGTGCCGCATTCGAGGTAAATGATGTGGCAGATGTAAATGTAAAATTCACATCGGGTATTGTACCTAAGGCGGTTGAGTCGGTGACAGTGCCCGCACTCATTTCCACTGTCCCCAGGTTGCTTAACGAACTACTTGTTCTGATGGGAGCGGCTGCGGCAATTAGCCGGGGATCGGTCAGCACAACATTAATCGATTCGGCACCACCCAATGTTGGTTTTATGGTGAACCTGTCGCCGGCAGCGGCGGTAGTACCGTCAATAGTGAGTGTTATACCTTCAAACGTAAGCGTGGCTGGCACGCCATTAGCGACCGTTGCCGTGGTACCTTTGTCAGAGGTAATTGTCCAGTTAGTGCCATCATAGGCCAAGCCATAATCGCTGATGGTCAATGCGCCAACATCGGTAACGTCGCTGGTCACTGTGGCCGTGCCTAGGTTGGTGGTTGCGCTGAAAATTTTGGCATCGTCATAACTAAAGAAATCTTGTCCCAGATTGCCATTTAAGTCCATACCTGCCCGCATTTGAGTATTGACAGTTTCTGCAACAGCGATGGCTGTGCGCCCAAGAGAATTGATGGCCGGTGTTAATATGGTCGACTTAAAACTAAGCAACCCACCGAGCTCCCCGCCCTGTAGCTGGGCACTCAAGTCAAATGAACCAAAAGGCCCGTTGTAGACAATGACATCTAGTGCAGGGTCATTAGGATCTGTCTCTACTGCCAGCGTGCTCACCGTCGTGCCATTTAATACAGATTGGCCATTGCCTATGAATATTGACATACTACTATCATCACTATGGACCACGGTAATATCGATTTTTTCAGCTAATTCTGTCAGCAACGCATCTCGTTTGTCGAGTAGGTCACCTGATTGCTGAGACGATTTACTAGAACTATTAATTTGATTGATAGAAATATTGAATTGACTAATCGCCGATACAATAGAGTTAACTTCTTCAACAACCGTTCCAATTTCGGTTCTCGTGTTATCGGCTAATTGCTCAAAGCGAGCGCCGACATTATGAAAGCGTTCAGAAAATGACTGCGCAGTAATAATTAATGCAGATCGCGCCGTACTCGAAGCAGGATCGTCAGCAACATCCTGAACCGAGCTAAATAAGTCGTGCAAGGCTGGGGATACGCCACCATTAGGATCAGCTAGAACATCATCAATATGACCTGCCAGTTCGGCAAACTTGGTTAAACGTGAATGTACAGCAGTAGCATCTCGTACTTCGGTGGATAGGAACTGGTCATAAGAACGCTGTATTGATTCGACATGCGCGCCAGTCCCAACAAATGAACCGCCATAGTAGGTTGGGACGTTGGCACTAATCTCAACTGATTGCCGACTATAGCCTTCTGTATTGACGTTGGCGATATTGTGACTGGTGGTACCTAGCGCCCGTTGAAACGAGAGCAATCCTGAGACAGCGGTATTGAGCATATTAGCCATGATTATTCTCTTTCACCCTATTTGGGTCAGCATTCAGATTGGCTAAAGATGCACCCAGTGTTTGGCCCTGCATAATATTGATTATTTTATTGGCGTATTTTGGATCTGTTGCATAACCACCCTGTTGAAGTTGCTTTAAGTAATGCGTGTCATCACCCTTATGATCAAGCGCATTTTGATATCGAGGGCTGTCTTTAATAAATTCGACATAATCATCTAACGCAGCAGGAATTGATTCGTAGACTCGAAAGTGAGCAATTTCGGTTTGCATGACACCCGCTCGAAATTCGAGCGTTGGTTTGGTTACTGTTGGTCCATCCCAGCGACTGTCTGCTTTGATGCCAAATAGATTAAACGCTTGCTGACCATCTGCAAGTCGCATGCTGTGTTTACCCCAACCGGTTTCCAGTGCTGATTGTGCAACGAGTGCCTGTGGGCTGACACCAATCGCATTGGCCGCTTTTTCGGCATGTGGCCATAAGTCACTGACAAAATGAGCGGGCTTATGCCAGCGCTGTTCAGATCCAACCTGGTTAGCTAACACCGCATCCGATTCAGCTGGCAAGTCGTCAGTAAGGTAATGACTCACTTTTACCGCAGGATTTTGTGTTTGATAGGTTTCTGTCTGATACACCAACGGTATAGTTGGAGAAATAGGTTCGATTTTAAAAGCCTGGGTTTGAGACTCTCTGGCTTCCGGTCGATAGGTTACATTTAAGTTCGATTCAGCCAGATGAGTCACTGGTGGATCAGCTACCGTGCGGTTAGACAGGGGCGGACTGACTGTTGCAAGATTGGTGATCAATAGTTGGGCCGTTGGCGGTGGAGCTCCGATAGGCAAGGAATTGCCACTTTTGCCGGTTATCTGTGTCAATGAACCGTTAGTTAATTGATCAGCACCTGATTGAGCACCTTCTAGTTGAGCCCCACCGGGCAAGTGCTGCATTAAGATTTTAGCAATGCCCAAACCACCTTGTTTGGAAATACTGACTGCGAGCTGTTTGTCGTACATCTCCTGATAAAAGTCGACAGTCGAACTTTCATTTGATTCATCAACCGTAACCGCAGAGCGCATTGAGGCTAGCATTTGCTGCACAAATAAACTCTCAAATTGTTCCGCTACAGCCTTTGTAGTCTCGGCCGATTGATTCCTGGCACCAAGTTTCATTTCTGAATACTGCTGCTGATTCAGGTAAAAATCGGTGGGTGACGAGACGCTCATTGATAGATTCCTAGATAATTAACGATCTATTGACGATCAGATTACAATTAACTCTGCACTTAACGCGCCAACTTGTTTAAGTGATTCTAAAATAGCCACCAAATCACCGGGTGAGGCACCCACTTGATTAACCGCTCGGACGATTTCACTTAAGGTGACGCCCTCTGGAAAGCGAAACATTCGGCTACCCTCTTCGTTTACCTCTATATCTGTTTCGAGTTTAATTGCAGTTACGCCATCACTTAAAGGCTCAGGTTGAACCACCTCTCGTGAGTTGGTGATGGTCACGGTTAAGTTGCCGTGGGATACCGCGGCTGAGTAAACCTTGACATGATTACCAATCACGACTGTACCTGAACGTGAGTTAATAATGATTTTGGCGGCCGCTTCTCCGGGCTGAAATTCCAAGTTTTCAATAAAAGACACAAAGCCCACTCGCTGGGAGATATCTTGAGGTGCGTTAATGGCAACCGTAACGCTATCCTGAGCAAAGGCATTGTTTGGCCCCAGTACGCGATTAATGGTATCGGCCAGACGTTTAGCCGTCGTGAAGTCAGATCTTTTTAAGTGCAATACAATATGATCGCCACTAGCGAATGGGTTCGCTACTTCTCGTTCGATACTGGCGCCATTGGGGATGCGCCCAACACTTGGGATGTTGATACTAAGTGATGATCCATCAGCACCTTCGACGCCCAGTCCACCGACAATCAAGTTACCCTGAGCCATCGCATAGATATTGCCATCAACCCCTTTTAATGGTGACATCAACAAGCTACCACCGCGCAAACTTTTAGCACTGCCCAATGAAGACACCGTAATATCTATCGTTTGGCCAATTTTCGCAAACGCTGGCAGGTCGGCATGAATCGCGACTGCCGCAATGTTTTTAACTTGTGGGTTGACGTTAGCAGGCAAAGTAATGCCATATTGACCAAGCATGCTCTTTAAGCTTTGCACCGTGAATGCGGTTTTGTCTCCTGAGCCATCGAGACCTACGACGAGACCATAACCCACCAGTTGGTTAGTTCGAACACCTTTAATAGACGTAATGTCTTTGATGCGTTCAGCCCAAACACTACCTTGAGCCATGATTAAGATGAGAAATATAAATAATTTAATTTGTTTCATCAGTCGCTCCTGATAATGAATATAAATATTGGGTTATGACAACTTCTTTAGTGAGTAACGATATATAAAGCTCGTTTTGAAAATCACAGTCTAGAACGGAAATATCGGACTATCGAATAGCCGGCTTAACCAACCCTTAGTGTTGGAATCAGCAATGGCACCGCCGCCACCGTAATAGATTCTGGCATTCGCCAGCTTTCTCGACTGCACCACATTATTGGCACTTACATCTTGTGGACGTACCAGACCTGATAATCGAATATATTCCGATCCTTGATTCAAACCGATAATTTTCTCACCGCGCACCACCAATGTACCGTTAGGTAGGATATCGGCGACGGTAACCGTAATTTCACCGGTTAGGCTGTTACTCTGTGCACTATCGCCACTGCCAGTAAAGTCTCTTGTCGCATTCAGTGAATTGGTCAAAAAAGGATCACCATTATGGGTCGGCGTAACGCCAAGAATTGCTGTTGCTGACATCCCAATGTCACTATCTTTTGTGGTGTTAGTTGCGGCTGATTTGGACGCGTTAGTCGATTCAGATAAAGTAATACTCAGTAGATCACCAATTCGAAATGCCTTACTGTCTTCAAACAATCGAACTGATCGACCCTGTTGGAATATCGAACCATTGGCCACTGGTTGAAAACCGACAGCCTTTAAATCAACCGGTGCATAACGTGGGTCTGGCTTAACCACAATTTGATTTGTCGCACAGGCATTTAACAGCCCTAACATCGTTATCAGTCCTACAATTTTTATAGTCGGGTTCATTGCATCACCTAAACATTGTTGTTCAGGAATTGCATCATGCCGTCTGCAGTCGAAATGACCTTCGAATTCATTTCATAAGCACGCTGGGTTTCGATCATACCCACCATTTCTTCAACAATATTGACGTTAGAGGCTTCAAGTGCGCCCTGGCGTAAATTACCAAGGCCTGTCAGCCCAGGTGTACCTGCTTGAGGCGCTCCACTCGCTGCCGATTCAACAAACAAATTTTCACCAATAGGTTGTAAGCCGGTGGGATTGATAAAACCAGACAGCTGAAGATTGCCGACAGTTGTTGGTGCTGGCTGGTTCGGTAATGCGATAGTCACAACACCATCAGTACCAATAGTAATTGACTGAGCATCTCGTGGAATATTGATGCCTGGCTGCAATGTGTAGCCACTGGCGGTCACTAATTGCCCTTGATCAGATACTTTAAAACTACCGTCTCTGCTGTATGCTTGAGTACCATCGGGCAATAAAACTGGGAAGAAGCCTCTACCATCAATGGCGACGTCTAGCGCATTGTCGGTGGTGGCGATACTACCTTGAGTGTGCATCTTTTCGGTCGCTACCACTCTCGTCCCGCTACCCAGCATCAGGCCAGTCGGCAAACGAGTATCCTGCGATGTTTGACCACCGACCTGACGTATATTTTGATACAGCAAGTCTTCGAAGACGGCTCGTGATTGCTTGTAACCTGTAGTACTGACGTTGGCAAGATTGTTTGATATGACCGACAAGCGCGTTTGCTGAGCGTCGAGTCCGGTTTTTGCTACCCATAAGGCTTGGTTCATTTTTCATCTCCGTTAAAGGGGTTTACGAAGATACATGCAGAGACTGTGCCATATTTTCTATCGGCAGCTAGATGAGGCTATTTATGAAATTAAAATTTAGTTGGATCAGTAATAGGGGCAGTGGTTGAACTGTTAACCATAAAATGGTGACTTTCTTAGTTAACGATAAGAACGGCTATTTTGGAATGACCCATTCACGATTGAATGGGCCATGATAAAAACGATTGACTAGGGTCGAGCTAACTCTTCCTCATCGACTTCAGGTTCTAGCAGATCGGAACGAGAAATACCCAGCGCTAAGGTTGTTGTTGTGGCGACATAAATCGACGAATAGGTGCCGACAAATACACCGATAATGAGCGCCAATGAAAAGGCATGTATCGCCTCACCACCGATAAAAAACAGCGAAAACAGCACTAGCAAGGTCGTGAAAGAGGTCATCAAGGTTCGAGAGATAGTTTGATTGATGGAGATATTGGTGACTTCTTCAGGTGTTCTGTTACGGATTTTACGAAAGTTTTCACGCACGCGATCGAATACAACAATGGTATCGTTTAATGAATAACCAATGACCGCCAATATAGCCGCTAAAACACTGAGGTCAAAATCAAGCCTTAGCAACGAAAATATACCGAGTGTAATCACCACATCGTGAATCAATGCCGCAACAGCACCCAATGAAAAACGATACTCAAAACGAACTGACACATAAATTAAAATCGCAATCAATGCATATAACACGGCCAGCCCACCGTCTTCGGTCAACTCTTCACCGACCTGTGGACCTACATATTCAACCCGCCGCTCTTGAACCGTTTCATCGGTCATGTTTCTAAGCAGTTTAATGACGTCAGAACTCGTTTGGGCTTCGTTCTGACCAACTTTGGGTACTAGTCGAATCAGTACTTCACTGGCACTGCCAAAATGTTGTACGACTGCATCATCATAACCATTATCGTTTAACACATCACGAATAGGCTCAAGCTCAACCGCTTGCTGATAGCCAACCTCAATAATGCTACCACCAGTAAAGTCGATACCCACGTTAAGTTTCAGTGTTGCCAGACAGGCAATCGAAACCAGAATCATGATGATTGACAAAATCATGGCGGGTTTACGTAACCGCATGAAGTTAATATTCTGTTTAGAATTAAGTTTGGTTAACATGAATTATTTCTCCTAGATTGCCAGTTTGGTGACAGCTTTACGGCCATAAATCAAATTAATGATAGCGCGGGTGCCGAATATGCTGGTTAGCATCGAGGTCAAAATACCAATCGATAGCGTCACCGCAAAACCTTTGATCGGGCCAGTACCAAAACCGAATAAAATGATCGCTGCAATCAATGTAGTAACATTCGCATCCGCGATGGTTCCAAACGCTTTTTCATATCCAGAAAAAATAGAAGCCTGAGGCGAGTTACCCGATTTCAACTCTTCTTTGATACGTTCAAAAATAAGTACGTTGGCATCAACCGCCATTCCGACAGTGAGCACGATACCCGCAATACCCGGTAACGTGAGTGTCGCCTGTAATAATGATAAAACAGCAACCAGCAATACCAGATTTAGTGTCAACGCCAGATTAGCCACCAAGCCAAATACCTTGTAGAAAATCGCCATAAATACCAACACGGCTGTGAAACCAATCACCACCGACAAAAAGCCTTTGTTGATGTTTTCCTTACCGAGGCTTGGGCCAACGGTGCGTTCTTCGACAATTAACATGGGCGCTCGCAATGCGCCTGCCCGTAGTAATAACGCTAAATCGCGAGCTTCTCGAGTGCTGTCAAGTCCGGTAATTTCAAAGCGTTTGCTCAGTTGGGATTGAATAGTGGCAACATTGATGACTTGAGAAACAGTTGTTTTAAACCGCTTTTCTTCTCCATTGACGTCACGAAATTCATATTTGTCTTCGATAAAAACAACAGCCATCGGATTGCCGATATTTTCCCGAGTTACATCACCCATACGATCCGCACCTTTGCCGTTCATGGTGATAGTGACGTTGGGCGTACTGCTGCGAGAGTCAATACCTGATGCAGCACCAACAATTTGATCACCTGTGACGATGACACTGCGTTTCAATAAGACGGGGGATTTATCGGTGCGCTCATATAAGCGAGTGCCAATGGGCGCCCTGCCCGATGTCTGCGCGGCAGTCCAGTCGGTAAAACTACCGTGCACCATGCGAAATTCTAGCGTAGCGGTTGCCCCTAAAATTTCTTTTGCGCGCACGGTGTCCTGCACGCCAGGTAGCTGAACTACGACTCGATCTTCGCCCTGACGTTGGATTACCGGCTCGGCAACACCTAGTTCATTCACTCGGTTTCTGAGTGTTGATATATTTTGTTCTATCGCCAGTTTTTTCTCATTTTCTAATGCCGTCGGGTTCAATGACAT
>CAWVZP010000105.1:0-10419 GCA_963934675.1 uncultured Gammaproteobacteria bacterium | reverse complement strand
TACGTATAAATACTTCAATGACATTACTATCATTGTCAGCTTCATCGTCATATAGGTGTTCGGTCAATACCGTTTTTGAAATAACCTCTCCCGCATGCACCATTAGGTATTCCAACACTTTATATTCGTAGGCGGTCAAATCAATTTCTCGATCATCCACAAAAGTTCGCTGAGTGGTTGTGTCAAGACTCAGTGGCGAGCAGATAATACGCGAATCTGACCAACCAGAAGCTCTACGAATTAAAACTCGAATACGCGCCATCATTTCTTCGTGATGAAATGGCTTGACCAAATAGTCATCCGCACCAGCGTCCAGGGCTTCTACCTTATCCTGCCAGCGACCCCGCGCCGTTAGAATTAAAATAGGTGTGTTCTTGCCTTCTTTACGAATGGCATTAATAACCTCCAGTCCTGACATAACAGGCAAACCTAGGTCGATGATAGCAACGTCGCAAGGATATTCCTGGAGTAGATACAAGCCCTCTCGACCATTGTCAGCACAGTCAATAACAAAACCCGCTTTTTTTAAGCGACTAACAACCTGCTGCTGAATAGTCAGATCATCCTCAATCACTATTGCTCGCATTTAAACATTTACCTCTCTTTAACTAACTACCAGTTGCCTAGGAGCCTGTCGGACTTAGGATAAATCTACTGCGTAAAAGACATTTCGGCCAAATTTCTCGATCCAATTCGTTGAATAGAAACACTATTCACCACTTTGGATCAAAAAAATTAACTCAAAATGACTTTCCCTCGCTACGATTACCTAAGTCCGACAGACGCCTAGGTAATCAATTTTCTGATAACTTACTAATGTCACATCACAAATTTCATTTCGCAAATACATAACGCTAATTCTTAATTTAATACGGCTGCCTGGATATTATGAGATTTCAATAGGGTAACGTTCTCCTGATATCAGTAGATTACAACATAGCCATCTATAACGTCACCATAACTAATTTGATGCTGCACTTCACTACGTTAAAGTTTTCGTAGTGTGTATCGCAATTTCTCTCGATAAATTGAACATCGTAAAACACCGAGCTATCCCCCAATGAAAACTAAGGAAAAAGTTAGTATTGATATGGCTAGTGTATCTGTAAAAGCTAATTGAAAGTTTCTTATGCCAATTCCTGACGTTGTACCCTCTTAATTAGCCCTCTTTAACACTATGATGGCGTCAATATAAACTTGAGTAGCTGAATTAGAGCTTAATATTGTCGTGAAGCGATTGAGTGGGAAACTAAAGCTGTGAATGTGATCCTTTTATTAGGTTGATTTAAAATGCTAATCTCGCCTCAATTTGTCATTCAAAGCAATTGGGGTTGGATAATTTGCAACAATGTAATAGGAGGAAAATACAAAGCTGACCAAAGTTGCAATTTGAATCAGGTAGGACACCTCGGCACGAATAATGGCAAGCTCTGTCGCCATCACGGCTAATAGCAGAGAAAACTCACTCATTTGCCCAAGTCTCAGGGCAATTTCGGTAGAGCGGCCCGACGCCTCATGAGAAAAACGAAGTAGGAATCGGTACAAGATAGGCTTAATCACGATTGCAATCAAACTCAGTCCAACTGCCACCAACCAGATATCACCCAAAATACCCAAATTAAAATTAGCGCCCAACGCAACAAAGAAAATGATCAGGAAAAAATCACGCAACGGTTTCAGGTTTTCAGCTATAAACAGTGCGATTGGATTTCGCGCAATCGTAACGCCAGCAATAAACGCACCGATCTCATAGGATAGACCCAACTGCTCAGCCAGTTCGGCAAGCCCTAAACACCAACCAACTGCCATCAAAAAAATATACTCCTGAATACGATCAAACTTCATGATTAGTTGAGTCAGGACATATTTTTCCAGCACATAGGCTACACCAACCATCACTGGAAATGCGAGTGCCGGTTTAATCATCGCAAGCCAACCAATATCAGCGTTAGAACTACCTTCAAGCACCACCATTAAAAAAATAGCAATGATATCCTGTAGCAACAAGACACTAATAATGACCTCACCGGTGCGCTGGTGATGCAATACAGTGGTCGGTATTAACTTAAGCCCGATGATGGTACTAGAAAACATCAGCGCCGCACCAATAATGAGTGACTCAATGACGCTATAGCCAAATAGCTGGCTATAGCTAAACCCAAGTGCACACAATACGATCGAACTAATACCCGTTACGACTGTAGTTTCACCCACCATACGAAACAAATCCTGCGGGTGTAAATTAAGCCCTAATAAAAACAATAGAAAGATAATGCCAACATTCGCAATATCCTGAATTAGGCTGGCATCCGCTATCAAATTCAGACCCCAGGGACCAATTAAAAGTCCAAGGCTGATGTAAGCAATAATCAATGACTGGCGCATGTACAGTGCCACCGTTGCCAATACTGCGGCACCAGTGAATATTAAAAAAAGTATATAAACAATCGAGGTATCTTCCATTTCAGGAATCGCACGTCACGTCGGCTAAAAGTAGGTCAATTCTAACACGCCAAGGTAGGACTGACCTCAATACCCAGTGCTTTTCTAGGGCAATTCCCTAAGGTTTGGCCAAGTCATATTAATCAATCGAGCAACATTGTGTCAGGCCAATAAAGAATCCTCGATTAACTGCTTCACCTCAGAGGGCTCAAATGGTTTATTCATAATGGCTGATACACCATCTTGCTGAATAGCAGCAAGCTTCCCAGCATCGCCTTCAGTGGTCACCATGAGAACTGGAACATGACTTTGGTTACTTTCTATCCGAATAAAACGTAACAGTTCATGTCCATCGACTTCTGGCATATTGAAATCAGTAACAATAAAGTCATAGCGATTAGCCTGAATCAGTGGAATTGCTTCACTACCATCATCGGCTTCAGTAACTTTTTCGATTCCCATTTTGTTCAAGGTTCGGCAAATCATCTTTCGAGCCAATGCACTATCATCGACCACTAAAACATCGAGCCCTGCTGTGTCTATGTTTTCAAAGGTGATTTTGTCTGGATTGACCCAATTCATCGCACTGGTCACAGCGCGCTTTAAATCACTTGCTACAAAGGGTTTATTCAGCACAGCCGAAGCACCCGCCTGTCTTATCGGATTCAGCTCTTTAAATGACGTTGCTGTTGATATTAAAATAAACGGCGTATTTTCGGTTGTCTCAAATTCTCGCAGTTCTAAAACCAAATCACGGCCCGTCATGTCTTCAAGGTGCAAAGAGCTAATCACTAAATCGGGAATATCAACAAATATTGAATCGAGCGCTTCCGTTCCTTTGTCAAAGTGGCGAAATTGACTGATACCCAAATCTTCAAACTGTTGCAGAACTATCTTGCTTTGTGCCGTTGATGGTTCCACTAAAACCACATAGATTGAAGCCATTTGATGTTCCATTTTTTCTCCGTTTAATATTTCGTACATTTATAAATTTGTTTATAGCATAGCTCACCAAAAAATTATTCTATTGAATTTAGTATTGCTTGATGCATCACTTGATTTCTGGCTTCGAACGCCTAAGCTAACTAACTGTTTTTGATTGGCCAATTTAATGCACGCGCTTGAGATACACGATCTACATAAAACCTACCGAAACGGTTTCCAGGCATTAAAAGGTATTGACCTTATAGTTGAGGAAGGTGATTTTTTTGCACTACTGGGCCCCAATGGTGCGGGGAAATCAACTTGTATTGGTGTTGTATCATCGCTGGTTAACAAAACCAGTGGCAGTGTAAAGGTATTTGGTCACTCTATCGATAATGACTTAATTAATGCAAAGTCAGCACTCGGTTCTGTGCCACAGGAATTTAACTTCAATACTTTTGAACCAGTCCATGAAATCGTTGTTAACCAAGGTGGTTTTTATGGTGTTCCACGAAAAGAAGCCACTAAGCTAGCCGACCACTACCTTAAAAAACTGGGCTTATGGCCACACCGCCAAGTCGAATCAGGCAAGCTGTCTGGTGGTATGAAACGCCGATTAATGATTGCAAGAGCGCTCATTCATCGACCAAAGTTATTAATCCTCGATGAGCCTACCGCTGGTGTGGACATTGAGCTACGTCGTTCCATGTGGCAATTTATGGATGAGATAAATCAACAGGGAACCACCATTATCTTAACTACGCATTATCTCGAAGAAGCGGAATCTATGTGCCGCAATATCGCTATTATCGACGACGGTTCAATCATCGAAAACACCAGCATGAAAGCACTGCTTAAAAGTCTTAATAGCGAAACTTTTGTACTTTATCTGGCAGATGAGACGCTCCAGAAACCCGCTTTACAAGGCTTTGGTCGAGTGGCTCTCATCGATAACCACACGCTTGAAGTAGAAGTACCAAAAAAACAATCACTAAACGAGCTCGTTCATCAACTCGACTCGCTTAAAATCACGGTTAACCGTATGCGTAATAAAGTGAACCGGCTGGAAGAGCTTTTCATCAATATCACATCAAAGAAGATTGAAACCGCATGAGCCAGACTATTAGCCAAGCCAATATTTCGCGATTGAAAAGAAACTGGGTTGCCTACGTCACGATCACTCGACGCGAAATTCTTAGATTTAGTCGAATTTGGATACAAACACTGGTGCCTCCAGTGGTGATGACGGGGCTATATTTCGTTATATTCGGCAATTTGATTGGTCAGAAAATTGGGGTAATGGACGGTATATCCTATATTGATTTCATAATGCCGGGGCTGGTAATGATGTCGATTATTACCAACTCATATGCCAATGTCGTCTCATCTTTTTATGGTGCAAAATATTCACACCACATAGAGGAAATGCAAATATCTCCCATTCCAAATATTATTATTATGCTTGGATTCATTACCGGCGGCGTGGTAAGAGGTTTGTGTGTCGGTGTGACCGTTGCTTTGGTGTCTCAAATTTTCACCGACTTTTCGATGCATAATCCACTTGTCATTATTGTTGTTGCGATTCTGACAGCCTTTCTTTTCTCAATAGCCGGACTCATTAATGCCGTATTCGCTAAAAGTTTCGATGATGTCAGCATCGTGCCAACCTTCGTCTTAACGCCGCTGACTTACCTAGGTGGTATTTTCTATTCGATCAAAATGCTTCCTGAATTTTGGCAACAGGTATCACTAGCAAACCCAATCTTGTATATGGTCAACAGTTTTCGGTACGGCTTTCGTGGTACTAGTGATATTGATTTGACCACAGCCATTAGCGTTATCATCTTATTCATAGTAATTCTATTTGGTATATGCCTTACATTATTAGAGCGAGGCACAGGCGTCCGGCAATGAGCACTGTCCACCCAATAATTGATATCGGTGCCAATCTAACCAATCCAAGTTTAATCCAAGATCTGGAACAGATTCTGCAACGTGCCTCTGATGTAGGCATTAACACAATAGTAGTTACCGGTACTGATTTGAAAGAAAGTGAAAAAGCAATTCAACTCTGCACCCAACACCCTCGGCAATTAATTTGCACTGCAGGTGTTCACCCTCATCATGCCAGTGACTGGACGGCAGATACCGCAAGTCAAATGACTCAATTAGCAGCTCAACCTTGTGTAAGGGCCATTGGTGAAACTGGACTCGACTTTAACCGTAGCTACTCACCCTCGCCGGCTCAGATGGATGTATTTCAACAACAGTTAGAGATAGCCATCAAGTTAAACATGCCTGTGTTCTGCCACCAACGAGATGCGCACGAATCATTCATTTCCATCTTAAAAGAATATCGTGACAATCTGACAAAAGTTGTTGTTCATTGCTTTACTGACACCAAGGCTGCGTTGTTTGATTATATTGATCTTGATTGCCATATTGGAATAACCGGATGGATATGCGATGAACGGCGAGGTACTGAGTTACAGGATAGTGTTAAACACATTCCTGCTAATCGCCTCATGCTGGAAACAGATGCACCTTATCTACTGCCACGTAGCCTTCTGCCAAAGCCAAAATCACGCATCAATGAACCTTGCTATCTTCCTCACATTTTGCAAACAGTGGCTCATCATCAAGGGAAATCAGCCAAGAATCTAGCGGCTGAATGTTTAGCAACCAGTCAGTTATTTTTTAATATTGATAGTTAATGCACTTATTGTTTTATGACTTCTAAGCCAAGTTTACAAATAGGTTACTGATAAATTGACTCTATATTTTCCTTTTATCATTTTATCTTCTGCAATCGCTATTATCCAGACTACACTCTTGTCAGATACGATAAATATCGATCAAAATGGAACCGGCATAAAAGATGAACACCGATGATGAACGACCAAACTAAATTAAACTTCTTTGCTTCAACCGCAGAACCCTGTAGCTATCTTGACGGCAGGAGTTCCGTCAGTGCGTTTGCAAATCCACATATCGATATGGATATGCAAACTTATAGCGCGCTAATTCAGCACGGATTCAGGCGCTCTGGTGGATATGTTTATCGTCCCCACTGCCCTAATTGCAAAGAATGTATTTCTGTTCGAATTCTGGTTAAACAGCATAGTCCATCTCGCAATGAAAAGCGCATTCTGCGGCTCAATAACGACATTGAAATTAGCGCGTCTTCGAGTAAGTTCAGTCAGCAGCACTTTGACTTATACAAAAGATACATTGCCAGTCGCCATGGCGACGGCAGCATGGCGAACCCAACTAAAGCGGACTATCACCGTTTTTTGATCTGTGACTGGACCGAAACTGAGTTTATCGAATTTCGCCTTGGGAAGACCCTAGTCGCTGTCGCCGTATGTGATATTACTGACTCAGGATTATCGGCCGTC
This sequence comes from uncultured Gammaproteobacteria bacterium, assembly GCA_963934675.1. GTDB lineage: Bacteria > Pseudomonadota > Gammaproteobacteria. The sequence goes on along the minus strand of CAWVZP010000105.1, from coordinate 3,655 downwards.
TATACCTTTTTCGACCCTGATTACCATGATCGTAGCTTGGGTCATTTCGCAATACTAAGCCAAATAGAAGAATCGAAATCTCGAGGTCTTGATTATCTCTACCTTGGATACTGGATAAAGGACTGCAACAAAATGAACTACAAAAATCGCTATAAACCATTAGAAGGATTCATAGACGATTACTGGCAAGATATGACCAACAGTTAAAATCATAGCAATAGTAATGAACAATAATTAAGGAAAGTTTCTTGAAATAGTGACCTTTTAAATACCTTATCTTGTGCTTTTACTCCAACAACAAGTACCGTGAAGGTAAATAGCATACACACCATACTTAGCGATCAATGTTAAGAACAGCAACAGTGCAAAGGATAGTCAATAAAGGTTCGAACACGGAATTGCTACCATAATATTAGAAAACCTATTTTTACAATGGCTTTACCTAATGTCTTGATCTAATTGGCGCTTTAATCGAGGCCAATCGAAAGCTGCGCCTGGGTCAGTTTTCCTTCCTGGGGCAATATCACTATGGCCGCACAAAGCGTCAGCTTCAATCGTCAAATATTCATGTCTAATACACCGAATTAATTGATTTAGCTGCTGATATTGGCTATCGGTATAACTCAAATCATCGGTTCCTTCCAACTCAATACCAATCGAATAATTGTTACAGACTGGTTCACCCTGCCAACTCGAGACGCCAGCATGCCAGGCTCGATCAAGAAAAGAAACAAATTGAATCAGATTACCATCACGCTCTATTAAACAATGAGACGATACTTTTAGGTCACAAATCGATAAAAAATATTTATCCTTACCTCGATCAAGCCGATTGCAAAATAAATCTTGAATATAGCCGCCACCAAACTCAGCTGGTGGTAGACTGATACCATGTATGACAATTAGTTTTATATCATTTTTGTCAGGTCTAGTGTCGAAATTAGGTGATTCAATCACCTCCACCGTTTGTAACCAGCCTGCTGTATTAATTGTTAGTTTTGTCATTCTCTCGATGTTTCGAATAGCGGTGTTTGAATAGCATTAGTTGTATAGAGACTTTACTCTACGCTGTATTCTACGATAAATTATCTAATATGAAGCTGCAAGATCTAAACCTCCCGCAACAACAAGCCGTTACCTGCATTGACAAACCTTGCCTGGTTTTAGCCGGTGCCGGTAGCGGAAAAACTCGCGTCATTACCTATAAAATCGCTCATCTTATTCATCAAGCTGGGTATGCGCCAAACACCATTCGCGCCCTTACGTTCACCAATAAATCTGCACGCGAGATGAAGCAACGCATTGTCGCACTACTAGGCAAAAAGCACAGCAAAGGCATTGGTATATCCACTTTTCACACCCTTGGCCTACGCATATTGCAGACTGAATATTTCGAACTAGGGCTACGTAAAGGTTTTAGCATTCTAGACTCGAAGGATGTCGAATCCTGTCTTACAGAATTACTCCATCGAGGCGAAAACGACCTAGCATTTACTAAACAAGCAATGTATCAGATCAGTCGCTGGAAAAACGAATTCATAGATCCCATCAGTGCCATCGAAACGGCTGACACACCGCTGCTTGAAAGCCAGTCTCGGCTATATAAGCAATATCAAGAACATATGCTCGCCTGTAATACACTCGACTTCGATGATTTAATCATGATGCCAGTCATCCTGTTTCGTTCCAATGAAGATGTACTGCTCAAATGGCGCGGGAAAATCCACTATCTACTCGTTGATGAATATCAAGATACCAATACCAGTCAATACGAATTGATTAAATTAATTGCCGGGCTTCGACAAAAAATCACGGTTGTTGGCGATGATGACCAGTCTATTTATGCCTGGAGAGGTGCGAAGCCAGAAAATATTAATCTGCTAGGGCAAGACTTTCCCACGCTTGAAGTCATAAAGCTAGAGCAAAACTATCGTTCCAGCGGTCGAATCCTAAACTCAGCCAACCAGCTCATCTCAATCAATGAACACTTATTTGAAAAGAAGCTCTGGTCAGCCTCCGGTCCTGGAGAATTTATACGGGTTATTCCCTGCCGTAATGCAGATGATGAGGCCAACCGAGTGGCACAAGACATTCTTACTCGTCGTTTTCAAACTAACGATGAATACAAGACATTTGCCATATTGTATCGTAGTAATTTTCAGTCTCGGGTATTCGAAAAAGCACTCAGAGATAACTCAGTCCCCTATCAGATCACCGGCGGAACGGCATTCTTTGAACGTAGTGAAATTAAAGACATCATGGCCTACCTGCGACTAGTCACAAACCCCGATGATGATCGAGCCTTATTACGAATTATTAACATACCCAGGCGGGAAATCGGCGCTTCGACCATTAAGACAATAGCCAACTATGCCGGATCCCGACACAACAGCATCAGCAGAACCATTAAGGAATATGGCCTGCAACAGAACCTTGCCAAACGGGCCTGGATAAAAATTCAATCCTTCTCGGATCTTATCGACGAGCTTCGCCACAAAAGCAAAGAAATGGATGCACTCACTTTCAGCAAACATTTAATCGCAACGCTCGATTATGAACACTGGTTGCGCGATATCAGCACCTCGTCAAAACAAGCGGACAGTGCTATAGAAAATTTAACCGAGCTCACGAGCTGGATTGGTAATTTACAAAAGCAACGCGACGACTCATCAATCGAAAGCCTCGTCACTCATCTGTCTTTAATGTCTATTCTTGAAAATGACGACGAAAAAAATGAACAGGATGCGGTACAGCTTATGACATTGCATGCAGCAAAAGGTCTAGAATTTCCTCACGTTTATTTGGTTAATTTCGAAGAAGATAGTCTACCTCATCACCAATCCCAAGAAGCTGACAGTATCGAAGAAGAACGTCGATTAGCTTATGTCGGCATTACACGTGCAGAAAGAACACTGACTCTGAGCTACGCCAAACAACGCCAACGGTTTGGGGAAACGCTGCAATGCGAACCAAGCCGTTTTCTATATGAGTTACCAGAAGAAGATTTAGAAGGGGCCGAACATATCGCTAGCAAATTATCACCAGACGAAAAAAAACAGCAAGGTTTAGGACACCTTGCTGATTTGAAAGCAATGCTAAATGCAGCGAACTCTTGATCTAGCCTAGCTCGCTGCAAAATCATTTAGTGATGAATAATTAATGCTGAATAATTTGACTTAAGAACATCTGTGTTCTTTCATTCTGAGGATTATTAAAAAATTCATTCGGTTCATTTTCTTCAACAATCTCGCCCTGATCCATAAAAATAACGCGGTTAGCGACTTTCTTGGCGAAGCCCATTTCGTGCGTAACGCAAATCATCGTCATGCCATCTTCGGCAAGCTCGATCATAACGTCGAGTACTTCAGAAATCATTTCCGGATCAAGTGCTGACGTTGGTTCATCAAATAACATAACCTTGGGGTTCATACACAGACTTCGAGCTATTGCGACGCGTTGTTGCTGGCCACCCGATAATTGACCCGGGTATTTAAATGCCTGTTCAGGAATTTTCACTCGTTCAAGGTATTTCATTGCGGTCTCTTCTGCTTCCGCTTTAGTCACTTTCTTTACCCAGATTGGGGCCAAAGTCAAGTTCTCAATAATTGACAAATGAGGAAATAGATTAAAGTGCTGGAATACCATGCCCACTTCT
>CAWVZP010000104.1:0-10437 GCA_963934675.1 uncultured Gammaproteobacteria bacterium | reverse complement strand
CGTCCCTCAGATAGGCGGCATGTATAAAGGTGATCGCTCACGTAAAGAAACATTGGTCGAGTATGGTTTTCGATTGCCCTCAGCGCTCGATAATCGCCCCCTGCGCTTTGAAGAGTTCGAGCGCCAAGCACCACAAACCATTTATGTTTCCGCCACTCCGGGGGCGCATGAAGCAAAGATGAGCGGTGCGGTTGTTGAGCAAGTGGTTCGACCAACAGGGCTGGTCGATCCACCAATCGAGATCCGCCCAGCGACCAGCCAGGTTGATGATGTTTTGTCTGAAATTAATAAGCGTTCCGTTATATCTGAACGAGTGCTGGTCACTACACTCACCAAGCGTATGTCTGAAGACTTGACTGATTATCTGTCTGAACATGGCGTACGAGTTCGATACTTACATTCGGATATCGATACCGTAGAACGCATGGAAATCATCCGTGACTTGAGATTGGGTGAATTCGATGTGTTGGTTGGAATTAACCTATTGCGCGAGGGCCTTGATATTCCAGAGGTCTCCCTCGTTGCTATTCTGGATGCTGATAAGGAAGGTTTTCTGCGATCTGACAGAGCATTGATACAGACTATGGGACGAGCCGCCCGCAATATCAATGGCAAGGCTATTCTGTATGCTGACAAGATAACTGGCTCGATGCAAAGAGCAATGGATGAAACTGACAGACGTCGTGAGAAACAAGAGGCCTTTAATCGCGACAATAATATTACCCCGGTGGGCATAATCAAACGAGTGACTGACGTAATGGATGTCGGTTATGGCAGTAACTTTAATCAGCGTCAGAGTCATTCAGATAAAGTCGCAGAGGCAACAAAAGAGTACAGTGGTCTAAATGCCAAGCAATTAGACAAAGCCTTGAAGAAGCTCGAAAATGCGATGTATGAACACGCTCAAAATTTGGAGTTTGAAGATGCGGCTAAAACACGTGACAAAATTGCACTGGTGAAAGAACAATATTTCTCAGGTGATCTGGCAGCAAGTTAAGACTCGTTTAACGCTTAGGCAGTATTTGTTTGGTCTGAAAATTATTAATAAGTAGCTTGAGCGTTCTTACATCTGACTTATGAGTGTTCTCACTTGTATGATCTGGACCATATTTTATTTGATTATAAAGGTTAATAATCACCTCGATTTCAGTCGTTTGGACAAGTTTACTCACCACAATACGATTTAAAAAATTACGGGGATCCTCTGCTGGCCTCTTTTCAAGTCCGATCTTTGTTAGCTTTTTCAATAACCGATTAAAATCCTGTTCATGACGGGCAGGTTTGGCAGGCTTGGCTAGATACCAGCCTATAATCCAGTAAAGCCCAGTCACCATTAGCAGCATAAAAACCAATGCGAATACCATATCACTCGAGTTTTTAATTCCCACGCCTAACTGCTGCAAAAAATTACTTTGTTTGCGTTCATCATAATTTAACACCCAATTATTCCAATTATTTTGGATGCTGTCCCAGCGAAACAGGACATTACCAAACAGTGGACTTCTATTTTGAATACGAAAGCTCAATATTTCATTAGGTAACGCCTCATCTAGCCCTAATTCAATTCTGTCTGGTGATACCGCAGCCGTTGGGTCAACCCGAATCCATCCTCTGTTTTTAATCCAGACTTCTGTCCAGGCATGAGCATCTGATTGTCGAACAATTAAATAATTGCCAAGCTCGTTATATTCTCCTCCTTGATATCCAGCAACGATGCGCGATGGAATGCCCGCAGCTCGCATCAGCAAAGCAAAACTGCCAGCGTAGTGTTCACAAAAACCACGCTGTGTTTCGAATAAAAACTGATCGACCGTATCACCACTAAGCGCTGGCGGGGAGAGGGTATAAAAGTAGGGTTCGGTCCGAAACAGGTTTAATACATGGTTAATGATATCCTCTGGTTTATTGTATTGACGTGCTATCGATTGACCGAGCGCAATTGTTTTTAGATTTTGATTGTTCGGATACAGAGAGGTTAATTGCCGGTACTTTTCAGATTCATCGAGACCGATTTGAAAGCGCAGATTTGATTGCAGTGTATAGCGTAACAAATCATTAATCGGTTTTTCAGCGGTCAGTTGATAGTCAGCAGTCATCTGACTATCGTCAATAAACTGGGTGGGCATATCCAGCGCCAGTAACCAACGTTTACCATTAGGCTCTAGCGTGACCGTGTATTCAGTGGGCTCATCAAGCACGGTAATATTAAGGCGATCGATATTATTCCGTTTTGACTGTGACCATCGCGTACCGTCAAACAAGGCCATTACTGGGCCACGCCAATAGAGTTGAGACTGAGCGGGAATAGCGCCTTTAAAACTGACTCGAAAAGCGACCTCGTTACTCCGAATCAATTGGCTTATTTTTCCGGGTGACAGGCTATCACTCAAACCGGTAATTCCACCTCGCTGATCGTTGGTGATACCCCATAAAGGCCCTGGAATGCGTGGCACCAAAATAAATAAAATGAGCATTAATGGGGTCGACATTAATATCAATCGAGCGCTGGCCTTTACCCCAATCATGATTGACAGTTTGTCATCGCGTTGATTAATTAATACCAGAGTCGAGGTAATCACTAGTAATGTAACCAGCATTAATCCAGCGGTTAAAATGCTTTGTGAATATAAAAAATGAGTAGCGATTAAAAAATAACAAAGAAAAATTAAAATTAGCAAGTCACGATGATTGCGGCTCTCAATGAATTTAAGAGACATCATTACCGTCAAGAACGCCAAGCCCGCATCACGTCCAACAATCGTCCAGTACTCGGCAAAAACGCCCACGCCACCCAATAGAACCAAAGGTACAACTACCCATTTGGACAGTGCCTTTATCATCCCCAAGTTTTGCAAGCTTCGCCAACTCAGAGCAACGATAACGAATCCACTAACCCACAAAGGTAGGTGGAAAAAATGTGGCGTAATTGAGAATAGAAAACAAGTACAAACTGCAAAGATAGAAGCCTGACTGGCAGTTTCTTGTGGGATATTCTTGACCGTTAAATGCTGTTTATTCTGAACTTGCATTAGTCTTAGAGTCGTTATTTGGATTTGGATCAAAGTCTTGTCCAAAATCCACTTGTTTAAACGTAGTTATAGCCAGTAAGCAAGCCTGTTTATGCGCAGTGCCCAGTTGTTTTTCGATGGTCATATTGGGCAATTTAATACCATATTTTTGATTATTAGCGTTGGCTAACAGCACAAGAGCCGTCATTTCTGATAGTTTCGATTCAATCGAATCATTGCTTAGTTGAAACCAGTCGATCCATAACGAGGGAAGCGCATCACCTTGAAAAGTTTTGGTTAGTAAGCCTTTACCCTGGGCAAACGCCTTCCAGGAAACATGGCGAAGAGATTCGCCTTCGCGGTGCTCTCTAAGTCCGGCAAAATCATCTCCATCAATCGTATGGATTGTTGCTTTACCGTCCTGTTGTTCGAGCCTATTGTGTTGCAATGCTGAGCTGGCCAGAGGTTTTGGGTAAATCACGATCGGAATGTCAAATTTGAGCCAGCCCCAGGCATGCAACAAACCAGTAGGATATCGCGTGAAAACAGTCAGCCCCCTTGGTTTAAATTGTCCCCGTTGAGCACTTGGTACTTTAATCACCGCTTTTGCGTAACTGTCAGGCTTGATTGTCAAATAAACAGGTGTTTGATCCGCATATTGGATACCAATCGCATAGCGTGACAAATTGCCACTATGGCTGACCTCAAAATTCAGATCACAACGCTCTCCAGCGAAAACAGGTTTAGGTATTTGCAAATTAACATCAAGACCAAGTATATTTTGGTGCGTCTGCCACAGGCTAATAATTGCTAAAGCGGTGAGCATAAAGGTCAAAACAAACCCCATGCTATTTTGATAGTTAATCGCCGCAAGAAATAGCATGACTAACATAACAGCAAACAAATAACCGAAACGTGTTGGCAAGATATAGAGCCGGCGTTTATGTAGCCTGATATGATCGTAACTGGGTGGATTTTGGCGCACAAACCAGTTGTCGATATAGCGCCGAACTGGCGCTGGCAGTGAGAATAAGTTTAACGCCATTAGGCAATATCCATCGCCCTAAGGTATAGCAACTTGATCTAACATATCGCTAATCAAGACTTCAATTGTTTTACTATGTTGTTCAGTACTCGTTAGGCGATGACAGCTCACAGACGAGAATACGGACTGCACATCTCCTGGCTCGACATGTGATCTCCCCGCCATCAATGCCCAAGCTTTGCTCGCACGAACAATGGCTAAGCCAGCACGGGGTGAGATACCATATAAAAACAAGCCAGGGTTCCGAGACGTCTGGATTAGACGTTGCACATAATCTAGCAGTGCATCGGAACAATGAATTTTGCCAACTGCCTGTTGGATTTCCCGCAGTTTTTGAACATCTATAACAGCAGGCATATTTTTCATAACGTCACGTGGATTATTGCCAGACAATAACGCACGCTCAGCTTTGGCATCAGGGTAACCCAATTGAATCTTCATCATAAACCGATCGAGTTGTGATTCGGGCAGAGGAAAGGTGCCCGATTGATCGAGAGGGTTTTGTGTCCCAATGACAAAAAACGGGGCTTCTAATGGATGTGTAATTCCCTCAACCGTAATTTGCCGTTCTTCCATTGCTTCTAACAGTGCACTTTGTGTCTTGGGTGTTGCTCGATTGATTTCGTCGGCCAGTACAAAATGTGAAAATACTGGACCCGGATGAAAATTAAACACTTGTTGATTGGCGTCAAATATTGATACCCCAAGAATATCCGCCGGTAACAGATCGCTGGTAAACTGAATCCGGCTGAAATTTAAGCCAAATACTTGAGCAATAGTTTGTGACAGTGTGGTTTTGCCAACGCCAGGTAAATCCTCAATTAAACAGTGGCCTTGAGCCAGTAAACAAGTCACGGCAAGCCTGATTTGTTCAGGTTTACCGAGGATAATGCCTTCAATGGCTGAAACAACATTTTGAATGTCGACTTCAAACAATTCTGTTTCTGAGTTGGTTTTATCAAGCATATTGGTAAATTAGTTAATGTATTATGTAAATGATTGGATTAAATTGTAATCGATTTATCGATTAAAGTTGAAGCATCTTTTCAAGTTTTAGCTTTAATCTGAATGACTTTAACGTACTCAGTTTGAACGATTTAAATGTGCTAAATTGCAGCCGTAAAGTCGTAAAAAATAGTGATCGAGAAAACATGTTGAACACCAAACCAATTTTATATTCATTTCGGCGCTGTCCATTTGCGATGCGGGCTAGGTTAACCTTGTTTTATTGCGGTATTAAACCCGAAATACGTGAAGTAAAACTGTCTAATATGCCGCAAGCGTTGTTAATCTTGTCACCTAAAGCAACGGTGCCAGTACTGCACTTAGCTGAGGGCAGGGTAATCGATGAAAGTCTTGATATCATGTTTTGGGCTTTATCTATTACAGATCCAAGCCACTGGTTAAAAAACAGCCATGTTAGCAACTCACTTATTGAGCTAAGTGATAATAAGTTCAAACTATTATTAGACAAGTACAAATATGCCGATAGGTATACCGAATTGAGCCAGATTGAACATCGTCAAAACGCTGAACCTTTTTTAAAATCGCTCGATGAACGATTGAAACACCATCTTTATTTAGTCGATGATCAAGTTAGACTGGCCGATATTGCCATCTTTCCTTTCATTCGCCAATTTGCAGGTGTCGAACCCAGCTGGTTTGGGCAAAGTGACTACTGTGCCGTAAAACGTTGGCTCGACGCATTAACTGAATCGAGCCAATTTAAATTGATTATGCACAAATATACCGTATGGCAAGAAAATGACTCTGCATCCTATTTAGGATCATAGTTACCTTTGTTATCAACATACTCTCTTTTCTCATAACCCATGTAAAGCTGCCTGGGCCGGCCTATACGTTGCTCCTCATCAGTCACTAGCTCGCTCCACTGTGACACCCATCCAGCGGTTCGTGCCATGGCAAAAATAACCGTAAACATGCTGAGAGGGATACCAAGTGCCTTTAAAATAATACCCGAGTAGAAATCGACATTGGGGTAAAGGTTTCGCTCAATAAAATACTCATCTTCTAATGCGATGCGTTCAAGTTCTTCGGCTATTTTGAACATTGGCTCATTGATAGTGTCCATTTCTGCTAACAGTTCGTTACATGCTTTTCTAATAATGGTGGCTCTCGGGTCGTGATTTTTGTAAATACGATGTCCAAAACCCATCAAACGATAGCTATCATCTTTATCTTTGGCACGGTCGATATATTTTGAAATTTGAGAGGGGTCGCTGATTTCTTCTAGCATTCGAATGACAGCTTCATTGGCACCGCCATGCGCAGGCCCCCAAAGTGATGCAATACCAGCAGCAATACAGGCATAAGGGTTGGCACCCGAGCTACTTGACAGTCTAACGGTGGATGTACTGGCATTTTGCTCGTGATCTGCATGTAGAATAAACACTAACTCCATTGCACGAGTGGCAACGGGGCTAACGTGATATTCCTCAGAAGGAAAGCTAAACATCATATACAAAAAGTTTTCAACATAGCCAAGATTGTTTCGTGGATAAACCGGAGGCATGCCATTGGCGTGGCGATAGCTCAAAGCTGCAATGGTTGGAATTTTACCCAATAGACGCAGAGCCGACAGGTCTCGATTCTGAGAATCCTGTATATCAAATGAGTCGTGATAAAATGCCGATAGCGCCCCAACCACACCGACCATGACCGCCATTGGGTGAGCGTTATTGCTAAAACCGTTAATGAACTGCATCAAGCCTTCATGCACTAAAGTGTGCATTTTGATCGATTGATTAAAATCTTCAAACTGTTGTTTATCCGGCAATTCACCGTACATCAGTAAATAACTGACTTCAATAAAGCTGCTATGTTGGGCAAGCTGCTCTATTGGATAACCTCGATAACGTAAAATACCAGCATCACCATCGATATAAGTAATATCACTTTTACAGCTCGCTGTTGCCTGAAACCCTGGGTCATAAGTAAATAAATCAAGCTTGGCTGTGAGCTGCCGTACATCTACACAGGCATTGCCCACAACCGGATCAATGATATCAAAGTCGGCAGCTTTACCGGTGCGGTTATCTGTAATCGTAACAGTGTTTTTGCTCATTTTTTTCTCAATATGAATGAATAAACGTAACAATAAAAAGTATAAGCTGACTTAACGTGCTCTACTTTTTAAATGAGTAAAATCAAATGTAAACCATTGTTATTAAAGCCTAGATGATTCGATTAAATTAATCGTGTTGATTGATTTATAAACAGGTCAATAGCTTATGTTGAAACCATTTATATGAATCGAATTTTGATTTCTGTGTTACGAAACCGCATTTAAAAATGGCGACAGTATTCGAGAACCACTGTTGATTACCATTGATTCATCAGGTAATCATTAATAGCGGCGGTGCAATGCTGGTGTTCCTAACAATTCTAATTTGTTTTAGACAGACTTTTGGAAGAGAGTTCAATGCTGTAGGTTGTCTGGATATTTTAGGATCTGTAATTGTTGATTATGGGTCGAAATTTTTAAAACTATTTTGGTGGACTGTAGTAGCTCGACCCGATGAGCTACTACATAGAAATGACCACGATTCGCTATTTCTTTTTAGCCTTTTTAGCTTTTGTTTTAACTTTACTCTTGGTTTCTTTTGTTTCTTTTGTTTCTTTTGTTTCTTTTTCAGGCTCAGATTCAGGCAGAATTTTCTCAAGCCCTTCCAGTAATTCTTCGTCTAGTTCAACAACGTCTAAAACGTCAGCTTCGTCTTCGCTGAGGGATTCGATTTTCTTGTTAGCTTCTTGACATAAATTATGTAGCTCACGTATCTTAGATACAAGTCCTGCTCCTTGCTGAGCGAGTTCTTTTTGTGTTTCTAGCTCGGTTTCTACCTTAGTTTTTTCTTTACGAATGGTTAGCAATTTGGCTTCTGCTTGAGCTTTAGCTTTCGATTCATCTAGTTTTTGTTTTTTCAGGACTTTTAGTTTTTTGACTACGTTTTCAGGTGTGTCAGCTAATGCCTTTGAAATTGCTTTTAATTGCGCTTGTTTATCGGCGACATCAGCGCGGGATTTCTTGACTGTGTCGGCATTTTCTGTTTTTCCGATCATCATTTGTCTTTCGGCGGTTTCGCTTGCTTTTTCGGCTATGGCTATTTGTGCTTCAGCAGCTTCTCGTGCTTTTATGCTATCGGCAACTTGTTTAGCCATATCAGCAAGTTCTTGATCGGCCTTTTCGCGGGTTGCCAATATACTAATATCGGCATCCTTAGCGCGTTGAATGGCTTTATTCAGCGCTTCTTTCAACTCCGCTGTACTACATTCTGAAGTAAGACCTAATGCAGATGTTGCTGCACCCATCAAAATTTGTTTGCTAATTGCTAAGTCCTTCCAGACTTGGAGTTGAATATCGGTATCGCTTAGGCTCACTGTTTATCTCTATAAGGTGAAAATCTAGGATGCTTTTAGCTGGTTAGAGCATTGGCGCAACCTATGAAGGGTTAATAAATTAAATGAATAGTATGGATTATATAATGATTAGTTTTGTAGATTGTTTGATTTTTTATTTTGTCTTAAAAACTGGCACAACGAAATCGGCTGCAAGTAATATTTCTGAAGGGGAGTGGAAATTTGAATTGTCTCAGCTAATATAATTTTGGTGTTAAATATGTCTGTAGGTACTGTTTGAAACTAATATAAATTTACAGCCATATATTAATTCAGATAATACTTTATTTGTAATCAATATGCTATACCTTTAGAGTAAAATATTTGAGATGACTGCCACCACAAAAATTGCATGATAATTACTGCAAGGTCTTAAACATTTGGTAGAATGCCGTTTTTTGGCTTGCGAGTTATAATTTTGGAGACGAATCAAATAACACTGCATATAGAAGACTTATGCTCTCGGATCGACTTATTACGGGGGTATCTTTGACTATGATGCAAAGAAAGAAAAACTTGAAGAAGTTTTACTCGAATTAGAGAACCCCAATATTTGGAATGACCCTGAATCAGCACAACACCTGGGTAAAGAGAAATCAAAGTTGGAAGCCGTAGTTAATGGCTTGAATCAAAGTACTCAAATCATATCTGACGCGACCGAACTATTAGAGTTGGCCATCCTCGAAGATGACGAACCCACTGTTGATGAAGTAGTATCAGATTTAGCCATTGCCGAAAAAGCAGTTGCAGAGCTTGAGTTCCGGCGCATGTTCTCTGGCGAAATGGATGAATGTAACGCATTTATGGATATTCAGTCAGGCTCTGGCGGAACCGAGGCTCAGGACTGGGCTAATATGATTCTGCGTATGTATTTGCGCTGGGGTGAAGCCAAAGGGTTCAAAACCGAACTGATCGAAATCTCGGATGGTGACGTAGCCGGCATTAAAAGTGCAACAATTCGATTCGAAGGCTCTTATGCCTATGGTTGGCTGCGTACCGAAACAGGTGTTCATCGTCTCGTACGTAAATCGCCGTTTGATTCTGGCAGCCGGCGCCATACTTCATTTGCAGCAGCCTTTGTATCGCCAGAGGTGAATGATGATATCGATATCGAAATTAACCCAGCTGATCTTCGTATAGATGTTTATCGTGCCAGTGGCGCGGGTGGCCAGCATGTTAACCGAACTGAATCGGCTGTCCGAATCACCCATATTCCAACTAATGCCGTAGTCCAATGTCAAAACGATCGGTCACAGCATAAGAACAAAGCAACTGCAATGAAGCAGCTCAAAGCCAAACTATATGAGCTGGAGTTACAAGCACGTAATGCAAAGGCGCAAAATGTTGAAGACACCAAGTCTGACATTGGTTGGGGTAGTCAGATTCGTTCCTACGTATTGGATCAATCTCGTATTAAAGATTTACGAACTGGTGTTGAAACCGGTAATACCCAGGCGGTGCTTGATGGCTCTCTGGACCAATTTATTGTTGCAAGCCTGAAAAGTGGGCAGTAGCACAGGATATAAAATGAACCAAAAAGCAGATAATAGTTTGACCAATGATTCGGTCGTAGATGAAAATCAATACATTACGCAACGACGTGAGAAGCTAAATCAGCTTCGAGCGCAGGGGCAGGCCTATCCCAATCATTTTAAACGTGAAGACTTTGCAGGCCAGTTACAAGAAAGCTACGGCGAATTAACGCGTGAAGTACTAGAAGAGAAAGCGGTATCCGTTCAATTGGCTGGGCGCATGATGCTTAAGCGAGTGAGTGGCAAGGCGTCGTTTGCCAATTTACAAGATATGTCTGGCAGAATTCAAATATTTTTAAAGCTCGACGTGATTGGCGAAGAGGCTTATGAAGCTTTCAAGCATAGTGATATTGGTGATATCTATGGTGTAAACGGTGTTCTATTCCAAACCAAAACGGGTGAACTAACGATCAAAGTTGGTTCGATCGAACTGCTT
>CAWVZP010000103.1:0-10494 GCA_963934675.1 uncultured Gammaproteobacteria bacterium | reverse complement strand
AAGAATTGTTACGCAGAATGAAGAGATGAAAAAACTTCTGCAATTTGCCGAAAACGTTTCCTACAGCAAGTCCACTGTTCTCATTATGGGAGAAACAGGAACAGGAAAAGAATTATTCGCGCGTTATATACACCAGTGCAGTCCACGTTCCGAAAAACCTTTTATGGCGGTCAACTGTGCCGCCCTACCCGAGGGTTTACTCGAATCAGAATTGTTTGGCCATGAAAAAGGATCCTTTACCGGAGCCACTGAAAGTAAAGAAGGGAAATTTGAACTGGCCAACCACAGTTCATTGCTCCTCGATGAGGTTACGGAAATGTCTCCTCCGTTACAGGCCAAACTACTACGAGTTTTGCAGGAACATGAAGTCGATAAAATTGGCGGTCGGGCACCTATCCCCGTAGATGTGCGGGTGATCGCTACCAGCAATCGAGACATACGAAAACGTATTCAGGATCAGGAGTTTCGTGAAGACCTTTATTATCGGCTGAATGTATTTGAATTAAATTTGCCGCCATTACGTGAGCGCACTTCGGACACAGAACAATTAGCCAACGCTATATTAACCAAAATGTGTCGCCGGATTCACCGCAAAGCGATCAACTTTAGTGAAGAGGCCTATCAAAAACTGAACCAGTATCATTGGCCTGGCAATGTGCGTGAATTAGAAAATGTAATCGAACGTGCCGTCATTCTCTGTACTGATAAAGTAATACAGGTTAGTGACTTAGGATTCACCACAACGCCTACAATAGACACTGCCAATTCAAAAACTCTCGGCAAGCTAGAACATCCATTGTCACTTGATGATTATTTCATCGAAGTCGTGAAGAAGTTTCAACCTCAATTTAATGAAACCGAGCTATCAAAAATTTTAGGTATCAGTCGTAAAAATTTATGGGAACGCCGGCTCCGGCTGAATATTCCTTCACGCGAATAAAATGTAAAACGTGAATATATCCAGTTGAATCAAAATCAACACCAACCCAAGCTAGCAGAGATCTTTTACAATTATATGTGACTGTGGTTTGTTTCATTTCCAGGTCATCAGCACTGTTTTTTATCGCAATAAGGACCGTTACATCGTTGGTAAATGCATTAATCCTTACACAAATACCTTTCGACATTCCACTACTACATAACGGTAAAGGGCGAATCGAATCGCATTTTATGACTACAACGATAGTAAGCTGCCTAACCCAATGTAATTTTCAGAAAAAATCCATCGCAGTGTTATCGAGAACAAGAATTTTAGCTGAACCCTCGTACAGGATTGCATCGAATGATGTTTTCCCCGAGGAATTTATGACCTTTATATTTGCCGGCAATCGAGTACGAAAGGTATTTTTAAAACATCATCAATGCTGACTAGATACCGATTTCTAGATTCAGAAGTAGCTGAATATTAAAGCGAGCACTCATAAAAATGTGTTTCAATATCCGTTTCTGTGTTTCTGACTCATCCTGTAAAATACTAATATAATCCTAATCTACAGACAGGTATGATGCTGCTTCTTTTAAATCATTGGCAGATTAAAATCTAATGGCTGAATTCTTTTTTGACTATGGGCTTTTTGCACTTAAATTATTGACCATTGTTATTGGCATAGTCGCCATAGTGGTTGTTTCGGTAGCAGCTAGTATGAAATCAAAAGGTGCTTCCGAAGGTCACATTGAAGTCACCCGAGTGAATGATGAAATGGAGCTGCTTCGAGATACCCTTAGTGCAGCTGTGATCGATGAAGATGAATTCAAAATTGAATTTAAAAAACGCACTAAAGAAGAGAAGGCCGATCGCAAAGCGCATCTCAAAGCATTGAAGAAAAATGCAAAAAAGAGTGATGAAATAAGCCCAGACAGCAGACCAGAAGCTGACAGAAAAAGTCGTGTCTTTGTGCTCGACTTTGATGGTGATATAAAAGCCTCGGCAGTATCAAGCCTACGCCAGGAAATAACCGCAGTGCTCTCACTGGCAGGGAAAACAGACGAAGTCTTAGTTCGACTCGAAAGCGGTGGTGGCATGGTTCATGCTTATGGCCTGGCATCCTCACAGCTACAACGCATCAAAGATCGTGATATCGCACTGACAATTTGTGTCGATAAAGTAGCGGCAAGTGGTGGTTATATGATGGCCTGTATCGCGAGCAAACTGTTAGCCGCCCCTTTCGCAATTATCGGTTCTATTGGTGTTGTCGCCCAGATCCCTAACTTTCACCGGTTGCTTAAAAAGAATGACATCGATTTTGAAATGATCACTGCAGGTGAACACAAACGAACACTAACCATGTTTGGTGAAAACACTGATAAAGGCCGTGAAAAATTCGCTGAAGATATAGAAGACGTCCACGTCCTTTTTAAAGAATTTGTCACATCACACCGACCACAGCTCAATGTCGAAGAAGTAGCAACGGGAGAAATTTGGTTTGGGCAAAGAGCATTAGGCAAGTCATTAGTTGACGGACTGATGACCAGTGACGAATATATCAGCAACGCCTGTGAAAAATCTGACGTGTTCGAAGTTAAATACAAAATCAAAAAGTCGTTACCCGAAAAACTGGGTATTGGAGTTCAAACAGCACTCGATAACACTTTGTTAAAATGGTGGGACCGCGGAACAAAAAATCAATACTTTAGTTGATTAAAAAATTAGCGATATGACGGCCTAACTTTATTTCAATACACAGGTGATAAAGTTAGGTCAAAAATAAGAATTATTGTCTAAATAATGTCCTCCAAGCAGCCCAATTGGTAACAATTTCAGTAATCATTGCGAAGCCATCATTGTCTGGGGATGCACCTTGTCCCCTGCTGCCAATGCTGCTTTATAGCGTGGGCTTATAAAGTATTCCTAAAAAAATAGATAAGTAATCATTTTCAGTTGATTGGCAAGGCCTGCATATGCTCGGTCATATTCTGCATTTTTTTTGTTATACATTAACCACCGTCCATTGTGACTATTTTGAGGGTTCACTGTCTCGTCCAATGGCGCTGGCCCTATCCATAAAGCTTTTGATATCGTTTGCGCCTGAGACATGATTTTACGAGCAGTCTTCACCGACAGATCTAGTTCGACTTGAGGCTGATCTGAATTTTTATAAGCGGCATCATTAAAACCAAAGGCAAAAACTAATAGCCCTAGCTTTTGCAGATGAACTTAGACTTCTAGTCGTCAGACTTGCTCGTGTCACATTGCTATCAATATTTTATTTATTCGATGGCGTACAAGAATCGATGCCTTTCGTTGCGTAAACGGCCGGTAAAAACCACCTGTAAAACATTTTGATCGTTAGTTGCATCAACACCTACGACATAAGAACTATGCGGCGCATTGTCACATCAAGAACTGAATTGGATCTTGCTACTAATTTAGATAAACTGGGTTGAATAAAAAGGTTGATAACCCATTGTCCCTCAAAAATACCGATAAAAATGAACATGTCTTTATTTGACCACTCGAAATCCGACCGACCCTTTGCAGCTTTGATGCTTGTTCTGATTGCCACATTTGCACTCGCCTTTCAAGATTCACTTGTTAAGTTAATGTCATCTGACACATCATTTTGGCAATTTCAAACCTTGCGATCTCTTGGTAATTTGAGTTTTACTCTGATACTAGCCATGCTTAGCGGTGGCATTGGCCTTCTTGTCCCAAAAAACTGGAAAGCGGTCTATTTACGATCCATATTTTTATTAGTCTGTATGTTTTTCTTCTTTTCCGGTGCACCGTTTTTAACTGTCGCGCAGATGGCCGCTGGACTCTATACCTATCCACTTTTTGTATCACTGCTGGCTGGACCAATATTAGGCGAAAAAGTCGGAATCTGGCGATGTGGTGCGTTGGTTTTAGGCGCTATCGGTTCAAGCTTAGTACTCTCCCCCTGGAGCAGTGAGTTTTCAATGGTGCAATTCCTACCCATCCTTGCTGGTTTTTTCTACGCGGCTAATATTTTAACAATACGTAAAGCCTGTCGAAATGAAAGCCCACTAGCTCTTGCTTTTGCGGCTGGACTTGGGTTTCTAATCATCGGGCTGGTCGGTATTACATTACTTTCAATATTTCCTTTTTCCGACAGTGTACAAAAATCGATGCCTTTCGTTGCTATTGGCTGGCCCGAGCTAACACTGATTATTGCTGGATTTTCGCTACTAACATCCGTATTAAACTTGACTGGCAATATCTGCATTAGTCGCGCTTATCAAACAGCCGATGCCAGTTGGTTGGCCCCTATGGACTACAGCTATTTGATATTTGCGGCTATCTGGAGCCGAGTTATTTTTGATCGTTGGCCCGCTGAGCAGGCATTAATCGGTATGGCTATGATCGGATTAGCGGGTGGCGTTACTGCCTGGCGAGAAAAAGTAACATCCGTCTAGACCCGCCCTTTGGAGTCTCAAAATCTTATTGTGCATGAATGCACCGGTGCCAAGAAGTACAAGAATGGATCAGAACTGTCACCTAAAGATTTTATTCAAGCTTTGATTTTTCTCTATATCTGCATACATCCTAGATACTAAAAACTGCCAGAGCTGGACTCTTAGTATTTGAGGCGGCCGGAAAAGTTATAGGCTTCATCTTTGAAAGCTGACCTAACTAATAGTGATCCAAGAGGGTCAAAACTGATGCTACTGCACTAAGTCAAATGCATTGATGTCTTAAATTGCCAGGCTTAAAACCTCTGGTTTAACTATGATCAGATTGCCACTGGTTTAGCCAATCGAGCATTTGATCAAATGGCAGTGGCCTTGAAACAAAATAACCCTGGACTTGATCGCACCCAAGCTCGACCATTAAATCCCATTCCTCTTGAGTTTCGACACCTTCAGCCACTACCTTCATATCCAGTTTTCTGGCCAGTAAAATACTAGATTCCAAAATTGCCATTGCAGAATCGTCTTCATTGGCAGCACTCACAAACGCTCGATCAATTTTTAATTCTGAGAAGGGTATTCTCTGAAGCTGTTCCATCGAGGAATAGCCCGTACCAAAATCATCAATCGACAGCTTGAATCGTTTTAAGCTGAGCCGACTGAGTATATCCAGTGCCACTGAGATATGATCCATTAGCCGACTTTCGGTGATTTCAAAGGTAATACTCGAGGCTGCGATTCCAGCAGCTTCGATTTGTTCGGCCATTTGGTCTGGCCAATCGAGGTTATTGAGGGTATCAACCGAAATGTTGATCGCAATATTAAGGTTGAATTCCTGCGCCTGTAATATAGCCGCCTGCTTCATTGCCTTTTTACAAACGATTTCCGTTAACTCTGAAATTAAGTTATTTTCTTCTGCCACAGAGACGAAAGACCCGGGCATAATTATTCCATTGCGCGGGTGTTCCCAACGCACGAGCACTTCCATTCCAACTACTTGAGCAGTCTTGAGGTCAACTTTAGGTTGAAAATAGGTCGTTAATTCATCACGGCGCATAGCCTGCTTTAGTTCTTCACCTGTTACACCCTCACCCTGAATAAGGGTTCCAGCCGTTTTAGTCTGATCAAGCAGCTCTAAAAGTTCGCGAATTTTTTCTGGTAATACTGGTTTTTGCAATACACCGAGTACCTGCAATGCATGTTCGATCGCCAGCTTTTCTACCGTTCTTAAAATACGCGCATCCTCGCCACTCGTAATAATTATCGCACCGCTAAATTGCAGTTTAGCGAGATGACGCATCAACTCGACGCCATCCATACCTGGCATATTTAAGTCGAAGATAACAACGTCAATTGAATCAGAACTCTGATTGATAATATCAAGTGCAAGCGAACCTGACAGTGCACTCTGTACAGATTTGATCCCTAAATCGTTAAGAATAACGGTCGTCACACGGTGAATAATATAATCGTCATCAACCACTAACACCGATAGACTAGATGTTGGCACTTGTGGTGTTAGGTTCTGTTTTTCGGTGCTTTTTACTACCTCTGGTTGTTGACAAAACTTTTCGACACATTGAATTACTTCATCTTGAACTAACGCCAGTTCGGGCATTAACTTTTCTATCTCTGTCCAATCAAGGTCACGTCCAGAAAATTCAAGTTGATGACAGATATCGCCCAAAGTGATGGCCCCCATACTTCTCGAGGAAGATTTTAATTTGTGAGCAGCGTCTGACAGCTGTTGATGGTTACGACATGAAACAGCATTTCTCAATTCATTGATTTCCATCGGCAATTCGCCAATAAATGCAGTGAGCAACTGGTGATGAACGACTATATTTGTTCCGACTGACTGTTCTAATACTTTCAGATCGATTGCATTAGACCGATGGTCAATTCCAGTTTTGTCTTTGCTATCTTTAATAGCAGTGTCGATTATATCAAAGTCCATCGTCCGTTTTTTTGGGGCCCACTCTTCTAAAATTTCTCGAATTTTTTCGAGCTCGATCGGTTTTGAAATCGCGGCATCTACACCAACGTCAAAACATTCTTTGATGTCGCCTTCCATTGCGTTAGCAGAGACAGCTATGATGACCAACTTTTTTTCACACCCCATTTCTTCTAATCTAATAGTCCGAGTCAATTCATATCCGTCCATTTTGGGCATATTAATATCGGTTAATAACATGTCATACTTGCCTTCTCGCCAATACTTTAAGGCTTCGAGACCATTTACGGCATAATCGGCTTTGTAACCAATAATTTCGAGCTGCGCTCTCATTAAGGCCTGATTGATTATGTTGTCTTCAGCCACCAGAATTGCAGCGTTGGTTGAAGCTACCCGATCTGATTTATCAAAGCCAATATCAACAGATAGGTCAAATGTAGGCATTAACGGTTCAACCTCGGTTAGGGCGACCCAAAAAGTACTGCCTTTTCCTAGTGTGCTGTCGATCCATATACTTCCCTGCATTAATTCAACCAATTGCTTTGTAATGACCAGGCCAATGCCCGTGCCTTCCACCTCACCTAGTTCTGCACCTAGGCGATTGAATGGTTGAAACAGGTCATCAAGTTGAGACGCTTCAATTCCTGAACCAGTATCGCTAACACCGATACTAAAGCGCCCCTTCTGATTCCTGTCGCAGATGATCGTAATACGCCCACCTTGCCGATTGTACTTAATAGCATTGGTTAATAAGTTAAGGAAAACCTGTTTTAAACGAAGCGCATCGGCTTCAACTAAAACATCAGTGAAAGACACTGCGTCAAAATCAATGCTTATGCCACGGGTACTTGCCATGTCAGATACCCAGATTAGGCTTTGATTAATGATATCTAACAATGGGACTGGTTCCACTGACACAGAGAGGCTACCAGACTCAATGCGCGACAAATCAAGCACCTCGTCAATTAGCGTCATCAAGTATTTTCCAGCACGATTTATTTCCAAGGCGTTTGAACGTTGGTGCTTACTAACAGTCTTGTCATATTCAAATAATTGTGAAAACCCAAGAATTGCGTTCAGTGGTGTGCGCAATTCATGACTCATACTGGAGAGAAACTGTGTTTTCGCCTGACTGGCTCTCTCGGCGACTATTTTCGCTTCAATTAAATCCGCCTCATTTTTTTTTCGATCAGTGATATCCTCATGGATAGAAAGTACTCGTTCCCAATTTTCTTCGTACCCTGGAACTACCGAGGTAATAGAGCGAGTTTCGATACGAGAGCTATCTATACGGGTATCAACCCGTTCAGTTTCGTGATAAGCGGATGAGTTAGCAGCAAATGCACTAATTTCGTTTGAAAAATAGTCAACCCAGCCGTCATTCCACCACTTATCAACATCTTCCTCTTCCTCGTTAAACTCTTGTTCCGAATCAGCGCCATGCATATTTAACAATGCCTGATTCACTTTTTTGCAACGAATGCCCTTAACCAGATTGACTAGAAACTTTGGATTC
This sequence comes from uncultured Gammaproteobacteria bacterium, assembly GCA_963934675.1. Lineage (GTDB taxonomy): Bacteria > Pseudomonadota > Gammaproteobacteria. Next base: position 2,656 of record CAWVZP010000103.1, on the reverse strand, counting down.
CTCTGTAAGTACGTTTTTATATTGACAATCCCTTTGTTGTGCAACTTATCCAGAGCTTTCTTGACCGACGAGTAGTCCTCTTCCTGAGTACCCAAAGGCAAATTAAAAAATAATGAGCTATAACTTTCCTCACTTTGTTGTAGTGCTTTCACAGTCAATTTGAATTCGGTTATATCTTGCAGAGTCCCAAAAGAACTGATGATTTCTCCACCCGGATTTACCGTTACATGCTCTGTTTCTTTGACATAGCGAACTTGGCCATCGGGTCGAATAATTCGATACTCATAAGAGAAACCTTCTCCAGTTTTTAAGCTTGTTTGACTACTGATGGCTGAATTCTGGTGGAATTTCTTGAGATCGTTTGGGTGTATAGATCTGGCGAAGTCATCAAGTGTTTGATATTGCAATTTTAATTTTTTGAGGCTTACTCCAAAAATTGCGGCATACTCTTCTGAATAATTGACAGCCTGATTTTCTACCTCATTCCATTCCCAAAACCCCAGTTTGAGATCTTTTGATATTAATCTTATTCGGTTCTTTTCGGCGTGATTATAATCCTCTGCCGATTTTAGTTTCTCACGCATCACCGCAATTTCATCTAATAACTCTGCATGAGTTGCAGCTGAATCAGAATATCCGTTCTTTTTAGTATTCACTGAGTAGAAAAACCATTATTCATAAATTCTAATATAGTCGTAGTGGGTAGAAAAACAGCACATTTGCCTGACAACATTTTTTTGATAAAACAAAAAGGAAGGAAGCAAATTATCGTCTACGAGCTATATAGAACTTGAGCTATTAAACTCGCAACGAGGATTGTACAACTCGACTATAGTAACAGTTCACAACTTACAAATAATACAATGACAATTTATAATTAAAGGTAACATAGCGTTTCCCCAGAACCTGTATTTGAACATAACACGAGTCATTTTCACCCCTTTTTTCTAACCAGCAAAAACCATCGAGAAATATCACACTATGAGAAAAACCATCATTGCAATCTGTGCCATTAGTATCCTAATACTGTCTGGCTGCCAAACTTTTGACCCTTACACGGGCGAACAAAAAACATCCGCTACGGCAAAGGGTGCCGGTATTGGTGCAGGTGTTGGGGCTGTACTCGCCTATTTAACGAACCAGAACAAAGACAGCAAAACTCGTAAAAGAAAAATACTGCAAGCTGCTGGTATTGGTGCAATCGCCGGAGGTGGTGTTGGTTATTATATGGATTCGCAAGAAGCAAAACTCAGAAAAATACTGCGGGATTCTGGCGTGAGTGTTGTGCGTGAAGGCGATAACATCAATTTAATTATGCCCGGCAACATCACCTTTGCTTCTGGTGGGCATCAGCTTAGTACCGACTTTCTACAAGTGCTCGACTCAGTAGTTTTAGTTTTGAACGAATATAAAAATACCATTATTGTGGTCGCAGGACATACCGATAGCCAGGGTTCTAACTCATCTAATCAAGCGTTATCAGAACGACGAGCAACAACAGTTTCTAATTATTTAATGTCAAAACAAGTTACTAATGCCCGAATTGAATCAATTGGATTCGGAGAACTTCATCCAATTGACGATAATTCCACCGATGCAGGGCGTTCACAGAATCGACGTGTCGAGCTGTCTCTGTTGCCCATTACAGAGTAATCATTCTATTATTTAAATTAGTTGGACTGGAAGTGCTTCATTTCTAACCTGTTCAGTCCAACTGCTCTAAACAGTTTGAATACAAGCCTTAACCTGCAGCTAACCAGAACCGTCAATGAACCGGCCCAACAAATAAATAATTAATTTAATTTTATCAATTAAAGAAAAGCCATCATCTAGGAATTGCAAAATTGCAACCATTTTGCAATATGGGCAAACCCCTCTGGACACTGGAAAAACATCAGGCGCTTCATAGAGTTAAAATATGCAACCATCTCGCCAGTCACACCAGAGGATCATTTCTGCTTTAGATATCAGTCATAGCCAGCGGCTTTTCCTGCAATGCTGACAATAACTCCTTTAACTCAAGTATGTGTTCTGACCAATATCTGGGCGTATTGAACCAAGGAAAACTTTTAGGAAACGCCGGGTCGTCCCACCGCTTAGCTAACCAGGCGCTATAGTTTAATACACGCATTGCACGCAGTGGCTCTATTAACCTAAGTTCGCGAACATCAAACGAATGGAACATTTCATATCCTTCTATGATTTCGGATAATTGCTTTTGTTTATTGATTCGATCACCCGACAGTAGCATCCACAGATCCTGAATAGCAGGGCCTGTCATCGCATCATCAAAGTCGACAAAATGCGGGCTATCATTACGCCATAAAACATTGCCAGGGTGACAGTCTCCATGCAGGCTGATTTGTTTATATTGTTTTGTTTCAGGGTTATTGAGTTCTATCTCCGCCAGAACCTCTGCCGCTATCGACTTATAGGCAGGCACCAAATCAGCCGGAATAAAGCCATTTTCCAGCAGAAATGCCACATTAGCATGTCCAAAGGACTGAACCGTAAACGGCACACGATGTTGAAATGGAAAGGCCGCGCCTGCTGCATGAATTCTTCCAATAGCCTGTCCCAAGCGATACAAATGATCTAGGTTATCAAGTTCAGGTGCGCGCCCACCTTGACGTGGATATATCGCACAATGGAATTC
>CAWVZP010000102.1:0-10535 GCA_963934675.1 uncultured Gammaproteobacteria bacterium | reverse complement strand
AATCCCACCATGGGCAATCCAGACAATTCTAAAGCAGCGGCAATGTCAGAGGCTAGACAGTCATAGGGCATATGACATTCTACAGCATCGAAGCCTGCCCGTTGCGCCGCTGCTATCCTTTCGGGCATTAGAAGATGCAACCATAAAAAGCCCAAATTTGCAGAAAACTTAAGGTTCATAGCTTTTACCGAATAGTATTAGGGACCGACCTAGCCCAGAAATCGAAGGTAGTTCGGAGCAGGAATCTCGTATTCATACCCTGTTGCAGTGACTAAACCAGATTCGACTTCACGATGAAATAGAGTCAGTTTGGAAGAGTCCTGGTTAGCAACAATAACGGCTTTTCCGCAAGGCGTAATCGTAAAATGCCGAGGAAAAACGCCGCCGGTGGGCACCAGCCCTATGCGCTCAAGTTTACCATCGCCAAGCACCTTGAATATGGCGAGCGAATTATCACCTCGATTAGAAATGTATAAAAAACGTGCGTCGGGTGATAGTTTTATTTCTGAGACATAAGAGGTCTGGTCGCGGTTCTCAAGGGTGGATTCATACTGGATTGGAACAAGCCGTTGCTTTTCCTTATCAGGTTCTGAACCATCGAGCTGGGCGACACAGACGGTATTAAACAACTCATTCGATATGTAACAAATATCCAGAGTCGGATGCATGGCCATATGTCGTGGACCAGAACCAGCTTCAAATTTTATGTAGGTATCTAGTTCGAGTTTCTTAATGGTAGGGTCATAACGGTACTGAAAAACAGCATTTTCACCAAGATCAGGTATGAATACCCATTGCTTCCAGAAATGTGCACAATGTGCGTGTGGGCCAACCTGACGGTTAACCCAATGATCTTCACGATGAGTTACCTGCCGCCATTCATTTTCTGGCCGATAGTACTGCTTAAAACTCTGGATTATATCGCCCAGTTTTCCGCTTTCATCCACACCGAGTACATCAATGATTGCGTCCCAATAATTAATCACAATTGCCACATCTTTTTGTGGTGATAGCGCCAGATAGCAGGTTGATTTGCCCGACGCAGTAAATGTGTCAACTAACGACAGGCTGCCGTCATCACCAATGTGGTACTGCAAAACTTCGCCATTGCTTTGAATCGTTTCGACAATGGCATACATCATGTTGCCATTGCTATGTGGAATTAAAACTGCAGGGTTGAGTGCCTTAGTAATTTCCCTCTCAATCAGCTTGCCGTCTTTGGTCAACGTTAAACCATAGATGCCGTCACCAGATGTCGGTGCATGGGGCTGATGAGCTAACGCATCCAGATCGGTATATGTCCCTACTAAAAGGGAATAGTCTTTATCGAGTTTGATTGTTGTTGAATCCAAAACGGTCTCCAGTTATAGGGGTAATTGTTTTTATAAGTATCTTTAACCGCGACCCACAAACGGCATGCCGTTAGCCATCACTGTCATATTCAATACGTTGGCTTCCGGTGGCAGGTTAACCATGTACAAAATGGCATCACAGACTGGCTCCACATTGATCGTCGGTTCACTCAGTATGGAGCCATCAGCCTGCAACACGCCCTGCGCCATTACATCACCCATGCTGGAGCTGATGTTGCCAAGATCTAACTGGCTACAGCTCACGCCAAACTGTCGACCGTCAAGTGACAACGATTTGGTTAAACCAGAGATCGCATGTTTAGCACAAGTGTAAGGTGCCGAAAATAAACGCGGTGTCGTCGCAGAAATAGAACCATTGTTGATAATGCGGCCCCCTTGCCGCTGTTTTCTCATTTGGCCGAATGCAGCGCGAGCACAAAGAAAAGCCCCAGTGAGATTGATCGCAATCACCTGATTCCATTCTTCGACAGGCAACTCGTCAACCGATACCGCAGAGGCGGCGATACCGGCATTGTTAAACAACATATCGACCTGACCAAACGTATCGACAGCAGCCGCGAATAGACGGTCAACATCGGCTGGAGCACTAACGTCACACATTACCCCCAGGCCTTCGGTATCAAATTGTTTGACTGTGTCGTCCAGGCTCGATTGCGTTCGGCCCGCCACGACAACATGCCAACCTGCTTTACTCATGGCCAGTGCGACAGCCTGCCCAATGCCACTGCCACCGCCCGTAATAACTGCTACGCGTTTCATTTTTATCCTCGAAGCCAATTTGGCTTATTATTAGTTTGATCATGACTATTGCTGCAACTCGGTTATCTCTGCAGTTTTTCTAAATTATTACGGTTCTCATTTACCGATCTCATTGACGGATCTGATTTATCCTTTGACCGCACCAGCAGTCATCCCAGTGATGATTTGACGTGATGCAAACAGAGTGAAAATAATAGGCGGGATGGCCAGCAACATGCCGGTCGCCATAATGACACCCCATTCGATATTGAATTCAGACATGTTATTAACAATGAGTATGGGAACGGTTTTAGTGTCGCGATCAGACAGTGCTGATGCCAGCAAATACTCGTTCCACGCAATGCGGAAAGTAAAAATAGCCGCTGCCGCCAAGCCTGGTTTTATCAGTGGTAGCACTACTTTAAAGAAAACCTGAAATGGCCCAGCACCGTCCATGCGTGCCGCTTCTTCGAGTTGCCTTGGCACCTGAACAATAAAGCTTTGCAGTATCCAGATCACAAAAGGCAGGTTCATCGCGACGTAAATTATGATGATGCCTGAATGTGTGCCAGCCAAACAAATATCACCACGCCCACCGAAATTGTCACGAATCAACTCGCCCAGCCAGCTCGCTTTATCGAAGCAGAATTCGTTGTTCCACAAACCAAATACGGGCACTAACAAAACCGCCGGCGGCACCATGCGCACCATCAGCGTTGTGCCTGACGCGGTATCACGCCCCATGAACTTAAAGCGCACCAACGCGTAAGCGGCCATGCAACCAATAATGAGGGTCAACACCGTAGAAACCAGTGCGATAATCAGAGAGTTGGCGAAAGCCCCACCAAATTTCAATGCGCAAAAATCGAGGTGATCTATTTCGTAGGGTAATACATCACACAACGCTGTTTCATAGTTTTGTATTGTGGGCAGGAATAACAAACCACTGGTTCCAGAAATAATGTCTACATCGAGCTTAAACGAGTTAATAAACATCAATGCAATCGGCCCCACCGCCATGATGATCAACATCACCAATATGGCGTAAAATGCCGGATGCTGTGCTGATGACTTATCTGGGTGAGCCGTCTTCATGATGCTGCCTCGATTAACCGAACTGCTTTTGCGGCTCGACGTTCCTGTATTCGGTTATATAAAAGCATAAACACAGTGAGTAGCAGCAACATCATCAATAGATAATTTGACATCGCGGCTGCCACGCCCAGCTCCCGAAACTCAGATGCGGTACGAGAGATGCGAAGCGCTAATATTTCGGTGGATAAGCCTGGGCCACCCTGGGTCATCACTAGAATAACTTCGAGTACTTTAAATGCATCGATCAACCGCAGCAGACCGGTGACGATAAGAACGGGCATCATCAGCGGCAATTTGATATGTATTATTTGTTGCCAGCCAGTGGCACCGTCGATACGTGCCGCCTCTAGTGCTGAGCGAGGCAGAGACTGCAGTGCGGCGAGGGACAAGATGAATATAAACGGTGTCCATTGCCAAATATCAGCAATGATGATTGACATCAGCGCGTGCTGACCAAGCCAATCGACTGATTCAAATCCAATAGACTTTAAACCACGATTGAAAACACCCAGCGTCGGGTGGTACATGTAACGCCAGATGAGGCCAACAACGACGGGTGCGATCATCATTGGCAAAATGAACAGGGTTCGTAATAACGACATACCCCGCAGTTTTCTGTCCAGTAACAGCGCTAGCCCGACACCGATGAACATTTCGACACTAACTACAGAAATGGCAAACTTCAGCGTTACCCCAAAGCTTTCTTGAAAATTAGGGTCGTTCCAAAGCGTGATGTAGTTTGCAAAGCCGACAAAATCCGATTCACCCAGTGACTGGCTGGGATCCCAGTCGCGGAAACTGCCATACATCATGTAACCCAACGGATAAAGCAAAGCGAGCGTCATAATGACCAGCGCAGGTGCCAGGAACAGGTAAGGCGTGATTCGATTGAAAGTCGATGGGCTCATGGTCTCATTCAGTCTATTGAGTCATTGGGAAAAAGGTAGGCTGACTACCGAGCGTTTCCACTCGGCAGGCAGCCACGTCTCATTGCTGCCAGGTATAATAGCCAGCGTCTTTCATGATTACTTTAGTGCGTTTGGCAACACCATCCAGCGCTTCCTGTACAGGCAGATCCTCGGTCAAAACTCTCGATAGCGTTGTACCCAGGTCAGCATTGATCTTGCCCCACACAGGTATGATCGGACGCCAGTCTGGGTCGGCATATTTCAATGCTTCGCCAAAGGTTTTCATATGTGGAAATTTTGCGTTTACATCAGCATCAGAATGGGTTGAAAATCGTGATGGGTTACCACCAGCCATTGCCACCAACTTGTCACCTTGCTTAGAGGTTAACCACTGCATTAGTAAAAATGCTGCTTCTTTGTTTTCTGCATTTTTTGGAATGCCAATACCAAAGCCACCCGTTTGGCTGCCGCGACGGACACCCTTTGGATGCATTGCCCAGCCTACCTTACCAACCACTTTTGATTTATCAGGGTTGTTAATCTGACCTGCAACAACGGTGGTGTCGAGAAACATTGCGGTATTACCCGCGAGAAATGATCCAAGTGCCTCGCCAAAACCAAAAGTAGCGGCACCTTCTGGACCACAGTCAACAATTGACTTCAATGCATTCGCGGCTTTTACACCTGCCGCATTATTGACAATTGGGTTCCAATTATCATCAAATATACGTCCACCAAGTGGTGCAAGGTGCAATAAAAATGCATGGCTTGCATGATGACCCGATGCCGCGCGAGAACTCAGTCCACCCATACCCGGCTCTAGCTCGGGAATTTTACAAGCAATATCAAGAAGCTCATCATAGGTTTCAGGTACTTTTAAATTATGTTTTTCGAAAATATCTTTTCGATAACCCAGTATTGACGTTTCTGAACCATAGGGAATACCAAATAACGAGCCTGTCTTGCCCTGTAAGTACCCTTTTTCGCCACCGGCAAAGCCAATATTGTAGACATAACCATCAATCAGGTCATTCGCGTCATAACTAGGGTCAGATAATTTTGGATTCATGAAGTAACGAGCCAAATTCTCAAGCTGATCTGCGTAGACGTAATCTGCTTTTGAGAAAACAACATAAGCCACGAGGTCGTAATCACCCTCATCTTGACCAAGTTCGAGTGTTTGACGTTCACGCATTTTTAGGTAGGGCAGTTGATCGACCTCAACCTTAATGCCTGTTTCTTTAGTGAACTCTGGCAAAATTTTCATTACTGCATCGTAGTGTGGATGTGCCGGAAAATTAACCACCACCGTTGTGCCTGAATAGTCATCATAGGGTCCGGCTAGAGCCTGCCCTCCAACTAAAATCGAGGCAACAGCAGCCCCGCATATAATTTTTGAAAATGTAGACATATTATACTCCGTTTGGTACTTCTTAAAATAATGAGTAACGGCTAGACAATGGCTAACTGATTACTCGTATTGAAAAAATGCAACGCGGCAAAATCAACCCTAAACCTGAGTTTTTCACCCGGCGCAATTGGCGCATCCGACTTTAGTTCGACGGTCACTCGTTGGCCCTCACAATCCCCGATCAATACCGATTGTGCACCCACGTATTCCGACACAATCACGTTCAGGTCTATGGCACAATTCCGAGGTGCATTCGGGTCAAATAATAAGTCTGAGGGTCGGATACCCAGCTCAACATCTGAATTGTTATAGGCCGATAAGCGTTGAATGATCTGGTTGTCACAACGTAGGCGAAAGCCACGTCCTTCAAGAAACATTTCGTCGCCGTCGCGTTGAATTTGGATATCGAGGAAATTCATCGGCGGCGTTCCCAGAAAGCCAGCAACAAACTTGTTTAGTGGTTTTTTGAATAGTGCTTCGGGCGTACCCTGTTGTTGAATTTGTCCATCATGCATGACCACAATACGGTCAGCTAAAGTCATCGCTTCGATTTGGTCGTGGGTGACGTAAATCATGTTCTTGTGCACGCGCTGGCGCATCATCGCCAGCTCGGCGCGCAATTGAGTCCGTAGCTTTGCATCAAGATTAGATAATGGTTCGTCGAACAAAAACGTCGAACTATCTCGCGTTAAGGCGCGACCCATCGCCACTCGTTGACGCTGCCCACCTGAAAGCTCGGCAGGCTTGCGATGCAGATAGCTGGTTAAGCCAAGCATCTCTGCCACTTCGTTAACCCTTTGATTAATTTCTTTTTTTGGACGCTTTTGCAGTCTCAGTGCGAATGACATATTTTTAGCGACATTCATATGCGGATAAAGCGCATAGTCCTGAAATACCATTGCCAGATCGCGCTCTTTTGGTTCCAACCGGCTAACAGCCCGACCATCGATGTAGATCTCACCCTCCGATACCGATTCGAGCCCAGCGATCATTCGTAACGTAGTTGATTTACCACATCCCGATGGCCCAACAAGCACAGTAAATTCTGCATCCTCCATTTCCAGATTAATTTTGTGCAACACCTCAGTATTGCCATAGTACTTAGTCAGGTTTTCAAGCTTAATTTTCGGCATCGTTAAAACGTCGCTCTAATAAGGGTGTCACATTCAAGGTTGAGTTATAAAACCTACCATGAATGTTACCGGTAACATTTATCTGCTAAACTTTGACGGAAAACAGAAATTTACGCAAGCAATATTTTCAATAGGTATTTTTTCAGGTGGAATTTGAGACGACAGGCCCTGTGTTAGTGGATGAGCTCAGCTAAGAAAGATACGCTTTAACAATGTCTGTGTTGCCCACCCAGCTCTGCGTTGAAAAGGTAAGCGTTCCATTGTTTATGTGTATGACCTTAAATCTGTCTTTGATTGTTGAAACAGTACCACTTGACGACTAGAGGTATGACTCGCATCGCAATTTTCTGATCGATAAAATGTTCTGAAAAAATCTAAAAAAAAAGGCCCTATCTGCCAATATCAGTTCAGAAAATTCAATCCGGAATCTATTATTTGTACTGTTATTAGGAGTAATTTCTGGAAAAATCGTCGATAGTTGGTATAACCAGTTAATCACAGTCGACAACCAATCATCAAAACCACATAGCGATTTTCGCCCAAACTATTAGTGACAACAGCAGAAGTTATGCCATATTGCGACGGTTTTCTGTTACCAATTTGACTGGCTTAAATGATCTTATATTGAGCAGCATTTTACGGGTTGAATGCCACTTTTCCTGAATAAAGGCATTTAAATTAGGGGTCAATTTTTCAGTAAGAATTTTTAATCAGCACCCTTTCAGATAGAAATGTAACAATATCAAACCTCGCAAATTCTGATCCTATGTTATCCATATTTGGATCCGTAAATATTCATTTAGAAAAACCTTTTTTGCTCTCAACAAATGGTGAACATTGTTTAACGTCGCATAAGAAAAAAATTTTTAGATTATAGTATCTTCATTTCATTGATGCTAATTTACAAATAACTGACGCCATACTTCAATTAGCAATAATCACTGCACCGCAAGCCAAATTCTTACTGCTATAATGCGTTTATTCCCTCTACTATAAGCTAGCTAGGCCTCTATGCCATTTGCAAACCTTGGATTGTCCAATCCTATTGTTCAAGCGATTAAAGACTTGGGATATACCAACCCTACCTCTATTCAGAAGCAGGCCATCCCCATCATCCTTGCTGGTAAAGACTTAATTGCCACTGCTCAAACTGGTACAGGCAAAACCGCCGCATTTGTTCTACCGATATTAGAGACATTAAACAAAGAGCGTCAGTTGCGTGGTAAACGTATACGGGCACTTATTCTTACCCCAACACGCGAGTTAGCGGTTCAGGTTGCTGCCAATATTGCTGATTACAGTAAACATCTAAACCTTAGCTCTATGGCAGTTTATGGTGGTGTTGATTCTGAGGCGCAAAAGCAGCGTTTGATCGAAGGCATTGATATTTTAGTCGCCACGCCGGGCAGGTTGCTTGATCTGGCTCATCAGCGTGCGCTGCATTTTGATGAACTTGAAGTGCTGGTATTAGATGAAGCAGACCGAATGGTTGATATGGGTTTTGTTGATGATATTGATAAGATCATTGGGCGCTTACCCGAAGCCCGTCAGAACCTATTATTCTCTGCCACCATGAGCGACGACGTTCGCATCCTTGCCGATAGCTTTTCTGATAGCAAGATGAGCAACCCAGCGGTTGAGATATCCACTTCGCCAAAATCCACAACAGCACCCAGTATAGACCAGTGGTTAATCACGGTAGATAAAGACACGAAGTCCGCATTGTTAAGTCATTTAATTAACGACAAGGAGTGGGATCAGGCGCTTATTTTTATTGAGAAAAAACACGGTGCCGCCAAACTGGTCGCGCAACTGGCAAAACGTGGTATTGAAGCCGATGCCATTCATGGTGATCGAAGCCAAGCGATGCGTGAAAAGGTCTTAGCTGATTTCAAATCTGGCAAACTAAAATACCTGGTGGCCACAGGCGTTGCCGCCCGCGGTTTAGATATTGGTGAGCTTAGTCGCGTTGTTAATTACGATCTGCCCTTTAAACCAGAAGAATACATCCATCGCATTGGTCGCACGGGTCGTGCTGGTGCCTCAGGTGAAGCTATATCATTTGTAGCAATGGGCGATTTTAAAAACCTATGCGCGATTGAAACCCGCTTAGACCATATAATTAAACGAAAAGAAATTGAAGGCTTTCCCGTTAGAAAATTGGTCCCCGTTTCAATTTTAAATTATGTTCGCAAGAGCAAACCATTCGAGTCTAAACCTTGGTCAAAACCCAAAGGTAAAGCAGCCGGTAAAACCTTTTAAGATCAGCATAAAAGCTAACATCCCGTTTAAGTCGGGCTTAAAGAGTACCGCGAGTTAAAATATCTGTCTTAATGTGTTTTCCGGCTGCTTCCCATTGTCAGTTATGGTGGGGACTGGCTGATTATTCACCACACCCAAATAACTGTTTTTATCATAAACCGTTATCCGTTCGATTTAAGCTGGACAAACAATCTTATTCAGTGAAAGCCTGAGTGACTAAACCTTAATATTCACTTTTTTGTGTTGCTTGTCGAGAACATGGGACTGATTCTTAGTCAATCAACGCCTGCGCCGTCGATTATGGTCGCACTAAACAAGCATAGTCATCTGTAGTATGATTCCGGGCTGTTTTCAATTTCATTGCCTTCAATCAGCTTCAGGATTAACTTATGATCATCAAACCTAAGATTCGCGGCTTTATTTGTACCACCACTCATCCCACTGGTTGTGATCTCAACATTAAGCAGCAAATTGAATTCACTCAACAAAAGGGTGCTATTGAAAATGGTCCTAAAAAAGTACTCGTAATCGGCGCATCCAGCGGTTACGGCATGTCGTCGCGTATCGCTGCTGCGTTTGGAAGTGGTGCAGCAACCATTGGCGTATTCTTTGAAAAAGCGGCTACCGAAAGGAAAACTGGAACGGCCGGTTGGTATAACAGCGCAGCCTTTGAAAAATATGCCGCTGAGGCTGGGCTTTACGCCAAAAGCATCAATGGCGATGCCTTTTCCAACGAAGCACGTGACCAAGTCATTCAGTTGATTAAAGACGATCTGGGTGAAATTGATATGGTGGTTTATTCCCTCGCCTCCCCCGTGCGCAAAATGCCAGATAGTGGCGAAGTAATACGATCAGTACTCAAACCTATCGGCGAGACTTATCATTCTACCGCTATCGATACCAGCCGAGATGCCATTATCAATGCAGAAATTGAACCCGCAAACGAGGCAGAAATTGCAGATACCGTTACCGTCATGGGTGGTGAAGATTGGGAACTATGGATTAATGCGCTGTCTGATGCCGGTGTACTCGCAGACAATGCTCGTACCGTTGCTTACTCCTATATTGGTTCTGATATTACCTGGCCAATTTACTGGCATGGTGCGCTTGGAAAAGCAAAGGAAGACGTCGATAGAGCAGCCCATGCTCTGAATACCAAACTCGCACCTAAGGGTGGTGGCGCGAATGTAGCCGTACTTAAGTCAGTTGTTACTCAGGCTTCATCCGCTATTCCGGTGATGCCGCTGTACCTGTCGATGGTGTTTAAAGTCATGCGTCAAGAAGGTGTTCACGAAGGTTGCATGGATCAAATTTATCGCTTGTTTGCTGAACGTCTCTACAATAACTTGAACCCCGCTGAGCTGGTCGATGACAGCAATCGACTTCGTCTCGATGATTGGGAATTGCGTGAAGATGTGCAGCAAGCCTGCCGCGATCTGTGGCCACAAATCACCAGTGAAAACTTGTTTGAAACGTCTGACTACCAGCTCTATAAAAATGAATTTTTAAAGTTATTTGGCTTTGGTATCGATGGCATCGATTATGAAGCAGACGTCGATCCGTTAATCGATTTCAAACCCATTACTTTATAGACGAATCAAATAGCACTAGGGGC
>CAWVZP010000101.1:0-10554 GCA_963934675.1 uncultured Gammaproteobacteria bacterium | reverse complement strand
GTTAAAGCGGTAAGCCGGATCGACATCGGGTACATAATCAACCTTGTCTGAAAATGCCTTAACTTGCATGTCGGAGTCAATACCAAACACATCACGCACACTCAGTGAAACATTGGGTTCGTCGAAGCTAGTCGTTGATTGCATGGCTAATAAATTCCTGTTGGAAGGGATGACAAAAGTTTGGCAGTATATCGCAACAACGATGCCTATCATAAGACCTATTGTCATTGTGTATGGTGCCAGTTGGAGGAGGTAAGAAAATGGTTCTGAGCTTTTTTCGCCAATGTAAACTCGTTGGGATAACCTACATTCATTATTCACTTACTGAACACATGAGGCATTAAAATGGATTCATCAGGACCGTTATCTGGTTATAGAGTAATCGAACTAGGCCAGTTACTCGCTGGGCCATTTGCCGGTTGTATGTTGGGGTATTTTGGCGCAGAAGTGATCAAAATTGAACCACCCAAGGGAGGTGATCCTATTCGTAACTGGCGTGAAGTCAAAGAGGGTACTTCGCTCTGGTGGCATTCATTGGCCAGAAACAAGAAGTCAGTCACTATTGATTTAAAAACGGCTAAAGGCATCGAGCTGGTTAAAAATTTAATAGACAGCGCCGATGTTGTGATTGAAAACTTCAGGCCTGGTGTCGTAGAAAAGTGGGGCATTGGGCCGGATGAATTTAAGCAATCTAATCCCAAATTGGTTTATGCACGAATTTCAGGTTATGGCCAGACAGGGCCATACTCTAGCAGGCCTGGATTCGCCTCTGTTTGTGAGGGCATCAGTGGATTTAGGTATGTGAATGGCCATCCAAACCAGGCCCCAGTCCGACCTAATCTGAGTATTGGCGACACGATCTCAGGCATTCATGCGGCACTGGGTATTTGCATTGCTTTATTAGAGCAAAAAAAAAGTGGCAGTGGTCAGGTCGTTGATGTTGCTTTATATGAGTCGATGTTTAACTTAATGGAAGCAGTAATTCCTGAATATGACGGCGTAGGCGTTATTCGGGAGCCCTCTGGCAGCACGGTAACCGGCATTGTGCCAACCAATACTTATCGCTGCCAGGATGGGAAATTTGTTGTCATTGGCGGTAACGGTGATTCAATATTTCAACGTTTAATGATAGTCGCTGGTTACCCCGACATGGCGAATGATCCGGCGCTAGCCTCGAACCTGGGGCGAGTGGAGCACGAGGCTGAGATCGATCTAGCCTTATCGAACTGGTGTGCGAGAAATGATTCAAAATCAATTTTAAATTCATTGAATGAGAGCAAAGTACCAGGTGGCCCCATTTACAATGTCGAAGATATGATAAACGACGAGCACTTTAACGCTCGAGAACTGTTCGAGACGGTAGAAATTAATGGCCAGCCCTTAAAGATTCCTGCCATATTACCGAAGTTAACGAAAACTCCTGGTGCCACGCGTTGGCCTGGCCCAGCACTGGGCGAACACAATGAGCAGATCCTTGGAGAATTGTTAGGCTTATCAAGTGAAGCAATAGGTGAGCTTTCGGATAGTGGTGTTATTTGAATTTAAGAGGGCCTCACTTTTTGAGTGAAGTTATTAATGTCAAAAAGTAATCAATTGAAATTTATTAGCGCTTGTTTTACGCACTTATGGGACTCAATCCATCACTAGATTGAAATTAACTTATTTAATCGTAAAACTCGCTGGCATACTTTAAGCTTGCTTATTTAGTCGTTTTAATTGTTCAGGGTAATCGTATTGAATATCGATCAAATATACTACAAGGGCTTAATGTTAGATCGCGCAAGCGACCTACGAAAGTCACCCGACTGGCTAGCTCAGCAATGGAGTGATCCTGATTGCCAAGTTTTGCTATTACAAGATGACAAAAATTTAATGCGCTGGGATCGAGATCAGGCACCGGATGCTATTTACTCTTTGCGTCAGGATATTAAAGCGTTAATAAATGCGACTAACACAGTGGTTTTTCTCGGGTTGAATGGAACCGTACCTTTGTTTGCAGCCGAAATCGAAATCAGTATCGAGGCGTATTTTGAAGCACAGCCTTATCTTAAGCATAATGATTATCAATTTATCGATGTAAGAGCACTAGGCTGCTTGTTGAATGCTCAAGATGCTGCAATGTTAGCCTATGCTCGAGGTTTACTTTTTTGGAATCGGAATAGCTTATTTTGTGGCCGCTGCGGCATGCCAACGATTCAAAAACAAGGCGGTCATGCCAAGCACTGTAGCAATGAAAACTGTGGCCACTTAACTTTTCCGCGAACTGATCCAGCCGTGATAATGCTCATTGAAGACTATTCTAATCCCGATCAGCCACGTTGTTTATTGGGGCGAAATGCAAAATTTCCAAACCGAATGATGTCAACTTTAGCTGGATTTGTTGATCCATCCGAAAGTCTGGAAGAGACAGTGGTACGCGAATCCTTCGAAGAGGCGGGTATAAGAGTAGGCGAAGTGACCTATCAGGCATCACAACCCTGGCCATTTCCATCATCGATCATGCTTGGCTTTCGAGCGCTGGCAACCACGACTGACATTAGGATTGATGGTGTCGAAATAGAAGAGGCCGGCTGGTTTACGGTCGAACAATTGAAGTCTTTTGGAGAGTGGGGTGATGATGATGAAAAGTATTGTCTGCCGCGCAGCGACTCGATTGCCCGATACTTAATCGAGTCTTGGATAAGTGATGTTATAAAAAGTAACGAGGCGTCTAAAACAACCCCGTTACTTCCATGACGACTCTAGCCGCACGAGGCGAGTTCACCGTCTTGCTGGTTCGCTGCTTTTAAACTAGAGACTTTAATTTTAGAAGTTGCGGCATTTTTAAGTCGTGGACTAAAAGATTTTTGGTTTTCAAAGCGTATCGCGTTGAGCTGTTTGAGTGATCTTTGCCCAGACTTTAAATCGGCTAGATCGTTATAAGTTAAGCCGATATCTTTTAAGTAATGAGCACTAAGTTGGCCTATTTTTATTGTGTCTTTATTTCGTTGTAATCGTTCTCTGTTAGCGGCGACTAATCTGCTTACCAGCCTTGAAATAGACGTTAATTTATTTCGAATGATTGGCACAACTGATCGACCAGTTTGAGGTGTCTGGTATTGAGAATCCTGCGGCTTAGATATTTTATTTGATGTTTGGATTAGGTGGCTTCCAGTTGTGGCGCCTACCACTGACGAGACTGCAAGTTGAAGTAATTTCATGTTAGATATTCTCACTATTAAGTTGTAATACGCATTAAGCGAGGTCTGCCTAATAATCAAGAATATATGGTCAATATGCCATTTTAACAAACGATTAAATATCAATTATAGTTTAGAATAACTAATGAATATAACAAAGCTGCCACCGCTCAATTCATTACGTGCCTTTGAAAGGGTGGGCCATCACCTGAGCTTTAGTAAGGCGGCTGATGAACTCAACGTGACACCTGGCGCAATCAGCCAACAAATCCGAACCTTAGAAGAATTTCTCGATATTAAGCTGTTTAAGCGTCGTAATAGAACCATTGTGTTGACTGAGGCTGGGCAGGTCTGTTTGCCACTCATAACGGATGGATTTGCGAGTTTGTCAGAAGCCGTTCAATCGGTACGTCAGTTGAATTGTGATGGACCATTGACCATTACGTCGGCGCCGACATTTGTTTCTAAGTGGTTGATTCCACGATTGTGTAAGTTTCATAATTTGCATCCGGATATTGATGTGCGTATCGATGCTTCGACGCGGCTGGTGGATTTTATGTATGACGATATTGATGTTGGTATCCGATTTGGAACCGGAGAATTTCAAGGGCTGGAGTCCATCTACCTCTTCTCGTTTGACTTAATTCCGGTTTGTAGCCCCGGGTTAATTAATCAAGGTAAAGGGTTGCATCAGCTTTCTGACATTCGCCATCAAACACTACTTCACAGTGATGTAGTTGAACTCGATCCTAGTTGGCCCGATTGGACGATGTGGTTAGCAACAGCTAACGTGACTGGGGTCGACCCAACGCATGGTATTTTCTTTAGCCAAAACGACATGATGATAGAAGCCGCACTTGAAGGGCAGGGCATTGCACTGATTTCAAGCGTTGCAGCGGCTAGTGATATAGGAGCTGGGCGCCTGGTTCAACCGTTTGAAACACGATTACCCGTTCGTTTGTCCTATCATTTTGTTACCAGCAAGCAAAAATCGACTAGTAAAAAGGTGGTCGCTTTTAGACAATGGCTGTTAGATGAAAGCGCTTATCTTCGGGATAGTCGACCACTTTATGACGCTGGCTTAATAAACTCAAATAAACAAAATAAAGATAAAGAGAGATAGCATGACCGAAGAATTAACCCGCACCCCATCGCAGCGCAAAAAAAAGCGTCCAGAAATCGATCATTCGGTGCCGTCACCTTGCGTAAGGGTGTGTCAGTTTAGAGGTAACGAGTTCTGTGATGGTTGCTATAGAAATATTGATGAAATACGCGAGTGGATGATTATGACTCGCGAACAAAAGCTTTTGGTACTCGATAATATTTCCGGACGAAAGCAAAAACTTGAAATAGGAAATACATAAAAATGGAAAATGAAAAACAAAAGATTGCGATGTTCATCGACGCCGACAATGCTCCGGCAAAGAAGATTGAAAAAATAATTACTGAGTTAGCCAACTATGGTGTGGTGAGTATTAGAAAAGCTTACGGCAATTGGAAAAGTCCGTCCTTAAAAGGCTGGGAAGACAACTTGCATGAGTATGCGATCCAACCAATTCAGCAGTTCGACTTGACTAAAGGTAAGAACGCAACGGATATGGCGATGATCATTGATGCGATGGATATTCTGTATACCAAAAATATCGATGCTTTTTGTATCGTCTCGTCTGATTGTGACTTCACGCCGTTGGTGATGCGCATTTTATCAGAGGGGAAAATTGTCTATGGATTTGGAGAGCGCAAAGCCCCCGACCCATTTGTAAATGCCTGCTCTCGTTTTCTCTATGTTGATGAAGCGAAGCCAGTGAAGGTAGTAAATGATAAGGAGAAAAACGATAAGACAAAAAATGAGAGTGAAAAGATAACGCCTTCGAAGAAAATCTCAGGAAAAGGTTTGAAAGGCAATACCAAGTTAATTAACTTGCTTAGAGCTGCGATTGACAGCGATGGGGATGATGACGATTGGGCATCAGTAGCAAGAATCGGCTCGATCATTTCGAATCAAGCATCAATCGATGCGCGTAACTATGGTTACAAAAAACTCGGAGACTTGATAAAGGCTATCGATTTATTCGAAACCAAACTACTCAAGAATGGGCAGATGGTAGTTCGTGATAAGCGCAGCGCTAGTCAGTCTAGCTCTAATCTACCTAACTCTAATGAACCCAGCGCTAGTCCGATGGAAATCAAAACAGAGCCAGCAGAATCTTAAACATGGATTGCTTGCAGTATTTTTCACCTCAGCCGACTGCCATCAATACGCCTAGTCGACTGCGTAATCCATTTGAAAACAACCCGCATTCACTCGCAATAGTCGCCAGCGAAATGCTCAAAGAAAAGCTTCAACAGCAACATTCAGAATTCGATATAGGAAAGATGTTTGGTGTGTTGGTGGTGCTAGATTCAGCACACAAGGTTGGCTTTTTATCGAGTTATTCTGGCATGTTAAATCAGCAGTGGCAAACCGCTGGTTTTGTGCCCCCTGTGTTTGATATTGATCAACAGGCATTTTTTTTGGATCAAGGGGCTATAACCGTAAATAGCTTAACGGCAACAATTGAGCAGCAAACTCAGTGCCCAGACTACCTCGCTGCAATTGCTGATTTTAATCATCTCGAACAGCATCAAAGCAGGGTTTTAACTGACTTGAAGGCACTGCATAAAGGCCATAAAGAACGAAGAAAGCAACACAGAATTCAGATAAAAGAAAACCTAGCGATTGATGCCGACGCCACAAAAGAAATGAAACGGCTGGCACTGCTCAGTCAGCAAGATAAGCGAGCGTACTTAGAGCTAAAGTTGCAATCACAAGCCTTGCTTGATGAAGCCAATGCAAAAATCGACCAGGGCTATCGAGATAGTATTACTCAGCTAAAAAAACAGCGAAGGGAACTGTCACAGCGACTTCATGATCAGGTATTCGATACCTATCAACTCAAAAATAGCCTGGGTGAAGTTTGTTCTATCCGGTCATTGTTTGATGGGAAAAAACCACCCAGCGGCACAGGCGACTGCGCGGCCCCCAAACTATTACAGTTTGCATTTAACCATCAACTGAAACCTTTGGCTCTGGCCGAGTTTTGGTGGGGTAAGCCGCCAGCAACTGGGGTTCGACACCACGGAAACTTATATTCACCTTGTCGTGGAAAATGCTATCCAATCTTGCCTTTTATGCTTAAAGGGCTTGATGTTGAGGTGTCTGAAGATGCTTTAATACGAGAAAACTTAGAACCGGCAATTGTCTACGAGGATACTGATATTGTTGTCATCAATAAACCAGCCGACCTGTTGTCAATACCGGGCAAGGAAGAACACCATTCGGTGTTGAGCTGGCTTAGGAAAAAATACCCTGATGCGACTGGCTCTTTATTAGTACATCGCCTTGACATGTCGACTTCGGGGTTGTTACTAGCGGCGAAAACGGCTCAGGCGCATAAATATTTGCAAAAGCAATTCATTAATCGAACCATAAAAAAACGATATATAGCAGTATTGTCGAAAGTTATTAAGCATGGCAATAAGGTAATCGATCTGCCACTGCGAGTGGATCTTGATGATAGACCACGTCAGGTCGTTTGCTATGAGCATGGCAAGTCAGCCGTGACCCGTATGGAGGTGATTTCTAGCGACGCGGTTTCTACTCGAGTTTACTTTTACCCGGTAACGGGAAGGACTCATCAACTGAGAGTGCATGCGGCTCATTGTAACGGTTTAGCTGCACCCATCGTCGGTGATGACTTATATGGCACCCGAGGTGGGCGTTTGTTGTTGCATGCTCAGATGCTAACCTTCAATCATCCGACAACTGGCATTAAAATGGAGTTAATAACGCCAGCTCCATTTTAGTTGTTTCTGTTTTAAGGCTTAGTATTTTGGGTAGCCAGTCAAAATTAGATTTGAGGATACTTCTAAAAGAGACGTCAAAAAGAATATTTTAAAGGTATCCTAAAGGTGAAAATAGGTTTTGCAAGCTTTGGGTGTCCAGCAGAGGTGTCTCATCTTTATTTTTTGTTGAGTATATTCCTTTTGCCAATGAACGCTTTTTTTCCTGCATTGCGAGCATTTTTTCTTCGACGCTGCCGCTAACCATTAAGCGATAAATAAACACCGGTTTATCTTGCCCAATGCGGTGAGCACGATCAATCGCCTGTGCTTCGACTGCTGGGTTCCACCAGGGATCGTAAAGTATAACGGTATCTGCTTCGGTTAAATTTAAGCCGGTGCCGCCCGCTTTTAGACTGATTAGGAATAAATTAACGTGCCCTTCGCGAAAGCGTTGAATGGCTTCGTCGCGTTTGATCGTTTGCCCAGTGAGTTTGGTGTATTCGATATCGTATTTTTTTAGCTCGTCTTCGATCAAAGTCAGCATTGAGGTGAATTGAGAAAATAAAATAATCCGCCGTCCTTCTTCGATCTGCTCTGGAAGTAGATCCATGAGCAGTGATAATTTGGCCGACTGAGTGACTTTTTTGGCCTGCTCAAGCTTCAATAGACGTGGATCACAGCATACCTGGCGTAGTTTTAATAATGCATCGAGAATAGTGATATGACTTCGTGACAGTCCCTGAGTTTTAATGGCTTCGCGGACGCGCTTGTCCATTGCGAGTCGAATGCTTTCGTACAGTTCTGCTTGCTCACCTTCTAGCTCGACCGTTTGTAGAATCTCGGTTTTTGGCGGTAGTTCGGATGCAACTTCATCTTTTTCACGACGTAATAAAAAGGGTTGCACTCGTTGCGCCAGTTTTTGTTGCTTTTCGACGTCTTTGTGTACTTCAATCGGAGTACGATATTGCTTTTTGAACGTGTTGCTGTCACCAAGAAACCCGGGCATCAAAAAGTCGAATAGTGACCAAAGTTCACCGAGGTGATTTTCCATTGGTGTGCCGGTCAGGCACAGACGATGTTCGCTGCGAAGCTGTCGTACCAGTCGAGCCATTTTAGTGTTTGGATTTTTGATTGCCTGGGCTTCGTCAAGGATAATGCTGTGATAGTGTTGAGCTTGCAATTGTTCGCTGTCACGTGACAGTAGCGGGTAAGTTGTAAGTAACAAATCGCAGTTAGTTATTTCATTAAAAAATTGGTGGCGCTCTGTGCCATGTAAAACAATGACGCGCAAGGCAGGTGCAAAACGCTCGGCTTCTCGCCGCCAATTGCCCATGAGGCTGGTGGGTGCTACAACCAGCGCTGGTTTGTCGAGTCGACCTGCATTTTTCTCTACCAACAGATGAGCTAACGTTTGTACCGTTTTACCCAAACCCATATCGTCGGCGAGAATGCCTGCAAAACGATATTCACGTAAAAACTGTAACCAGTTCAGACCACTTTGTTGATACGGGCGTAACTCAGCATTTAGCCCAATGGGTAATTCAACAGTTTTAATGCCGTCGAAATCTTTCATTTGTTTCGCCAGTTGTCGCAAATTTTCAGCCCCGCGCAGAGCAGCACCTTGCTCGGCTAATTGATCGATGCTGATGGCATCAAACCGCGATAGGCGAAGCCGTCCATTATCGCTAGGTAAGCGGCTGAACAATTCCTGTAAGGTGCTCAAGAAAGGCTGGATACGCTCGTAAGGTAAACGTATGTAACGATGTTTTTCAATCGGTAGTGTAATGACTTCAGGTAATTCGGCAGGGTCAATTGCGAGTAATGGTGTGAGTAATGGAGCGAGAGGCAGACTCTCATCGCCTACTTTCAAATCAAAGCGCAGACTAAACCAGTCATTGTCATTTTCATCGCCATCAATTTCGGCCTCCCAGTCAGCGGCTTCAAAGCGCAGATGGAACTGCTCACCAATTTCAATTTGCCAGCTATCGTCGCGAAGTTCATCAATGCCTTGCTCGATGAAATCGGCCCAACAGCCGCTGTTGGCGATATTGGTGGCGTCACTCATTGGCAACAGCCTGAGTGGTTGGGGTTTATCCCCAATAGGATCACAGAGTTTAAATCCATAACTGATGAGTGTATTAATAGCACGCTCTTCGGCCAAAGCATTTCGACTTAAACGAACCCAATCATCTTGACTAGACAGCGTGCTTTGCTCATTAAAGGGTAAGGCAGGTACGCGATCACCGTTGTAATCAAAGTCGAGTAATAAACAGTGCTCTATTGTTTGGCCCGTGTGCTCGACGCTTGTGAGTGTCAGGCATGGGTTCATTAAGTCGCCGTTGTTATCTCGAATAGCAATTTCAGCCGGAAGCGGCAGTGCGAGCTTGGGATAGCTTTGAAGCAATTGCTGCGTCACAGTCTTAGCTTCGTCTGCCGGTATTTCGGGTGCTTGTGATAACTCGATGAGTTGCTTTAGGCTCCATTGTTGTACTTCGAGACTGCCAACCTGCAATTGCTCACTATCAAAGTACATAACGGGCTGAGTGTTAAGTAATAAGCAGCGTTTACCGAGATTGTGTTGCAACTTTAAATTACCATTCTCTTGCGTTTCCCAGTATAACTGTAAATGCTTTTGCTCACCGCTTTGAATGGGCGAACTGTCAGAGTTTTGCCAGTAGCAGCGACCACTCTCAAGCATTAACTTGAGTGCGGATGCACCGGCCCTGCCACGAATAGTGGCGGGTGTATTCCAGTAATTATATTCAGTTGTGGTTTGCAAAAAAGCGGTGATATCAGAATCGATAGGAAGCGCATAAAAGTCACTATGGCGGTCATCGATATTATGTAATGCTACTTCACGACCTTTTACCAGACCTTTACCGTTCTTGCGTTGGTGCGTGGCCCTTATCGAAACCGATAGTTCTCGGGGTTTAAGTAAGCTTTGATTGTCTTGTTGAATACTGAGAATAAATATCAGCCAGTCCTGTGTTTTCTGGGCCATAGGCGAGCGATAATCAACTGCCGATTCAGTTAAGTTCTGTAACCAACGGGACACTTTTCCTTGTGCTAAAACCTCTGGCTTAGGGGCAGGTGCAGGAGGTAATGACGGTGTCTCTATTTCCGCCTTGTACTCCAGGCAGGCAGCGACGATGTGCTTGCAGTTGTAGGTAACTGGGCAGTCGCACTGACCGTCGATTTCAATATAACCGCCTTTAAAATCAAGAAATACGGTTTGATTATAAATATTGCCGCCGTTACCTAGTGTTCGACCAATAAGCTCAACACCGCCTTTAATTGCGTCGTAATCGAGTGAGAGTACTCGGCCCGATTTAAAATATTCCTGGCCACGCGAGAAAGAGCTTTTACCGCAGGCTTCAATAATGTTCTTCTGTTCGAATTTCAACTAAATACTTCTCGTAAATACGTTATGGCTGATCTGTTTATTTGCCTGAGCATATTTCCCCAGGCTTTTTTCAGACTTACTTTTATCAGTTTATTGGCTGGTTGCTTCCAAATAACGATCCTTCGCAAAATAGGTATAAATCACTGG
>CAWVZP010000100.1:0-10594 GCA_963934675.1 uncultured Gammaproteobacteria bacterium | reverse complement strand
CTATTTTGATGGTAAATAGGCTATCAAGTCCTACAGGTTTATTAAACCATTACAAGTGTGTCTAGGAGCCTGTCGGACTTAGGATGAATCTACTGCGGAAAAGTCATTTCGGCCAAATTTCTCGATCCAATTCGTTGAATATAACCACTATTCGCCTCATTCGATCAAAAAATTTAACTCAAAATGACTTTCCCTCGCTACGATTACCTAAGTCCGACGGGCTCCTAGCGTAAGAATTGCTCACAACCCATCATTTCTTCATAAGACATACAGTCGAATTTTTATCTGCTCTAAATCTCGATCCAATCGCTAATTTTATTTTTTGGTGCTAAATTGAAACTCGTTATAGCTTCGCTATCAACGGAGCAAAGGCAGATAGATGAAACTAGTCGATATACTTGCAGCAATAGCGGTTGCCTCTATCTGGGGGTTGGGATTTATTGTGGCTAAGTCAGGCATGAATCATTTCTCACCCATTTTACTCATGGCGCTTAGGTTTACGCTGACCGCAATTTGCCTTATCTGGTTTTTTAGACCGCCATTAAAGTTATTCAAAGATCTTTTCTGGATATCACTGGTCAGCGCAGCTATTCAATACAGCCTGACTTTTACTGGCGTCAAAGGTCTCGATGCCTCAACGGCTGCCTTGTTAGTTCAACTAGAAGTACCCTTTGGTCTATTGTTAGCCTTTATCTTCCTAGGTGAGCGAGTCTCTTTAAAACAGGGCTTTGGCATTTTTGTTGCTTTCATGGGTGTGGCGCTTATTCTCAAAGAGCCAAAATTATCAGGTAGTTTAGTCAGTGCACTAATGGTCATAGGCGGAGCATTTACCTGGGCAATTGGCCAGATCATGATTAAAAAGATGGCAAATATTGGCGGTTTTATATTGATCAGCGGCATCGCTATTTTTGCCACACCACAATTGTTTCTTGCTTCATATTTATTTGAATCCAATCAGATAGCACAAATTCAATCGGCAGATTTATCCGCCTGGAGTGCCGTTATTTATCTCGGATTGGTAATGACTGCACTAGGGTATGGTATGTGGTACCGCCTGCTAGGCCTATATCCAATGAATCAAGTCATGCCTTTTTTACTGTTACTGCCAGTTGTTTCGGTGATTGGCGGTATACTCTTTCTTGATGAGATTCTCACCATAAAAGTTGCCATAGGTGGCACGCTGTCATTGTCCGGTGTTGCCTTAATAACGATTCAATCGGGTGCTAGGAAAATCCAGTTAAGTTGATCTAGCGCTTTAAAACTTCTAGTTTTTTTACTGAACTTTTTGTTAGCATTTTTGTAAAAATTAAAGAGATCACACTATGAATGAAAAAATTGTCGTCACCGGTATTGCTCGCACGCCATTAGGTGGCTTCCAGGGTGCTCTGTCAAACGTAAGCGCGCCGCAACTAGGTGCAACAGCGATAGCCGCAGCCGTTGAACGTAGTGAACTTGCCAAAGACGCCATAGATGAAGTAATCATGGGCTGTGTGTTATCAGCAGGGTTGGGTCAAGCAGCAGCTCGTCAGGCCAGCATCGGTGCCGGACTGGCACTCTCTACTGGTGCAACCACTGTCAACAAAATGTGTGGATCAGGTCTGAAAGCAGTCATGCTAGCGCATGACTTATTGCTTGGAGGCAGCAATCGAGTCATGGTCGCGGGCGGGTTCGAGAACATGAGCAATGCGCCTTATCTACTTCCCAAGGCGCGTGCCGGAATGCGCATGGGCCACGGCACTGTAATTGATCACATGTTTTTTGATGGACTTGAAGATGCCTATGACAAGGGCCGTTTAATGGGCGTGTTTGCAGAGAATACGGCCGATAAATATAGCTTTAGCAGAGAGCAGCAAGACGACTTCGCAATTACATCTCTTAAACGGGCGCAGGCGGCGATAGAAACGGGTGCCTTCACAGGTGAAATCTGCCCAGTAACCGTAAAAACACGTAAAGGTGATGTAATCGTAGACAACGACGAGCAACCCCCAAAGGCCAATCTAAGCAAAATCTCCACTTTGCGTGCTGCATTTCGCAATGACGGTACAGTCACTGCCGCCAACTCAAGTTCAATTTCGGATGGTGCCGCCGCTCTGACTTTGATGACCCAAACCGAAGCTGGTAATCGTAATATTAAGCCGCTCGCAACCATTCTGGGCCACAGTTCTTTCTCACATGAACCTGCCTGGTTTACAACTGCTCCAGTTGGTGCAATTAAAGGTTTATTAGCTCAATTAAACTGGCAGGTCGATGAGGTCGATCTGTTCGAAATAAATGAAGCATTCGCGGTTGTGACGATGTCAGCAATGCATGATCTTGGGCTGGATCACAATAAAGTCAATGTTAATGGTGGTGCCTGTGCCCTGGGCCACCCTATCGGTGCTTCGGGTGCGCGCATATTGGTCACCTTGATTGCCGCACTGCAGCAAAGAGGCTTGAAAAAAGGGATCGCTGCGCTTTGTATCGGTGGCGGTGAAGCGGTCGCTATGGCGGTTGAAATTGTTTAACAGACATAGCCTCATCAATAGACATTAAAATGACCTATAGTCTGTTGGATTTAGGTAATTGTAACGAGGGGGCATTATTTTGAAACTAGTCGTTCTAGTGAAGAGCAATTTTTATTCAAATTGTTTTTATAAGTAACTGACGAGCTTTGCAGGTTTTTTTATTACCTTTAAATCCTTTAGTTTCTGATTAATAGTAATTAATAGGTTCTCTATCAACTGATAGACTTCACTACAAGTTCGGTCTTGAAGTAATGCTAATTAACCCAGCTCGCGAATTTGAGCTTGAGAAAAATCTAAATTTTCGCGTTATGAATTAAGTGGAGAGCTTTCAAGTGTCTATCAAAGTAAATGCCATAACCGTTGGGTGCTTTTTTAGCCGAGAAAATGAGCCCTTCTTTTTTGAAGTATCTAATCATCTCGACATGATAGCCTGCTGCTTTTGCAGGTGTGTTTATTCTAATGATTGACCCTATAGTAACTATGTGGTTTATAATTAGACAATTAAATTCGAATCTAATTACTTAATAACGGGATAGCTTGGGTTTGTTATATGCCTTTACCTCAATCAGTCAAAATTGTCGAAGTCGGTCCACGTGATGGTTTACAAAACGAAGTGTTAAGCGTGCCTGTCAAAGTCAAAGTCGAACTCATTAACAAATTGGTTGATGCTGGTTTAAGCGTTGTTGAGTCGGGTAGTTTTGTTTCCCCCAAATGGGTGCCACAAATGGCCTCAAGTGGCGAGGTGTATTTAGCTATTAAAAAACGGCCTGTTCAAAAGCACAGCCCTATGTCTTTCCCGATGCTAGTACCCAATATGCAAGGTCTTGAACTAGCATTAGAGGTCGGAGTCACAGAAATTGCTATATTCGCTGCAGCCACCGAAGCATTCTCCCAAAAAAATATCAATTGCTCAATCGAACAAAGTATCAAACGATACCAACAAGTGGTCCAAAAAGCGCAGTCAGAAAACGTCAAAATCAGAGGTTATATCTCTTGTGTACTGGGTTGCCCTTATGAAGGCAAAGTATCGAATGACGTCGTAACCAATATTGCATTGCGCCTTCAAGATCTGGGATGTTACGAAATATCACTTGGTGACACGATCGGAGTCGGCACTCCAACCAACGCATTGGAAATGATAGAAACAGTGGCCCAAAAAGTAGAAATAGGACAACTAGCGGCTCATTTTCACGATACATATGGCCAGGCTCTGGCGAATATTTATGCCGTGTTGCAGGCGGGCGTCAGTATTTTTGATAGCTCAATAGCAGGCCTAGGAGGATGTCCTTACGCCAAAGGTGCCAGCGGCAATGTCGCCACGGAAGACCTACTCTATATGCTCAACGGGATGAATATAGAAACTAACGTCGATATGGAGAAATTGCTCATTGCAGGTGACTACATTAATCAATTTCTGAGTCGTCAATCAACCTCGAAAATTGCACTGGCTGTTGAGAATCGTACTACTCATGATCAGGGGTAATTAATAATGGCGACAACACTTGCGTTCGATATTTATGGCACCCTGATTGATACTCAGGGTATCAGTCAAAAGCTATTTGATATAATCGGTGCCCAAGCAACAGATTTTGCTCATCGGTGGCGAGAGAAGCAATTGGAATACTCATTTCGACGGGGGCTCATGCGCCGCTACGAAAGTTTTTCGACCTGTACCGTTCAGGCACTTGACTATACCGACCGACTGTTCGCTACTAACATTAGCATCACTGATAAACAAGCTTTAATGGACGCCTACAAAACACTGCCCGCATTCACCGACGTTACTCAGAGTTTAATTTTGGCGCAAAAAGCGGGGTTCCGATTATTCGCTTTCTCTAATGGTAGTGAGAGCGCGGTCGAGCAATTACTCCAAAGTGCTGGAATAAGGTCTTATTTTGAAGGCGTTATCAGTGTCGAGAGTCTACAAACATTCAAGCCGAATCCTGATGTCTACCAGTATTTCCTAGACAAAACTAACAGCCAGCCAGGGAACAGTTGGTTAGTCTCTAGCAATCCATTCGATGTTATTGGCGCAGTCTCAGCAGGAATGAAGGCGGCCTGGTTACAGCGCAATGCGAAAGCCTTGTTTGACTCATGGGGATTCACCCCAACAGTGACGCTTAAGCATCTTTCTCAGTTACCAGAACTACTGTCTCCATAGTGTCTATTTATCATTAAATTTAGCAAAGGGATCATTTCTTATCTAAAGATTGATTTTACTAACCCAACAGTCAATAAAGAGTAACAATGGCAATACCCGTTTTGATCTGTGATGACTCAAGTGTCGCGCGAAAATTGATGACCCGGTCATTACCCTCTGATTGGGATATTGATATCAGTTACGCCGTTGATGGCAGTGAAGCACTAGACCAGCTCAAAGCGGGCAAAGGCGACATACTATTCCTCGATCTTAATATGCCCGTGATGGATGGTTACGAAACGCTCGAAGCAATCGTCAAAAACAATATACAAACCACCGTGCTAGTTGTGTCTGGAGACATTCAACCCGAGGCCTACAATCGCGTGATGGCGTTGGGTGCGGTCACCTTCATCAAGAAACCGATTGGTGAAGTAGAGCTCACTGAAATTTTGCAAGAGCTTGACCTCTATCAATCAACATCAATTAATAATACAAACGCCGACCATGCGATTATTAGTGAGCGCAGCAAACGAGAAGTTGCCGCCGCTGGTGTCGTTCAATATCGAGACTGTATTCAGGAAGTTGCCAATGTTGCGATGGGGCAATCAGCCGACTTACTGGCTCGCCTACTGAATGTTTTTATCAAGTTACCTGTGCCAAATGTCAATTTGCTTGAAGTCTGTGATCTTAAAATGGCGTTATCGCACGTCGCAAAAGACAGCACCTATTCCGCCGTTTGCCAGGGCTTTATTGGGGCAGGAATTGCCGGTGAAGCGTTGCTGATTTTTAGTGATTCAAGCTATGCTGACATGGCTAAACTACTGAAATATGAGGGTGAGCTAAACGATAATGCGGAGCTCGAACTTATTATGGATATTGCCAGTATTTTGGTAGGCGCCTTTACCGGCGGTATTGCTGACCAACTTAATCTTAATTTTAGTCATGGGCATCCTGTAGTGCTGGGTCAACACGTTAATATCAGCGAACTGGTTGCCAGTAATGAAAGTCGTTGGAAGGAAACGCTAACGATTGAAATTATCTACGAAATTGAAAATTATAATATCACCTGTGACCTATTACTCTTGTTTACAGAAGACTCCATAGATAATCTCAATCGACGTTTGTCATATCTAATGAACTGACGAACTTAGAGTGAACCGTAAAACTGTATAAATATCCTCATTGACTATGAATTGGACTATCACTTTGACTAAAAACAGGAGAATAAACGCTCATTATTATGGCAACTGAAAATACAGATTTCAAGGAACTTCACTGGCTCATAGGCATGCTGCAAACGATTGATGTTGGTATGGTCGTGTTAGATCGAGACTTTAAAATACAAGTTTGGAATGCTTTTATGGAAAATCATAGTGGAAGGAGCCCGGACGAAACCAGTAATAGAGTAATATTTGAACTGTTTAGTGAACTCGATGAAGCCTGGTTTCGTCAAAAATCTGAATCAGTATTTCAGCTGAAAAGCAGTGCATTCATCACTTGGGAAGTAAGGCCCTATCTTTTTAAATTTAAAAACTATCGGCCTATTACCGGTACAGCGGAATTCATGTATCAGGACGTTACCATTAGTCCGTTGGTGTCAATCGATGGCAGCATCAATCACG
This sequence comes from uncultured Gammaproteobacteria bacterium, assembly GCA_963934675.1. GTDB lineage: Bacteria > Pseudomonadota > Gammaproteobacteria. Next base: position 4,328 of record CAWVZP010000100.1, on the reverse strand, counting down.
TCTGTGTAACTATTTACGATGTAACTGATTTTGCCAGTAACAAACAAGCTCTGGAAGAGACTAACCAAGTACTAAAAGTTCTGAGTCGAACCGACCGTTTAACGTCGCTTAATAATAGAGGTTACTGGGAAGAGTGTCTTGAAAATGAATTCAATCAACTTCAGCGTTACGCAAAAATATCTACACTTATTATATTTGATATAGACCACTTTAAACAAGTTAACGATACCAATGGACACCAAGCTGGCGACGAGGTGATTCGAATCGTATCCGATCAACTGGCTAGTTCTTTACGAAAAACAGATATCCCAGGCCGATATGGAGGTGAAGAATTTGCCATTATCATGCCTGAAACAATAGAAAAACATGCGTTTATTTACTGTGAGCGGTTACGCAAAGCAATCGAAAGCACAGTCGTGATATATGATGAAATCGAAATAAAGTTCACCATTAGCTTCGGTATCTGTGAGTCGTCGGATCACCATTGTGATTATCAGAATTGGCTTGAACGAGCGGATCAAGCTCTTTACCAAGCTAAGAAGAATGGGCGAAACCAAAGTAGAATTTTTGATCTATCTAGTTTAGATATTTAACTCCAGCAGGCTCTTAGCAGTAAAAAGAAATGACAAATAATTGTAGATATATAACCCAACTTTAAAAAAGGGACATCCGGAAAGCTTTAAATCAGACGAATAAAAATGCAACATCGTGTGGGAACTCTGCAAATAGCGCCTTATATTTTAATTTCCAATCAATGCAGGAAGCGATAAATGGCTCAAATTCCTCCAGTTCCTCCAAAATAAAAAACAAGATCAACGCCGATCATCAAATCCAGATTTGTCGATACTGTCCACTACTCACAGGTCGAATTCGAAACAATCCGATTGAGTCGTTTTATATGTTGACCAATAAAACCACCCTGCTAAGTAATTAAGTCAATTTGGGAAGAAACCTCCTGCAATCGTATATATCGCCTTCTTTGCAACCATTGGCCCGCTAAATGGCACTGAAGTACTCTCATTATTTAAAATAAATACGCTAACGTCATATAGACGGATCATGGTTATTCGGCACACTTTTTTCTGAAATCTATTTACTTATTATTTGCGAATGATTATCATTAGCTTAATTATAATCGAGCGAACAACCTAGTGAAAACGTTGATCCAATCCATTAACCAACCTGAATCAAATATAAAGAGTAATGCCGTGATGCCGTTGCGATTAAAAAGTCAGGAGATATTCAAACAACAAAATAATGTTGTAATTGAGCATGAAGGTGAGGAATACCATTTAAAACTGACCAAACAAAATAAATTAATATTAACGAAATGATTGGATATAGACATTAATATTTTTAAGTGACACGACGAGTTCCTGATTGAGTTTGTTTATATTTAGTTAACTTAAAAATCATGACTTAATCAGAGTCCCTTGATAAAACCGTTCGACCCAACCAGGTCGAAAACAATACTCGAACGACCCGCCAGCCACCCACGCGTTCTCGCTAGGCAGCCAGCTTTTGTTGACTGAACTGAGGACCATTTTTTGAACTTTCGAATTCTTACTATCATCTGTTTGTATGCTGCTTGTGTTTTATTAATAGCAGTGCCAACTGCTTATGCGGCTGACCTCTACCAAATGGATGAAGTGGTAGTAACTGCTACACGTACAGAAAAAGCACTGGTAGACGTACCCGTCCGAACTGAAGTCGTTAGTCGAGATCAAATTGAGCGAAGCCATGCGAGAGACTTAAAGCAAGCACTCGAAGCGGTTCCAGGGGTTATGTTAAAGCGCATTCATGGTAAGAGTGGTTATTCAGTTTGGCTCCAAGGAATGGATTCTGATCGTGTTTTAGTCTTGCTTAACGGCGAGCCCATTAGTGCCAGCACTGGTTCTAGTGTCGATCTAACACAAATATCGGCAATGGAAATTGAACGCATAGAAATTATCAAAGGTGCGTCATCTGCACTATATGGTAGTGCAGCAATGGGGGGAGTCATTAATGTTATATCGCGTCGTAACGAAAAACCGCTAGCCCTGTCAGTCACGCTAGATGGCGGCAGTTGGGGTGATGATAACCTCGATGATGGTGATGCTATTGCACAGCGACATGTGGGTACACAGGTTGCGACCCAGCAGGGTAAGTGGAATGCACTGGCAGTGATCGATGTGCGTGAGAGTGATGGTTATGACCTTGATAAGCGAACTTTTAGTTCACAGGGTAATTCAGGTACTAAATTTAATGTTCATACTCGAATTGGCTATCGGCCAGATGAGCATTCTGAAATTTACCTGTCACCAAAATATTATCGAGAAGATATTCAAAATCAGTTCTCTACTCCAGCACCAGGAACACCGTCAGGTGAAGTCCGAAAAAATAAGGATGAATTGGCAAAAAGAACGAGCATTTCCGTCGGTGGTCATTCTAAGCTCAAAGAGGAGTCGCAATTAAGTGGATTCATCATAGTCGAAAATTTTACTGATGAAACCCAGCAAGACGTCATAGCAACTTCGGAAATTGATCAAAGTCGATATGCTGAAATTGATATCACCAAGGTTGAATTGCAATGGGATCAGCCTATTAGTGACAATCAAATTCTGACATCAGGTGTTGCTTACTCTGAGGAGTCGCTTAATCAAACTCAGCAGACATTTCAAGGACCGTCGTTAGTTACCTTTTCAGAAATTCAAGGCAAAGCGGCCCGAGAAAATTCCGAGCTATTTATTCAAAATGACATCTTCATTAATAACAATGTCGAGCTATTGCTGGGTACAAGAGCACAGAATGACTCTGACTTTGGGGGGCACTTTGCCCCAAAAGTTAACCTGCTCTATTCACCTGATTGGTTCGATAAATCAGAAACTCGATTGCGAACTGGCATTGGTACAGGCTACCGAGTTCCAAATTTAAAGGAGCGTTTCTTTGTATTTGATCACACCGCTTTGGGTTACAAAGTGCTTGGCAATACGGACCTCAAACCTGAGCAGTCTACCAATGTCCAGCTGGGCTTGGAGGTTGTCTCTGCTAAACAGCGATTTGATATTAATCTGTTTTATAACGACATTGATCAACTAATTGAAACAGATAGCGCTCCAGTGCAAGACGAGTCTGGCATTTTAATATTCAAATACATTAACGTCGCGAGGGCAACAACTTACGGCCTTGATCTAGCCTGGAGCAGAGCACTTGATGACCGGTGGTCCGCTAGCTCTGGCTATACCTTTTTAAGCGCCAAAGATCGACAGACCAAAAATAGGTTACCTGACCGGCCAGAGCACCAGTTAAAAGCAGAACTTCGTTTTGACTACCAACCCTGGAAATTAGATATTGCCCTGGTTGGTATTTATCAAAGTGAAGAATACATCGACCTAGCAAATACCATCAAGTCGCCTGGGTGGAATACTTGGGATTTAAAGATTACCCAAAAAACGACTCAGCATCTTAGTGTATTTTTTGGCATCGACAATATAACTAACGACCACCGCTTGAAGTTTGACGGCACAGACAATCGACCCGATGAGGGCCAATTTGTCTACGCCGGAATAAAGCTAGTCAATTAATCAACAAGCAAATAAACAAACCCTAAATCAAACAGGACTCGAAAAAATGCTCACCCAAAATTTCAGATTAAATCGGTTAGTGATACTGGCCCCTATTATTGCATCTTCGATGCTATTGACGGCTTGTGGTGATTCAAATGATCCTGCTGCTATCCAGATGCCAGCCCTAGGTGCGACTTCTGATTTAAATGAAAGAGTGATCGATGCAACGGCGGGTGGTATTGGTGCGTTGGCAACCAATCCAGTTAATAAACATACCTATTTCAATCTGGATACTGGCCTAGTTGTAGACTTGACAGATGTAGCAGCAGAAACATCAGCTGATTGGCATATGGGATTTAAGCGAACCGGTATTGTTCTAAATGGTGGCGCTTCAGGATCAGGCAGCGTAACCGGAGCGGTGGCAGACAACCAAGAAGAATTCTACAACGCTGACACCACAACACCAAATGAATCGGTATTTTTAAATACAACACCAGCAATTCATCTTGCAGACATTACGGCAGTAACAGAAGCAACAGGATTAACGTTCTCGTCTGATGAAAATGTTAATAAAATAACAAGCGATGGAGGTTCCGAAAGTTGGTGGCTCTATGACAGGGTTCTTCACACCATTAGTGCTAACGTTCCGGCATGGAACGTAATACGCAGTGCTAACGGTGATAGTTTTGCGAAATTTAATGTCACTAATATCGTACAGGGAAGCAAAGATATTACACTTGAACTTTTTATTCAAAATGTTTCTGATACCTCATTCTCTCTGAC
>CAWVZP010000099.1:0-10650 GCA_963934675.1 uncultured Gammaproteobacteria bacterium | reverse complement strand
TATCACCTTAATTGAATCGGAAGCGACAAAAGCTCCCTCCCTGCTCCATCATTACGTCTGGTGATATCGACAAAATAATATTTCCACTCGACTGCCGCATTTTTGCCGATATCACTGAACCATAGGCTAGTTATGAGGTTAGTTAATGTTAAATGACCTGTAAGCATGGTTATTTATAGTGATCAAAGTCGATTTCTCTACATTAGATACAGTTCGAAGCCTGCCAACGTCCATCGCTTTGATTGTCTAGACCATGATTAGCTGCCTTTTACTTTTTCCAAAACAAACTCGACTCTTCTATTTCTAGCACGATTTTCGGCAGTATCATTATCAACCAGCGGAATAAAATCAGCATACCCTGTTGCAGTCATTCTTTCGGGGTCCAGCCCCAGACCAATAAAAAAACGCAACACAGTAGTTGCACGTATGGCGGAAAGCTCCCAATTAGAGGGAAACTGTAACGTTTCGATGTCACGATTATCAGTATGCCCGCGAATTGCAATGTCGTAATCTGCATACCGCTTAAACAGATAACCCAAATTAGAAAAAATAACTCTACCGCTGTCTTTCAGCTCTGCTTTACCAGATTGAAACAGAAATCGGCCATCAATTTGCAATGTTATTTTATTTGCATTAAAGACTAGGTCAACACTATCAGATAAGTCAGTATTATCAATCATGCTCTCTAGCTCTTCAACAACCGCCGACTTCAGGTTTTCGATATCCTGAGTGCTTGACCTTAATCCAAGAAGATCTTCTATTGGCTTAAGTGGCTCAGGATTTCGGTCATTTTGAATCGCATAGTCAATAACACTAATTTGATTGCCATCCGCATCTAACACCTGAACCTTGGCAACCAGTTTTTTGTAGGCGGCATCTTGTGACTCAGCCAAAGCAAATAACAAGATAAAAAATACTAATATCAATGTCATAATGTCTGCAAAAGTAACAATCCAGCCGCTTCCACCATCGTCAGTTTTAATTATATCTATGAGAGATTTTGATGACATATTAGGTTCGATCTTTTAACTGTTGCATTGGCTTGCGCTTTTTCGCGGGAACAAATGACGATAGCTTTTCATAGACTGACAATGGATTGTTATCCTGGAGAATACTCAAGGCACCTTGAAATATAATTTCGAAGTTCATGACCTCTAACATCGTCCTTGATCTTAGTTTGCCTGCGATTGGCAAAAAAATAACGGTTGATAATAAACTGCCGTAGAAAGTCGTGAGTAATGCGACCGCCATAGCAGGGCCTAAAGTCTCAGGATCTGCTAATAGAGACAACATCTGTATCAGTCCGATCAACGTACCTAACATACCAAAAGATGGCGCATAAACTGCCATTTTCTTAAATACATCTTGCACTATAAAGTGACGCATTTGCATTGAATCAATTTCAATACGCATTGCAGATCGCAGCGTTTCTTCATCCGCAGCATCAGCGATTAAGGCACAAACTCGCCTTAAGAATGGCGAACTTGTTTTAACATCCATCAAACTCAGCAAGCCATTACGACGACTAATGGTACCTAGTTTAATCATCGTATTGATTAAGTCCTGGGAGTCCTGTTTAGGCGAAGTGAAAACAAAGTAAGCACTCTTGAAGGCGGTTAATACATCATTAAATTGAAAGGTCAACAATGTTGCAGCCATTGTGCCGCCCACCACAATCATTATGCCGGGGACATTCAAAAAATTATGCACATCTCCGCCAACAATAATGGCAGACACAATTAATCCTACGCCAGAAATGATGCCTATGAGTGAAGCTAAATCCATATTCCTACCTGAAAGCCGATATTTGATAGTTAATTTGAGATAATCAAAATTATCATCGGCGGTTGAGTGATTTTGTTTAAATGATTTAATTACTCATTTTAGACTAGCTCAGTAGTTAAACCGATTTATTCCATACCTACAAAGTAAACTCATACCTCTGAAATATCCAACAAGTTTTTGTACTTGGACACACTAAATTTGGATGAAGCAGTCTCTATAATATTTCAGCTCGTCTATAGACTCTAAAATATCATCTAAGGCTAGGTGAGCGCCCTTCTTAGTAAAGCCTGGAACTATTTCAGGTTTCCATAACCTAGCCAACTCTTTAAGCGTACTAACGTCCAGATTTCGGTAATGGAAAAAAGCTTCTAATTCAGGCATCAAGCGAGCCATGAAACGTCTGTCCTGACAAATGCTGTTGCCACACATCGGAGACGTTCCAGGCGCTACATATTTCGCCAAAAAGTCCACCGTTTCTTGTTCAGCAACACGCGTCGAATCTTTACTATTCAATACGCGCTGCGTCAATCCTGAGTCACCATGGTGTGTCGTATTCCATTCATCCATTGCATTCATAACTGAAAGTGATTGTTGTATTGCAATCACAGGCCCCTGAGCCAAAATTTCCAGATTTTTATTGGTTACTACCGTCGCAATTTCTAAAATTTGATCAATTTGAGGTTCGAGACCCGTCATTTCCAAGTCGATCCATATCAAGTTATTGTCGTCAATTGCCATCTCAGCTCCATAATATGTTTTTAGCTTTAAAAATTTGAGGTAAACTATATCAAAATTTAACTTGATTGACTAAAGAGTGCATTTTTTTGGTTAAAATATTTTAATTTAGAATATCCTCAGGAATCGGTAGACCCTTACAAATTCACAAGCAGCAACAGGCACATTAAAATTGAGCAACCTTATCGAAAAAAAGTGTAGCAATAATCCCAAACTAGCTCCAAAACTAACCGAAGAAGAGACTGTTGTACTACTCTCATTAATAAATGAATCAATTACGGACGGTTGGCTTCTAGATAGCGTTAATAACACCCTCAGCCGGAAATTTGAATTCAAAAATTATTATCAGACAATGGCTTTCGCCAATTCATGCGCCTGGATAGCACATCAAAACGATCATCACCCAGATATGACTGTGACTTACCGACATTGCCATCTCTGCTTCACTACACATTCTGTTAACGGTTTATCTATTAACGATTTTATTTGCGCTGCCAAAGTTGATGTTTTATTAGTATGACGATTACTGATTTGATTCCAGACTCTATTACCTCTGGATACGTCTATGGCTAAGCGCAAACTCAGTCACCATCAAAAAAAACGTATTCAGGGAACCCAAGACGCGATTAACTCTGACAGCCAAAATCATTTGAAAGGGCTGGTGATCTCACATCATGGCGGCAAAATAGTCGTAGAATCGTCCGATGGCAGCTTGCATATTTGTGCCGTCAAATCCAATATCGGTACCATTGTTTGTGGTGATACCGCCGTCTACGAACCGATTAAAGAAACGGAGTATCGCGTTCTAGCCATTCAGCCCAGACATAACCTACTGCAAAGAATTGACGGGTTCGGGCATTTAAAGTCAGTCGCAGCGAACCTGAGTCAATTACTGATTTGCCTTGCGGTGAAGCCCGCACCAAACTTATTTTTACTCGATCAATACCTGTTATCAGCCGAACAGCAAAATATTGATGTTGCCATTGTATTAAACAAGGCAGATATTCTGCCCGAGGGCTTGGCAGACCCATTTGGCCTTAAGGCTATCTATGAACCACTCGGTTACAAAGTACTACTTGCTAGCGTGATGACAGTCGATGGTATGGAACCGTTACGCTCACTTCTCGATAACAATACCTCTGTTTTAAGTGGTGTTTCGGGCGTGGGTAAATCCTCCATTACGAAGGCGTTACTGCCTGAAATCGACGTTAAAATATGTGAAATTTCGGAAGCGAATGAAGAAGGCAGACATACCACTCGGACTAGCCGCCTGTATCACCTGCCGAACAATGGCCACTTGATCGATACACCAGGTGTACGCGGATTCAACCCCGTATTAGATGACAAGATACCGGTCAGTGCCGGATTTAGAGAAATCAATCGACTGTCAGCACATTGTCGATTCGCTAATTGCCGGCATATCAATGAACCCAAATGTGCCGTTGTTGAAGCCAAGTTGAAAAATGACATAACCGATAGCCGATATCAGCACTACCTTCGATTAGTTGAAAAACTGTAGCGCCTCTCTTCATCAGCACTCTGATTGACTTATGAAAGGCCTCCCAGCTGATGTCCACCCATCAGGTGAAGGTGTATATGATAAACCACTTGGCCACCGTGTTGATTGCAGTTCATTACCAGTCGATAACCATCTTCGGCAATGCCTTCCTGTTGTGCTATTTTTTGCGCCGCCAACACCATCTTTCCGATCAATTCCGCTTGTGCTGGTTGAATGTCATTTACGGTCGCAATTTTGACCTTTGGAATAACCAAAATGTGGACGGGTGCCTGAGGGCTAATATCACGAAAGGCAAGAATATCATCGTCTTCGTAAACGATGTCAGCAGGTACCTCTCGGTTTATAATTTTACTGAATATGGTTTCAGTCATTGGGCACTTCCTGAATGATGATTGTATTTCCTAATTTCAAATTAGACTTTAGTCGTATTGCTGCCGGCCTGACAACGCCCGTGACAAGGTGCCGCTATCAACAAATTCAAGCTCACCACCCAAAGGAATGCCCCGCGCTAAGCGACTGGTTTCGATATTATATTTGTGAGCTAAATCAGCAATAAACTGAGCAGTAATATCACCCTCAATTGTCGCACTGGTCGCCAGTATTACTTCACTTAACCCATCTTCCTGCAATCGACGTTCTAGTTGCTCAATGCCCAATTGATCTGGGCCAACCCCATCTAATGGCGACAACCGACCTAGCAATACGAAGTATCCGCCTTGATAAGCTTCAGACGCCTCAATAGCTAACACATCAGCGGGCGTTTCGACAATGCATACAATGCTTGAATTTCGACTAGGTCGGGTGCAAATATCACATAAATCAGTATCGGCAAAGTTACGACAACGATTACAATGCCCCACCTTATCCAGTGCATTTAAAGTTGCATTAGCCAATCTTTTAGCCCCTTGTGGATCACGCTCTATTAAATACAACGCCATTCGTTGGGCCGATTTTTGACCAACACCTGGCAAACATTTAAGCGCATTGATTAAAGCTTCTAATGACGGGGAGGATGACATTGATTCACCTAAAACGGCAGTTTAAAGCCGGGTGGTAGATTCAGGCCTGCAGTTAAGTCCTGCATTGAATCTCGATTCGTTTTCGCTACTTTATGAACGGCATCGTTCATCGCTGCTGCGATCAAGTCTTCAAGCATCTCCTTATCGTCTCCCATTAAGCTGGTATCGATATGCACTGCATTAACTTCATGGGTGCCACGCATGATTACTTGAACAAGACCACCACCAGATTCACCTGTGGTTTCCGTTGCCGCTAGTTCCTGCTGAGCTTTTTGCATATTTTCCTGCATTTCCTGCGCTTTTTTCATCATATCGCCCAACCCACCTTTCATCTTTTCACCTCTTTTCAAGTCGTTTTGCAGTTTATTTCGAACAATAATCGTTCGATGGCTTAATCGTTAGTATTACTTTTTATCCATTAATTGCACGCTCGATTCTATTAATTCAGCACCAAATGCGCGATACAATTTTTTGACAGACAGCTCCTGTTTAATTGAATCAATTGCCGCTAGCCGATGTTCGTGCTGTTTACGCAGTCGGGTTTCGCTTGGCGTTTCGACATCGAGCTTGTCCTGCACTTGCAATTCAAGAATTAATGATACCCCAAATTTAGAGGCTAACGCCTGACAAATTTCGTCTTGATTCTCAGCATTGACAAATTTCATGAAATCAGACGTCAAAAACAACTTTAAATGATCCTGTTCATAACTGCCAACAACGCTATTAATTGCAATAGCTTGTGCAAAACCCTGTAGTCCCAAATCATAAGATAATTCTGTCCAGTGAATAGCGTCCGTGGCGACTGGTTTTGACCGAGGGACCTCTTTTTCACTAAGCGTCAGGACCTTAGGCAAAGTTTCTTTAGACGAAGTCTTAATTGGAATATTTGGATTGCCTACGACATCATCGAACAACTGATTGAACTCCGCGGGTTCTATCGTTGGCTCGAATTCTAAAGGGGGTGGCGGCTCTAATTCATCGTGCTTACTCTGTTCTCCCTTTATGTACCGCTGGCTGACGGCTAGAGACACTGATTGTTGTGATAGCACCTCTATTGGTGCAGATTCGACACGAGGTTTAACCGCAGGTAAAGGCGGTTCAAGATTAGGATCAAGTAAAATTAAATCATCGACTAGGTCGCTATCGACCTCAACAACTTCTATCGACGGCTCTACAATTATCGGTGAGACTTCAGGCATATCAACCCTTGTCGAACTAGATGGCCGAATTACAGGTTTTTTTTTTCCGACGGTTGCGCGCTAGTACTGTCATTGTCGGGAGAAAAAGCCAACAACCGCAGCATTAACATCTCAAAACCGCTAGCTTCATCAGGGCTAATATTTAAATCATGACGGCCCTGAAGCATGATTTGGTAATACAGTTGAATTTCTTCAGGCGAAAGCTTTTCAGACAACGCAGCAATGTGATCTGCCATCGAATCATCTTCTGGGGTAATGCCTGCTACACTTTTGAATAAAGCAATCTGCTGCAATAGCGCGATCATTTCAGCACAAACGCGTTGATAATCAGGGTTACGCTCAATGATATTTCTGGCTTCACCAATCAAAGCACTGGCGTTTTGTTCGACTAAAGCATTGAGTAATTTAAAAATATAGTCTTTTGAAATCGCACCCAACATCGATTCGACCGCCGCTTGAAGTACGGATCCAGCACCATAGGCGATTGCCTGATCGAGCAGGCTTAAGCCATCTCGCATGCTACCATCAGCAGCGCTAGAGATTAGAGCCAATGCGCCAGCTTCGGTGTCTATTTTTTCCTCACCTAACAAAAACTGCAAATGAGACTGAATTTGCTGCTTCGACATACGTTTTAAATTGAATTGTAAACAACGCGATAGCACTGTCACCGGTACTTTTTGTGGATCAGTTGTGGCTAACAAAAATTTGACGTGAGGGGGCGGTTCTTCGAGCGTTTTCAATAATGCATTGAAACTATGTTTGGATAGCATGTGAACTTCGTCGATTAGGTAAACCTTGAACCGACCACGCGTTGGTGAGTATTGTACGTTGTCGAGCAATTCACGCATATCATCAACACCCGTTCGCGATGCGGCATCGATTTCGATTAAATCGACACTTCGACCTTCGTCAACTTCGAGACAAGATGGACAATGACCGCAGGGTTCAGAACTAATACCAGCATCACAATTAAGAGATTTGGCGAATATGCGGGCAATTGTGGTTTTACCCACACCGCGAGTGCCGGTAAACATATAAGCATGATGTAAGCGGTCGCTGTCAATAGCATTGACGAGCGCCTGAAGCACATGCTCCTGCCCTACCATTTGTTTAAAATTGGCGGGCCGCCATTTGCGAGCTAGTACTTGATAACTCATGGCTTTAACCTATGCGCTAATTTTATATATCCGTGCCTATGCATCAATGTGAAACTTAAGCATAAATATCGATTGGTTATCATCACAAGATAAAGATAGGGAGGCGACCTGAATCAGTACACCTTCGTACCCGACGTCCTTGCTACCGTTGCTCCCTTCCAGGCCTGGCGGAGTTAACAGTTAGTCGTCACGAAGGGACCGAAACAGGTCACCATTGAAAGAAGGATAATATAGCTTGTCGTTATAAATTGAAAGGCAGCAAATCATCTTTAGCTGTTTTTTTCCCAGCGATCTTGATTCATCGGTTTATATCGATTCAATCACCATCACTTTTAGACCAATTGGCAGGTTTTACTTGTCAACCTGAGTGTTTAAACCGAGAATGGGTACCCATTTATGATTGGCATTGTTATCAGGTTATGGCTGGAAAAAAGAAATCAAAAACATCTGACAATACTATTGCGACGAATCGCGTGGTTCGTCATGATTATTCGATTGAGGATGATCTTGAAGTAGGTATCGTACTCGAAGGCTGGGAAGTAAAAAGCTTGCGCGACAATAACTTGCAGCTGAAAGAAAGTTATGTGATGGCTAAAAATGGCGAGTTATGGCTTATAGGCGCTCATATTAGCGCACTTAACACGGTATCTACCCATATCAATCCGGTTGCCACGCGAACTCGGAAGTTACTCGCGCATCAAAGAGAGATCTATCGTTTAATGGCCATGGTAGATCGTAAAGGCTATACCATTGTTGCGCTATCGGCCTACTGGATACGAGGGCGGGCTAAAATAAAACTTGGAATGGCGAAGGGTAAAAAGTCACACGACAAACGTGCTTCTGAGAAAGATCGTGACTGGCAGCGGGACAAGTCCAGAATCATGAAACATTCATAGCGCGGCAATCAGTTTAACAACATTACTTATACCTAACGTAATTACCTTAGGATAATTACGTTAGGGTAATTACTTCCAAGCAGGGTCGGAACATTGCGACGAGAGGAAAGTAGCGTAATCCGCATTCGCCTGATTAGATTCAACAGTACCTTTCCAGATAGGTAACGGACCAGTTCTTTCGATTTGTCGAAAGTTAACATCGCGAGAATCCTCCTCCTGACCACTATCATCATCTAGGCTAAGCGCCGTTTGGCCTCCTGTCATTGCCAAGTAAACATCGGCTAGTATACGTGCATCGAGAAGCGCACCATGCAAGCTACGCTGGCTATTGTCGATATAGTAGCGTCGACAAAGGGCATCCAGATTATTTTTCTGGCCCGGATGCTTTTGGCGAGCCATAACAAGCGTATCAAGCACACCACAAATTGAGTTTATACGGGTGCTTTCACCATCCAATTTGGCAAACTCGTTATCCAAAAAACCGACATCAAAAATGGCATTATGGATAATTAATTCAGCACCTTTAATATAGTCAACAAAGTCTTGTGCGAGGTCAGAAAATAATGGTTTGTCTTGCAGGGACTCGTTACTAATACCATGTACTGCGAAAGCACCTGCATCTATTTCGCGCTCGGGATTAATATAAAAATGCCAATGCTTATCAGTAATACGCCTATCGATTAATTCAACACAACCAATTTCGATAATCCGATGACCCTTACTAGTCTCAAGGCCGGTCGTTTCTGTATCGAGTACGACCTGCCTCATGATTTAACCATAGCCTGATCAATGGCATCATTTGCCAATTGATCTGCTGCTTCGTTTCCAGGGACGCCTGAATGACCTTTCACCCAATGCCAGCTTATTTCGTGTCGACTAACTTGTTCATCAAGCTGTTGCCACAGATCAACATTTTTAACCGGTTTTTTAGCCGCCGTTTTCCAACCGTTTTTCTTCCAATTTACAATCCAGTCATTAATACCTTGCAAAACATACTTTGAATCAGTGTTTAGTTCAATGGTGCAGCCATGGGTTAGCAATCGAAGACCTTCAATAACGGCCATCAATTCCATCCGGTTATTAGTGGTTTCAGCGTCAAACCCCTTTAATGTTTTATCACTGTCTTTATATCTGAGGAGAACGCCCCAACCACCAGGCCCTGGGTTGCCACGGCACGCACCATCGGTGTAAATCACTATTTTATTTGTCATATTTCATACCACGACCAGCTGAGGGGCGAGTTACTTTACCCAGTAACAATTTTCTTACAACCCAACGATGACGAATTGGCGTCATTGGGGAAATATTTTTGCTATAGACCAGTACATTGAGTGCGGACGAAAAAGGCAACCAGTTTTTCATGCCCTTCTCCAGCCACGACAGTTTTCGAATCAACCCAACATGATGAATAGGCAGCATATAGCCAACTTGCAAACGCTTTTGCTTATCAAAACCCAGTAGTTTCATCCAGTCGGTTATTCGCCGCGCGGTATAAAAGTGCCCACTCCAGGGAATTATCTCTAACCATGATTGAAAAAAATTTCTAAAACCCCATAACGATATTGGATTAAAATCGATTATAATTAGTTTTCCCTCAGGAATTAGCACCCGAAAAGCTTCTCGTAAAATGGCATGTGGCTCCTTAGTAGCGGACAGGTGATGCATTAATACGACCAGATCAACACTATCGGTCGCAATCGGTAGCAAAGCAGGATGAGCCTTGACATTGACATCAAAATCATTACCACTGGCTTCAAGATTAAAGTGATATTTAACTCGACAAGGTTCAAATAGTGATTCTGATTGCGGCACACAACCGATTTGAATTGAGTAATAGCCGAAAGTCGTTGCCAGTAGCGGATCCAGGCACACTTTTAATTCACTGAACAAAAGTTCGCCTAATGGCGTCTGATACCACTCGCTGACGCTTGATAGTTTTTGCAGCTTTGCCTTTATCTGTTTATTTCGATTAAATCGCATTTGAATCTTGATTTTATGAACAGTACAATGCTACATATTAGCGTCTACGCTCCCCTGTTACTAACAATTTAGATGGTTATAAATGAAACTAGATTCTAACATTGGCTTTTATGCCTTTCTCTTTTGCCTTTTGCTATTGCCTGGTTGCCAGACTTTACCATCGTCTCAGACCAATCAAAACGAGCCTGAACTAGCCTTGACTGTCGCGTCAGCCGACATTGATACATTACCATTAGATAGCTCAGATTTGGCTTCAGGCACGACAACTGAAACAGTTACCATTATGCTGGGAGCTGAGCTACCAGTATTGGACAACATTAATTCACCCGCAACACTGCCGACTCTTGAAAAACAAGAAAA
>CAWVZP010000098.1:0-10719 GCA_963934675.1 uncultured Gammaproteobacteria bacterium | reverse complement strand
CGAGTAACTTAAGTGGTTCATCGATTAGTGCCATATCATCCTGTCGGGCGCTGCCCAGCGCAAGACAGATTGAATGAGATGCACCATAATTTACCTTTCATGATTTACCCTTCATGACTTACCCACCAGACATCACTCTGGGTAGCCAAAGTACCAGTTGCGGGAAGATAAACAGCAGGATGAGACCGATGAGTTGAATCCCCATGAACTGCATCATGCCCAGATAGATGTCCTTGAGATCCCAATCCGGCACCACCCCCTTCAGAAAATAAGCTGACAAGGCCACAGGTGGAGATAGCCAAGCGGTCTGCAGGTTCACCGCGACCAGAATGCCAAACCAGACCATCAGGTCGTAGCGATCCAGCCCGTGGATGTCCAGCGCCTCGACTGTTGGCAGCAAAATTGGCACGACGATCAGAACAATAGGCACCCACTCCAGTGGCCATCCCAGAAGGAAGATTAGTGCCATAATGACCATTAGAACGAGGTAAGGCGACATGTCGAGACCAAGTAGCATTTCAGTCATCATCTTTGGCGTGCCCAAATAACTGAATTCGGCGCCAAAGAAGTTCGATGCGGCAACCAGGAACATAATCAAAACCGTGATCTCCAGGGCTTTGATCAGGCTGTCAAAGAAACTAGGAAAGGTGAATTTGCCGTAACCGATAGCTAACAAGATAGCTCCAAAAGCGCCCATAGCTGCGGCTTCAGCGGGTGTTGCCAGGCCAAGCAGAATCGACCCCAAAGCAAAAGAAATTAGGATCGTGGGAGGCATGAGCCCAGCAAAGAACTCATCCCAGAGATCCGAGAAATAGAACCCATTGTCTGACGTTGCGTTATAAATCGGCCGCCCCAAATATCCCAGAAGCAGGGTGAATGAACAGAGGGTTATCGACCAGATCGGCAGGCTACCGTCCTCTCCCATATTCCCAAAGATCATATAGATGTGGAAGAGCAGCGTAATCGGTAGCACAATTTTGAGTAGATTCAAACGACGGTATGCGGCATAGGCGATGGCACAGGTAATGGACAATACTATTAAGCCGCCAAAAGGAATCATACCGCTAAAAGCGCCGCCCATGGCAAGGCCAAACACTCGGCAAACGGTCAAAACACCCAGACAAATCAGCGCGACCTCAGCGCCATAAAATGGCGATGTTTCAGGTTGGTCCTCTTCTGACAAAATTGGACCAAGGTCAGGATTCAGCCAGCAGCGTCCAAGGGTGTAAAGCAGGTAGAGGGTCGCTAGCATGGCGCCGGGAATAAAGGCGCCACGGAAGAGGTCAAGGGTTGAAACTTCTAGAACAGGTCCCATAACGATCAGCATAATTGAGGGTGGTATCAGAATGCCCAATGTGCCGCCTGCGGTGATGGTTCCAGCCGCAAGCTTGACGTCATAACCTGCTTTGGTCATGGTTGCACCAGCCATGATCCCAAGCAGAGTTACAGAAGCGCCGACAATACCAGTGGCTGCTGCAAAAATCGTCGATACGATTAGCACCGCGATGAACAATGCGCCGCGGACGCGTGACATCATCATCTGGATCGATGCAAACAACCGGTCCATCAAGCCTGCCGCTTCCATCACGATTCCCATCAGTACAAAAAGTGGCACGGCCATCAGCTGATCGTTCAACATGGTGGAGTTTGTATTTAGCGTCATCAACAGCGTGGTTAACTTGAAGTTGGCGCCCCAAATGCCGAACACAAAGGCAAGGAAAATCAACGTGAAGGCAATTGGAAAACCGATAAAAATCACGAACAGCATAGCTCCCAGCATGATCAATCCGATGGTAGCTTTGTCCATGTTCGATCGGGCGGACATGAGGTCAGAAAATGATTCGCCACCTGGGATCATACTCGGATGGAACACCGCCAGAATGAGCCAGGTCAGTGCGATTATATAGACAGGTAAGGCTCGTACAAACCAACGCTCTCGCTCTTTACCCATCTTGTGAAATGCACGAAAAATCTCAGGGAGGCCTTGCAGCATCAAGAGGAAGGCACCGATTGGCATCGCCAGGCGTGCGGGCCATAGAAGTGGTCCCCAGGCACTGTCAACCTGCATGGTTTCACCTCTTGAAAAGGCGAGCCACCAGAAGTCTGAGGCAATAACAGTAAAGAAGATCATCGAAGGCATAAAGAACAGGAGGTAGAGTGTTGCATCCACTGTCGCTTGTGTTTTTGCCGACCAACCTCGGTAGAGGAAGTCGGCACGGATGTGAACTCCGCGCATCAAACCATAGCCCGCGGCTGCCATGAAGAGTACCCCGGCTATCATACGGCTGGTGTCATACACCCAGAGCGTGGGCCCAAGTCCGAGAGTTCGGGCGAAGTCTTCGAACCCGGCATTTTGTAAGATCGAAAAGGAGTTTCTAGAAAGGACTTCTAGCACCACTACAACAAGGAGTGGCACCAAGAGCAGGGAAATAATCTGTCCTACCCGGTAATTGATTACGTCAATAGCTGCCGTAATAGGGCGTTGCCAGGGGGTCATATCTTCTGGCGTTTCACCCGGGGCCTCTGCACGACGCTCCGCAATTAATTCATCCGCAATCTCGAGGTCTTCTGGATTGATTTCATCTACAGCCATGCCCCTTCTCCCCTATATGTTTGTGCCCATTTTAGGCTCTTATTATTTAAACAGGGCTTAGCCCCATACAGAAACTTCGAAGCGGGGCCTTGATGAGCCTCGCAACGAAGTTTTTTTACTAAAGTGTGTTCGTATGTGTGCGCTCCAAACATGCGTTCGAAGTCTGTACGCTCATCCAGAATGGTAATAATTACAGAAACTTCGAAGCGAGGCCTATATGAACCTCGCAACGAAGTATTTTTTTACTTCAGTGTAACTGCATGTGCGCGACCCAAACTTGCGTTTGAAGTTTGTGCACCTGACCAGAATGGTACTACTGTGTCGGCGAAATCCTTTTGCGACTGCCACACTTCTGCGAAGAACTCGTTTTCATCCGCAGCGGCTTGTAGCGACTTTTTAGCGGCCGCCATGTACTCTGTGAAGTAATCCGCAGGCGTATCTTCCAAGATAACACCGTGATTATCTGTCAGATCTTTCAGCGCCTTACCGTTCTCATAGATCCTGTAAGACAAGGATTTTGACAGAGACGCGTTTGCCGCCACTTCCAGTGCTTTCTGCTCAACTGCGCTCAGCGAATTGTAGAAGTCGCCATTCACATACATGTCTGCGTTCACGACTACCTGGTGCAGACCTTGGAGGTAGTAATGCTTCAGCACTTTCTGAAAACCAAAGACGGAGTCTGGCTTGGGGCAGCACCACTCGGCTGCGTCGATCGTGCCTTTCTCAAGCGCTGGCAGAATATCACCGCCGCCCATGGCAACCGCTGGAACACCGATTTCAGCGTATGCGGCACCAACCATGCCTGGAGGTGCACGGAAGCGTAATTTACGGAAGTCATCCATCGACTTGATTGGCTTTGGGAACCAACCGAGTGCCTCAGGGCCCACTGGCTGCAGCATGAATCCTTTGACGTTCACGCCCATTTCATCCCACAGGCGGTCATACAGTTCCTTGCCACCACCGTACTGGAACCAGCTCAGGAACGCGATGTTATCGAGTCCTACACCGGCACCCGCTATAGGCGCGCCGAACAGGTTAGCCGCAATGTGTTTACCACCCCAATAATGTGTCCAGGCAAATCCACCTTCAACGAGCCCCGCGTCAACGGCATCCATGACGTCTCGTGGTCCAACAACAGCGCCTGCTGGCAGAACTTCGATGGTGAGCGAGCCACTAGTCAGCGCTGCGACATCTTTGCCGAACTCCCTCAACATAACGACTTCGTCAGCAGAGGTGGATAGCACCGACTGGATACGCAAAACCTTGTCTGCCGCCATGGCAGACGATGCCATGAGTGCAAGAACTGCTGTACTGGCAACCATAGTTTTTAGATTGATCATGTCTTCTCCTCGTATTAAGAAAGCCTTCGTTATTTTATGCGCTGCGAGGCTGAAGGCACTGCCCCGTAGCTTGTTGGGTCGGCATTCCGGCCCAGTTGAATGCCGCATATCGACAAAACTAAGTTTAAATGGGACTTCCAGTCTCAACCTTACATTTTTTTGCGGCTGAGTAACAGAACTAAATACACATAATTTTCGTATCGGCTCGGTATCCCAAAAGCCGAACTTGATGGCGCTATTAAGGATAGAACCACCTAGAAGCTGCATCAAAGAATCTTAAACGAGAATATTAGTTCCTTTTTAACATGATTTATTGAATCGTCGGATCGAAACATATAGCGACAAGGGGGCTCGTGGATCAATTCCGTTATATCATTGCTTACGTCAGGTCGGTCGCCTGCGTACTCAACGGTTTACTTTACGTGCGCGGCAACTCGAAATGGGCTGACGACAATGTGCCGCTGTACTTCAAAAAAGTGGAAGACAATTTGCGCGGTGGCGATTTTACTGATCAAACGCTTCCATCAGGGCATAGCCGAGCCACGCAGTATCACAAAAAAAATCCAACCACCACGGCTGCAGTACTCAATAGATTATTAGACTCTATGAACGATTGTCAGCCAAAATCATATCTGCCGCTTTTTCTGCAATCATAATGGTCGGGGCATTCGTATTGCCGGAAACAATTTCGGGCATAATTGAACAGTCTGCAATACGCAGCCCCTCAAGACCATGTAGTTTCAATCGGTCATCAACAACGGCCATTTTGTCCGATCCCATTTTGCAAGTCCCCGCTGGGTGGTAAATGGTCTGGCTAAATTTTCGCGCTGCTTCGAGCAGCTGTTGATCATCCTCAAATTCGTTACCTGGGACTCGCTCTCGGATAATATGCGGTTTTAGCGACGGTGCATTGGCAATGCCACGCGCGACCTTGATGCTATTGACCACGACAGCACAGTCGCGCTCGTCTGATAAATAGTTGGGATGAATTTCGGGATACTCAAATGGATCAGCTGACTTGATGCGTATTTCTCCTCGACTATAAGGCCTCAGCTGGCAAACCGATGTAGTAAAGGCTGAGAATGGATGCACACCATCACCTGGTTTGTCGGCACTTAGAGGTTGCATGTGAAACTGGATGTCTGGCCGATCAACACCAGCACTTGAACGGGTAAATATAGTTACCTGGCTAGCTGCAAGGGTTAAAGGTCCAGATCGGTTGAACAGGTATTCGAGGCCTACTTTTAGCCGTTTTAGTGGATGATTGAGTTCATCGTTTAGGGTTCTTTCACTGGTTTCAAATACCAGCCGTACCTGCAAATGATCTTGTAGGTTTTTACCAACACCAGGCAGCGCATGGCGCACTTCAACCCCAGCGGATGACAAAACCTCAGGATCACCAATACCAGAGCATTGAAGTATCTGCGGCGAATTGACCGCACCGGCGCAGAGCACTACCTCTCTCGTTACCGTAGCACTTTGCAACTGACCACCGCGTTTAAATTCGACGCCGGTAACGCGCTTGCCCTCGATGATAAGACGACTCACCTGAGCTTGAGTGTAGACGGTTAAATTAGGTCGATTTCGTGCGGGCTTGAGAAAACTCCGAGCAGTACTCCAACGAAAACCTTTAAAAGCTGTTTGTTGAAAATAGCCAACGCCTTCCTGTTCTGCGCCGTTATAGTCGTCATTGAAAGGAATGCCCTGCTCCATAGCGGCCTTAATAAAATGCTCGGCAATTGGGCGACGTAAACGCAGATCAGATACTTTTTGCGGGCCGCCAACACCATGGTATGGGTTAGCGCCTCGTTGGTTGTCCTCGGACTTTTTAAAATAAGGTAAAACATCGCTGTAACCCCATCCTGCATTACCTAAATCTCGCCAGCGGTCATAATCCTGACGTTGGCCACGGACATATAACAAACCATTTAATGCACTCGAACCACCTAACACTTTGCCTCGCGGCCATTGTAATTGGCGTCCGTCAATACCTGGGTCAGGTTCAGTTTGATAACACCAGTCGAATAACGGATTGTGCATGGTTTTAAAATAGCCGACAGGTACATGTAACCAGGGGTTGTTGTCTTTGCCCCCCGCTTCTAGTAGTAGCACTCGGTTAGTAGGATCTTTTGACAGCCGATTAGCTAAAACACAACCAGCTGACCCTGCACCAATAATAATGTAATCAAATTCAGCCACGGTCATTCTATCCGGAAGTTTTTTAGAAGGTTAGGGTGGGGACAATGAAACTGTCCTAATACTTGTAGCCGATCAGTTTGCAAAATATCGAATACATGTCTGGCTTTGGCTTTCCCCAGCGCACCAACACCGTACATAAAAGCTCCGCCAGCAAACACTATATTGACACCTTGAGCGAGAGATTTAGTCAGGTCAACACTCGATTCAACACCGCTATCGGCTATCACTGGCCATTGATCTCCGAGTCGCTCACGAATATAGGGTAGCCTTCTCACCGGTGGTAGTGCAGCATCGAGCATATCTTTATCTGTCGGGGGACAGAATTGAAACCAAAAACGATCCTCCCCACTGGTGGCGGCCTGCTCAATCGAGATACTGGTCACCCTACTCAAAATAAACGGTTGATTAGCGCATTTTGCCATCTTTGCCTGAAAGGTTGATGCACCAAGCCAAATCAGGCCGCTCAAGCCCAGTGGTGCGACACCAAACTGCGACGAATAAGTCTGATCAAGAATTTCGACCGAGGTATCAGCCTTCTCGGCTGTTGTTAGATAGGTCGGCTGAAAGTAAGTGCTATCGAGTGCTCGTCGGTTATTTGAAACCGCTAGATCTTTATTGTAACCACCACAAAGAGAATCATAAACAAATCTGGCAATCCGAGATTTGGCTAAGGTTTTCAATTGCGATATATTAGCCGCCATTTGGTACAAGTTGTTTCTCATGCGTGATAGCTTTACCGATTAAATAGTCTCGAAATTCGACTTCCTTACCGATAAAATATAACATTAATCGCTAAAACGGAATTAATTTTCTCATTTTAGGGGTAATTAGTTTTTTTAGTCATATTCCCACTGGATCATCGTCAATATGAAACATGAACGCGGTTCGACCATTCACCGAGTCCTTGATATCCTTGATGTCGTAGCGGCGGCAATCAAACCCATTAGTGTCACCGAAATCAATGAATCACTCAATTTGCCCAAAGCAACGGCTCATCGGCTATGTGCAGAACTAGAGGCTCAGGGTTATTTACTAAAAAAAATTAATGGCAAAAGTTATATGCCAGGTAATCGGCTGTACGATATGGCCGTTGGCGTTCTATCGCATTCTCGATTTCGCGCTCAACGTCATGGCATTCTCGAGGCGCTTTCGCGAGAAGTCGGTGAAACCTGCAATATTGCGTATGCAGATGGCCTGCACATGGCTTACTCGGATCGAGTTGAAACTGAGCAAGCTTTAAAACTGACCTTTCCAATGGACACACGGGTGCCACTTCATTGCACGGCTAGCGGTAAACTATTTCTGAGTAGCCTGCCGCTCAGAAAACGCAAGGCTGTGATTGAAAAGCTTGATCTAAAAGCTTATACCAAAAATAGTATTACAGATCCTGAGCAACTGCTGATGGAAATTGAAAAGATCAAAGCGAACCAGCTATCAATCGACAATGAAGAATTTTTTGAAGGCATGATAGCGATTGGTGTGCCGGTCACTGACAAAGTGGGACGGTTTTACAGCTCACTCGCCATACAGGCACCGGTGTTTCGCTTTGCACTGGATGATGCGAAACGCTTTGTTCCGCAGCTACGCGACGCGGCTCGGGATTTATCCACCCTGATTGAAGAATAGTAAGGGGAAGATTATCGACGAATTTGAAGGTCTATTATTCACGATTGTATTTTTGGCCCATGTTGAGCTGTTTCGAGTCGTTATTCATCGTACTTAAACTCTTGCCCACAGGCCAACAAACTAGCGCAAAAAGTTAATTTCAGCCGCGCCGCTCAAACAATATACTGAGCGATCAATAACAGGTCCAGTTCAACTCGAAGCTTAATTTCTTCAGATGTTTTGGTCGACGCTACAGTAATTGTGTAGTGACGGGCTGAGGCTTCGGCATTGACTCTAGATGAAGCGGGTTTTGCTGTGACGCGTTATTTTTGGTTGAATTGATAATAAACAACCTGCCGATATTTATCGATTAAACTTTTTCTGCGGCAAGCAGTACAATGCTTTAAATTTTTAGAATTCTATTGAGTTGAGCCTCAAATTAGAAAAGCTGGGGCAACTTTTTAGTTTACCGAATGTAATAGTCCAGCGACAATAAGGATGTGAATCAAGCATCAAAAAAACAACTTAATACCAAATAATTAAAGGATAGATTATGTCTGTAAGGATCTTAATATTAAGCACTGTGGTCATGTTAATAGGAATCGTACCTGCCTACGCTGATCATCCAAAGGGCAATATTGACGCTTATATGAAAGCGCATGAGCCGTACTTCCAAGTGATTGATTTACCAAGCGCACCACCTTTTGAGCTGATAGACGCTAAAGGTAATAAAGTCAGGTTGTCTGATTTTAAAAATAAGGTGGTAGTGCTTAACTTTACGTCTACGCATTGTCAAAATGGCTGCGAACGACAGGCTGCAGTAATTGCCGACATTCAGCAAAAAGTTAACATAACGCCACTCAAGGCTGATGTTCAATTCATTACCATTAGCGCTGACCTGACAAATGATGCGCAGGATGCAATGAAAAACTACGCTCAGGCACATGGTTTTGGAGCAACCAACTGGCTATTCTTGACGGCATCTAAAGATGCAAACGTAGCAACCACAAGAACGCTAGTCGAAGCTTATAATATTCGCTCCGAACTGGCTGAGAATGATCAGGAGACAGAGGGTGTGGTGACTCATGTCATTGATAAAGGTGGACGATTTGCGGCTAAATTCCATGGTCTGAAATTTGGACCTATCAATCTAATTCTTTATATTAGTGGAATCATTGATAATTAACTGGTTTCAGACTGCCATGTTAAAGATCATCATGAACAGGGGTATCTGAGATGAGCTATATTCCGGCCAAGCCCGTATTACATTGCTAATTAGTACCTAAAATCTATAATTTGAACAGGACGTATTTATCCTGAAACCGAGGTTCTAATGGCCCATTTTGAAATCGATAGTGAAATACAACTATTTATTGACACTATGATGCAGGTATCGGGCGATCTCTCGACAGATACCAGCATCGAACAACAGCGGATTAACTCTAACGCAGCCTGCCGTCATTTTTTCTCAGCCTATCCGGTTGGTATTGAATCATCAGATGATGTTGTGACTGGCCGCCATGGACCAATACCCATTCGCCGATATCGAAATTCCTTAGCCGAGGTTGTTGCTGATGGGCAAATAGTTTTTATACACGGTGGTGGTTTTATTTTAGGTGATCTTGACTCTCACGACGATATTTGTGCCGAGCTTTGTGGCAAAACAGGGTTGGATGCTATTTCTATCGATTATCGATTGGCACCCGAACATAAACACCCAGTTCATCTTGATGATGTTGCCGATGCTTTTGATATTTGTTGGCAACCGAATTCAGTATTGGTTGGCATATCGGCTGGCGCTACTTTGGCTGCTGGATTAAGCCATCGACTTAAAAATGTGAGTCGGAAACCGTTCGGGCAGGTACTGGTTTATCCTGGACTTGGGGGAGACTTATTCGATCTAGACTCCTACGTGACGAACGCTGTGGTACCTTTGTTAACCACGGCAGATATTCTTTATTATCGAAAAATGCGTTGTGATAACGTTGAGACCGCTACTCGTGACCCTGAATTTTATCCCTTGGTAGCCGATTATTTTAATGGTTTGCCACCGACAATTGCATTTTCGGCGGATATTGATCCGTTACGCGATGATGCCAAGCTCTATATAGAAAGGCTCTGTGCTGCTGATGTGTATGCTGAGTGTTACAACGAACTCGGATTGACACATGACTATCTCCGAGCGCGGCATGTTTCAGATAAAGCGCAAAACAGCTTTCAGCATATTTGTCAGTCAGTAGCACTACTTTCCACAACCACTCTATGATCAAAAGTTGATTCAAGTCAGTTGGTTGATACAAGCGAAGATTTATTAATAATGTTTTAGAACCGAGTGATTATAATGAAAATAACGAGTGAGCTCCGTGAGCAATTCATGGCGCGAGGGTTAGCACGAAGTGACCTTAAAATGGATCCCATATCCCAGTTCGATGCCTGGTATGCAGATGCTTGTAGTAGCAATATTCATGAACCTGGTGCAATGTCTTTGGCGACTGTGAATGATAGTGGGCAGCCATATCAACGCACTGTTCTGTTGAAGCTATTTGATCAACAGGGGTTTGTTTTCTTTACCAATTATGACAGTCGTAAAGCACAGCAAATGGCACTTAATAATAGAGTGAGCATATTGTTTCCGTGGCAATCTCTGGGGCGGCAGGTGCTGGTCGCTGGGCAGGTTGAGAAGATATCGACAGCCGAATCTTTAAAGTATTTTGTTACGCGTCCTCGAGGCAGTCAGTTAGGTGCCTGGGCATCAGGCCAAAGTGAAATGATCAGTTCTCGATCCACCTTAGACACTATGGTTGAGCGTGTGAAAAAGAAGTATGAAAACAAAGAGGTTCCATTACCACCATTTTGGGGTGGCTATCGAATCAAACCAGAAATTATGGAGTTTTGGCAAGAACAGGCAAGCCGACTACATGACCGATTTCTATTTGAGCGCAATGAGGATGGCCAGTGGGCTAGCGAGCGTTTATCACCCTA
>CAWVZP010000097.1:0-10856 GCA_963934675.1 uncultured Gammaproteobacteria bacterium | reverse complement strand
CGCTGGTTTCTGACTTGCCTGATTCTGGTCGGGATCATTACGTTGGTATCAATAATGTCGCAGCAGGGCGAATTGCTGGTTTTTTAATGAGCCGTTTTCTAGGGAAGCAAGGCGGCAAGGTTCTTATTACCTCAAGCTCAATGCGATTGCGCGATAGCGTCGAACGTCGACTCGGCTTTGATTCCTATATATTAGAGAAAAATCAGCCGATAAACGCGCTACCAACCTTGGAAGGGCACAGCAGCACTGAAATTTTGACGAATGCAGTAAAAAATGCGCTTTCAGTAAACCCCGATATTCGAGGCTTCTATTCAGCTGGCGCCGGCATTACCGCATTGCTGGGATTGCTTCAAAAATTTGATCTGACTGAAGATACATTTGTTATTGCGCATGACTTGACGCCGCAAACTCGGGCAGGGCTTGAGGACGAAACGATTGACGCCGTTATTTCTCAAGATGTAGGTCACATGGTTCGAAGTGCAATCCGTGTGCTTAAGGCGATTAGTGACGGCACCGAGATTGATCCCGCGCAAGAGCTTATTCGAATCGACATTGTGCTAAAAGAAAATCTTTTTAACTGGAATTAGCGTATAGCAATAAACAGCGACTGATTTAATAATAATCACCATTAACCATTAACCATTAACCATTAACCATTAAACTATTGATACAGCAATTACCTAGCTGATAGCCTAATGTTATTTCTAAACCGTGAATTATATTTTGACGGTCTTCTTCAAATTTTACAGTATCCCCTCCTCAATCATTTCTGCGATAAAGCCGCTCTAATTAACTTTTGTTGTTCTTATTGGGAATGAATAATCAAATCTGAGGTACGCACCTCAAAAAATGATAGACATGAGGTGCGTGCCTCATGTAGGATAAGCGCCATGTAGAGCGCTATATAGCGCGCTACAACAAGTAATAACCGGGAAATTACACAATCAGAAGAGGAATTAAGGTATGAAATCTCGTTTTTTAATGGCCAACGCTCTTTTAACAGCATCCATCTTGGGTGCCGCCCCAACAATAGCGCAGGCAGACGATTTAACGCTTTGCTGGGCTGCTTGGGATCCTGCTAACGCATTGGTAGAGCTCAGTAAGGACTTTGAATCTCAATCGGGTCACAACATGAGTTTTGAATTTGTGCCTTGGCCGAATTTCGCTGACCGCATGTTGAACGAGCTCAATTCAGGCGGCGAACTTTGTGACCTTCTCATCGGTGACAGCCAATGGATCGGTGGTGCTGCTGAAAATGGTCAATATCTTAAATTGAATGAATTCTTTGATAAAGAAGGTATTTCAATGGATGATTTTATTCCAGCAACGGTAACGGGTTATTCCGAATGGCCGAAAAATACACCCAACTATTACGCGCTACCGGCTTTTGGTGATGTCGTTGGTTGGACCTACCGCAAGGATTGGTTTGAACGCCCTGAGCTTCAGGCCGAATTTAAAGCGAAACATGGTCGTGATCTTGGTGTACCCAAAACACTGGCTGAATTGAAAGACATTGGTGAATTCTTTCAAGGTCGAGATATCGATGGTAAAAAGGTTTACGGTGCTGCTATTTATACAGAACGCGGATCTGAAGGTATTACTATGGGTGTGACTAATGCGCTCTACAATTATGGTTTCCTCTACGAAAACCCAGATAAACCTTATGATATTGATGGATTTGTAAACTCTGAGGGCGCTGTAGAAGGGCTTGAGTTCTACAAAGCACTCTATGATGGCTCTACCCCTCCTGGTTCTTCTGATTGGTACATGGGCGCTAATATCGACGCCTACAAATCTGGACAAGTTGCCATGCAAATGAACTTTGCGTTTATTTGGCCTGGTGTCGAACTTGATCCTAATGTCGGTGGTGGTAAATCAGGCTACTTCGCTAATCCTGCTGGCCCAGCTGGTCAGTACGCACAACTGGGTGGGCAAGGTATTTCAGTTGTTGCTTCTTCAGAAAAGCGCGAAGCAGCTCTTGAGTATATCAAGTGGTTTGCACAGCCTAAAGTGCAACAAAATTGGTGGAATGCGGGTGGATATTCAGCACTCAATGCCGTTGTCGAGGATCCAGGATTTGTTTCTAGCCAGCCTTATGCACAGACCTTCCTTGACTCTATGGCTATTGTCAAAGATTTCTGGGCAGAGCCATCTTATGCTTCTTTGTTGTTGCCAATGCAGGCACGTATTCACAACTATGTTGTTGCTGGTCAGGGAACCGCAAAGCAAGCGCTTGATGCAATTGTAAAAGACTGGGATGAAGTTTTCGAAGACGAAGGCCTTAAATAAATTTTAAACTAAACATCTTCAAAATGTAAAGGTGAAGTCGGACCAACAAGTTGGGTTCGGCTTCACCCCACCTCACAAAACCTTTCAAGAGTTTAGTATGTCAAAATCTTCTATCGACCGTGCGGCTGAGGTCACACCACCAGCTGTTGCGCGCCGAATAAAAGGACTTTCTGATAGGGCAATCGCATGGATATTTGTAACCCCTACGATTTTAATTCTACTAGCTATTAATATTTTCCCATTGATCTGGACCATTTGGTTGAGCTTCACTAATTATCGTGTGAATCGGCCTAACAACGAAGTTGAATTCATTGGTTTACGCAATTACGAGCGTATTTTAACAGATCCAGATACATGGATGACGATGCAGGCGACTGCACACTTTTTAATTTGGACAATTGTATTTCAAGTCTTGATTGGATTTGCATTGGCTTATCTGATCAATAAAAAATTCAAAGGGAATGATATGTGGACCACCATTATCGTGCTTCCGATGATGCTGTCTCCGGCCGTTGTTGGGAACTTTTGGACTTTTCTTTACCAACCGCAAATTGGCTTTTTTAACTATGTAGTTTCTTTTTTCACCGGTGTTGACCCTACCAGCTTCTCGATGATAGGTGACGTTTCACTGGCACCCTGGTCGATCGTCATTGTTGATACCTGGATGTGGACTCCCTTTGTCATGTTGATCTGCCTGGCAGGTTTACGCTCGATACCGGGGAGCATCTACGAAGCAGCGGAGTGTGACCGTGCCAGCAAATGGCGCCAATTTTGGACAATTACGATTCCTATGGTATTGCCTTTTTTGATGTTAGCGATTCTTTTTCGAGGCATTGAAAATTTCAAAATGTTCGATCTGGTGGTTCAGTTGACGGGTGGTGGTCCAGGGTCGATTACCGAATTAACCTCAATTAATCTTAAACGAGAGGCTTTTGAAAAATGGCGAACAGGTTTTGCATCTGCCTATGCCGTGATCTTGTTTGTCACCGTATTCGGTCTTGCTTCAATTTACGTGAAGGCGCTTAACAGGGTGAAAGCACGATGAGTTTTTCAGTCAACGAACCTTCTAATGGTCAAAAATGGGGTACAGGAATATTGGTAATTAGTTATGCAATCATAACTCTTATACCGTTATTTTGGATTATTGCGACGGGTTTTAAATCACCGTCAGACTCCATTTCGTACCCACCCAAGGTTTTATTTGAGCCCACACTAGAGGGATATGTGAACCTTTTTACAACACAGACTCGTGCTTCTGAAGAAGCCCTCAGCGATTTGGGAGAACCAACTACTTGGTACGATGAAATTGTACGTGAAAAAAACATGGTTATCGTTGGCCCATCACGTTTCCCTGAACGTTTCTTTAATTCAGTCATAATTGGATTTGGTTCAACCTTTTTCGCTATCGTGCTCGGAACAGCTGCAGCCTACGCCTTCTCTCGATTCAAGGTGCCACTGAAAGATGATTTATTGTTCTTTATTTTATCAACACGAATGATGCCACCCATTGCAGTTGCAATACCCATCTTCTTGATGTTCAGACAGCTGGGGTTGAGTGATACACACGCCGGTATGATTCTCTTATATACGGGTGTGAACCTATCGTTGGCGGTCTGGTTAATTAATGGCTTTATCGATGAAATCCCAATCGAATATGAAGAAGCAGCATTGATCGACGGCTACACACGATTTCAAGCCTTCTATAAAGTAGTGCTGCCACAAGCCGCAACTGGTATAGCCTCGACGGCAATCTTCTGTCTTATTTTCGCCTGGAATGAATATGCGTTTGCGGTCTTGCTAACCTCTGGTACTGCGCAAACTGCGCCACCGTTTATACCCACTATTATTGGTGTTGGTGGTTTTGATTGGCCAGCTATGGCAGCTGGCGCAACCATTTTTCTACTGCCAGTGATGGTATTCACTATTCTATTACGCAAGCATTTGCTTCGCGGAATCACCTTTGGAGCAGTACGTAAATGAGTGATTTTCTCAATGGAATACTGGGTTTTCGGCGTGGTGCCTGGGAAATGCTGGCGTCTATCTTAATCGCGCTTGGCGTGTTCATGCTAATGCAGCCATTCGCGATCTGGTTATTTACCTACTCTTTTATCGTAACTCTGGTTGGCACGGTAATGTTTATCGTTGTTAGTCACTTTCCGGAGTAAACCATGGCACAAATAAGAATTGAAAATGTGCGTAAGGAATTTGGTGACTTTACGGCAGTCCAGTCATCTTCGTTCACGGTAGAGGACGGCGAGTTCTTCATGCTGTTGGGGCCATCCGGTTGTGGTAAAACCACCACACTGCGCATGATGGCAGGGCTCGAATTACCAACCAGTGGTGAAATTTATATCGGTGGTGAAGAAGTCGGCATGAAACCCGCTTCTCAGCGCGACATCGCGTTTGTATTCCAAATGTTTGCGCTTTACCCGCATATGAACGTTGGAAAAAACATGTCTTATCCATTACTAAGTCAAGGTATGTCCAGATCAGATGCGAAAAAACGAGTGTATGAAGTAGCCAAAATTTTAGGCATCGAGAATATGCTGAATAAATCGGTCAGTGGTTTATCGGGCGGTGATCGTCAGCGCGTTGCCTTAGGGCGTGCCATCGTTAGAGAGCCCAAAGCCTTTCTCATGGACGAGCCTCTGGGTGCGCTGGACGCTGAGTTTCGTGAGTACATGTCTGAAGAACTGCGGGCCTTACATGACCGAATGGGTGCGACCACCGTTTACGTCACGCACGATCAGTTGGAAGCGATGCAAATGGGCGATAAAATCGTGGTAATGAATCATGGTGTGGTCGAACAGTTTGGAACACCGCAAGATATTTATGACAAACCAGCCACTATGTTTGTGGCTGATTTTATCGGTTCACCGCCAATGAGCTTTCTCCACTTTGAAGGCAGTGTTTTGGAAAATTCAAAAACGGTTAAACTGTCAGGTCAGACAATTGAAGTTCCAACGCA
This sequence comes from uncultured Gammaproteobacteria bacterium, assembly GCA_963934675.1. GTDB lineage: Bacteria > Pseudomonadota > Gammaproteobacteria. The sequence goes on along the minus strand of CAWVZP010000097.1, from coordinate 5,599 downwards.
GCGTGAATCAGCGCAGGGAAAGCTCGTCTTTGGGGTGCGTCCCGAACATGTCAAACTGTCTGATCAATCTGCTTTTAGAGGCGAAATACTAGCCACTGAGTATTTAGGTACTAGTCAAATTCTAACCATAAAAACCATGAATGGTGACTTAAAAGCTCGAATCAGTTCAGCTAAACGGGTTAATGTTGGCGAAATAGTGGGTTTAACCTTTAACGAAAAATCCATCACCTTGTTTAATGAAGTAAGCGGTGCAGCGATTCGTTCTGATCTAAATTTGGGGAGAATTTGAAATGGCTGACGTTGAACTCAGAAATGTCACCAAGTCATTCGGTAAAGAAATTGGCATTGATACGATTTCCCTAAAAATTAAAGATGGTGATTTTGTTGTTTTATTAGGGCCAACGGGCGCGGGTAAAACAACGACATTGCGCTGTATTGCTGGTCTGGAGAAACCCGAAAGCGGCGAAATCTTGATCGACGGACTTTCAGTCATCGATGATTCACCAGCCCAACGTGATGTTGCAATGGTATTTCAACAATACTCGCTCTATCCGCATTTAAGTGTGCGCGAAAACCTCGAGTTCCCCCTTAAGTCACCAATCCTCAATACGCCGGCCGATATCATGAAACAGAAGGTGAACGAGGTTGCCGAAGTTTTACGCATATCCCATAAACTAGATAACAAGGCGACTGAGTTATCGGGTGGTGAAATGCAACGAGTTTCTATGGGTCGGGCGCTGGTAAGGAACCCAAGAATTTACCTCATGGATGAACCATTAAGTTCTCTTGATGCAAAACTACGAGGCGATTTACGCATTGAGCTAAAGCGTATTCAGGCAGAACTTGGCGCAACAATATTATACGTAACTCATGATCAGATAGAAGCCATGACCATGGCTACTCAAATCGGTGTATTAAATAACGGTCGATTAGAGCAGTTCGGCACACCACGAGACATCTATGAAAACCCGTCTAGTCTGTATGTAGCGACCCGACTCGGCTCACCACGCATTAATACCTTAACCGTTTCAGTTTTTGGTGGAGCACCTGCCGGGGCAACGCTAATAGGTTTACGACCTGAGCACATCGAACTCGGATCAGGTCAAGATTGTCAGGTAATGCGTATCGAACATCTAGGTGATCAAATACGCTTACATTTACAGTTGGCGGGTCACAAGATTACTACTTTAATCGAGGCACACACGCCGATAAAAGTCGGTGATGTCATCGCCATTCAGCCAAAAAATCCAATTTTCTTCGATGCCAATGGGGCACGAATTGTCTAGAGACATATCATGAAACAATTTATTAATGACAAAGAAACAGTTGTAACCAATGCCATCGACGGTGTTATTGGAAGTTCAGGCGGATGCTTGGCAAAACTAGATGGCTTTCCCCATATCAAAGTCGTCGTGCGTACCGACTGGGATAAGTCAAAAGTAGCTTTGGTTTCTGGTGGTGGATCTGGCCATGAACCAGCACATGCCGGATTTGTCGGACAAGGTATGTTAACGGCCGCAGTCTGTGGCGACGTATTTGCATCTCCATCACTCGATGCTGTACTGGCGGGTATCTTGGCGGTTACTGGCAAAGCGGGCTGTTTATTAATCGTTAAAAACTATACCGGTGATCGTCTCAATTTTGGACTTGCGGCAGAACGCGCACGGGCGTTTGGCCTAAAAGTCAACATGGTCATCGTTGATGATGATGCTGCACTGCCTGATTTACCTCAGCAACGGGGTCTTGCGGGGTCGTTATTCGTGCATAAAATTGCGGGTGCAATGGCAGAAGCCGGCGAAGACTTAGAAGCCATAACAGCTGCAGCACAACGTGTAATTTCTGGGGCGAATACCATTGGTATGTCGCTTGATACCTGCACAATACCGGGTTCACCAAAAGACAACCGTATTGCCGACGGAAAAGCCGAATTAGGGTTAGGCATCCACGGCGAATCAGGTGTTGAACAGGTAGTCTATACCAATGCACGGGATGCAATGGCAATGGTGGTCGAAAAGCTAGCGGCTATTATAGACGATGAGCCGCAAGTGGTTTTATTAAATAACCTCGGTGGCGCTACCGATTTAGAGATGGCGGTGTTGGCAAACGAATTGCTTAACTCTAAAATTGCAAAACAACTGAAGTATATTATTGGCCCTGCAAGATTAATGACCTCGCTAGACATGCGCGGTTTCTCAGTGTCACTCCTACCAGTTAAAGATTCCGATATTTTAGCGCTCAATGCCAGCTATGCGCCAAGCGCCTGGCCGGGCCTTAAGCCAGTGCAAGCCACAGAACTTATTCCATTGCCCGACGGCTTAAAGCCAGTATTGCCGCTGGCTACTAAAAACCCCAAACGTCGAGAATTTATTGAGTGCTGTTGCAATATATTCATAGCCTGCGAAGCTGATCTCAATGCGCTGGATGCCAAGTCTGGTGATGGTGATACTGGGTCGACGTTAGCAACAGCTTCTCGGGCCCTAATCGGATCTCTGGATCGATTACCACTGGCAGATATGACTCAATTATATCGCGCTATAGGCCTGGAGTTGAGTCAAACTATGGGTGGTTCTTCAGGTATTTTATTGGCTATTTTCTTTGCTGCTGCAGGCGATGCCTCAGCTTCCGGCAAGGACACTATAGGTGCTCTGAATGTTGGGCTTAATCGAGTACAGGAAGTCGGAGGCGCTCAAGTCGGAGATAGAACCCTAATTGATGCCTTACGCCCAGCATTGGATGCGTTGCCAGAGGGCTTACCTGCAGCCGCCAGTGCCGCTCGATTAGCTGCCAATTTTACCGCTACAATTGTCAAGGCTAAAGCTGGTCGAGCAACTTATATTTCAGCGGATCAACTTCGAGGTTACAATGATCCAGGTGCAGAAGCAGTAGCAAGACTATTTGAGCAATTAATATAGAAAATTTGTTCACAGCCCATAGTTTAATCGTAATTCCAACAGGCTCCAAGGAAGTCAACAGTCGTCATAGGCTTTCTATCTTACCTATAACGCCAATAGTCGCCTATTTTATTGCCTCTAAAGGGTGAGAAGAAAAGGTTAACTTTTTTCGATGGGCTGTAAATATTAAGCGAACTAGCTGCTGTTAAGTCAGCCAGATCTCTTATCTTTTTAGTCCCGCCTATGATGCTTTTGCGGGCTGCATTTGACTTCACAGCGATGGTTTCAAGACTATCTAAAACATCACGATTTACTTTCTTTGATTTGATAACGAAATCAAGCTCTAAGCTCTTCCCATTGTCAAATGTGGCTGCGACGGTGACTCGTTGTTTTAAAATTTGACCATTCCACAGCGCGGGCTGAGTTGGAACAAGCTGAATTGATTTGAGATCGTTATCTTTACCTACCACTGTAAATAACCAATCAAAGTTATCTTGTATAACTTTTTCCCAATCCATTTCCTGCCTTTGGCGACTCAGGGCATCGTTATATAGCTGCTTGCTGGTTGCCGTCCAGACGGCAGGCTTTTCGATCGTTGGATAGATTTTTCCTGTGGTGGCACCATCCTCTTGCAGGGCATATTTAATAGCGTCTTCTAGTTTTTTAGGCAGATCTTTTTGCAGCTTTTCTGACTCAGAAGCAAATCGCTGTTCTGCCATTTCCAAATATTGTTGGTTTGCATCGTGAACCTTTTGATCATACTGACTGTTTTGGCTGTAGAACGTGGATCTTCATAAACGCCAGAGGCAAAAGCAGGCCGGCCTGCGACGCTACCGTACTGGATCATGGTTTTGTCCCAATTAGGGTCATTGGGCGTCAGCGTTGTTTGTTTTAAACTATTCATTCATTTGGGTGGCAAACCCTGAAGCGGGGCAACCAGACAGTTATCGACTACCATTTGTTCTTTTTTAGTTTGCCTTGCTCTGAGCAAACCTCTAATTCTTAATTGTTCGGGCTGACCTTCGATAGGCTTAAACGTGAAGGAATAATTTCCATAGACGGTACTGTAGTGATAAGTGCCTTCATCTATTTTAGTCGAGTTAGTATAAACGTAAGACGGCCTTAATGAGTTGAGTTTGTCAACTTAATGACAATTTGTTTAATCTAGCCGTATGAATAAAACAAGTCAGCTATACAACGGATATCGTTTTCTACCCGAAATAATCAGTCATGCAGTATGATTATACTATCCGTACTGTTTAAGTTTTCGTGATATAGAGGATCTTTTGGCGATGCGTGGAATTACCGTTTCTTATGCAATCATTCGCAATTGGTGCATCAAATTTGGCCTCGAATAAGCTCGAAAAATCAAGAAATACTGAGGCCAGCTTGGTGATGCTTGGTACATGGATGAAGTTTACATTGTTACAGTCCGAGTTGAGAGCCTGTACCTGTGGCGAGCCGTAGACCAGGATGAAGATGTTCTCGATATACCGATCCAAAAACTAATGAAGGGGCAAGAACGCTCTGCTTGGAAAATTGTGACAGACAAGCTGGCAAGTTACGGAGCGACGAGAAAAACAGTCATGCCTACTTAAATGCATTGCCACGATCGTTATGCCAATAATCGTGCCGAAGTATTAAATGAACATATGCGAGCACAGGAGCGGCAGATGCGAGGATTCAAATCCTCCTGTCATGCACAACGGTTCCTTTCGGTTCACGGTCAAGTCCATAATCTTTTTTGTGTAGGTCGGCATCTACTTAGTGTTTCGAACTATAGATTTTTGAGGTGCAAGTCATTTGAAACATGGCAGCAGGTTTCGCGTGCCTGTTGAATGGGAAAGTGCCAGCTTGTAAGAAAAATTTTAATTTTGTTGGCTAACTTGACAGAACCCTTCAAAACGGCATCACCAAGAGAGGTGGTCTCTGTAATAAGCTCACTCAATACTAGATAAAGAAAGAAACTCAATTATAAAACACCGGTTGAAAAAAATGGCCGAACACGTGGCAGCATTAGCAGCTTAATTGGTTATTCACTTCGAGGTTGAATCTGCCGAGTATAAAAAATAACGAGTAACGAAATAGTTTTAAACGAGTTTATGTATTATTGCGGTTAAGTTCTTACTTATTTAGACAGCGTTTAAAACCATAACAAACACCGATTAAATCAAGTCACAAATTTTCTTGACCATCATCATTAACAACAATTGATTTAACTGGCATTCTTTAAAATCGACGGTGATCTCAAAGCGTTCCTGCGCTTTACTACTGTTCTTCATCTAACAGAATTTGAGTAAAGCCAAAATACTAAAAATGATCTAGCCGAATATGCGTCGCTATTTGCGATGCATATTGGTTTACGTGTTTCTTATATAAATTTATTCATTAAACAAGTTGGGAATCTGACTGCTTGGTTAGCGTTTCCAAGTTGGCCTGAATTATGCAAGTCTGAGATACAGCGCGTTTTAATTAGTTATAAGGAAGTTTAACATGTTCAAAACCACCCTCGCACAATTGAACTCCGGCAATGGGAACAATGGTGGAATTCAATTTATTCATAATGGTATAGCATGTGAAGAAGAAGTAACTGAAGATGAAATTCAAATTCTTATAATCGACGATGAGCCGGGTATTGGCGAGGAAATATGTGACAAACTGGAATTTCACGGGTTTCGTTGTGCTTTTGCTACGGATGCAAAGTCGGG
>CAWVZP010000096.1:0-10921 GCA_963934675.1 uncultured Gammaproteobacteria bacterium | reverse complement strand
ATAATTTGATCCCAGTAATCTTTGACAGTTAGAAAGAACTCAGGAAACAGTCAAAGATTACTGGGATCAAATTATGCGTTTAAAGGCGGAGATGGAAAATAACCGTAAACGCGCTGTTCGTGATATTGAAAACGCGCATAAATTTGCGCTTAAAAACTTTACCGAAGCCTTATTGCCAGTCATTGATAGTATGGACATGGGGCAACAAGCTGCCGCTGCAGAAAATGCCAGTTTAAAGAGCATTGTTGAAGGCACTAACATGACCGAAACCATGTTCGTACAAGTTTTAGAAAAACATGGTTTAAAGCGATTAAACCCAGTGGGTGAAAAATTTAATCCTGAACAGCATCAGGCTATCAGTATGATCGAAGATGAGAACGTTAAGAGCGATCATGTCATTAATGTCATGCAAAAAGGTTTTTCACTCAATGACCGTTTAGTTAGGCCTGCAATGGTTATTGTTGCGAAATAAATAGACTCGAAAACTAGTTTTGACTTGAAAGCAGGGAATTAACCCCTACATCAGAACTAACAAATGAAAAACACCGCATTTTATACGGTTATATATAGATAATCCCACAAATTATTAGGAGTACTTATAGATGGGCAGAATTATTGGAATTGATCTCGGAACCACCAACTCATGCGTAGCAGTCATGGAAAATGGTAAACCGAAGGTTATCGAAAACGCAGAAGGCGATAGAACCACGCCCTCAATTATCGCATTTAGTAAAGATGGTGATGTACTAGTTGGTCAACCAGCTAAACGACAAGCTGTTACAAACCCAACTAACACTTTATACGCAGTTAAGCGCCTAATAGGTCGCCGCTTTGACGAAAAAGCGGTTCAGAAAGATATTGGTCTAGTCCCTTATGCCATTGTCAAAGCCGACAATGGTGATGCTTGGGTTGACGCGAATGGTGAGAAAATGTCACCACCTGAAATATCGGCCCGTGTTTTGCAAAAAATGAAAAAGACAGCCGAAGATTATCTTGGTGAAGAAGTCACTGAAGCCGTTATAACTGTGCCTGCCTACTTTAACGATTCACAACGTCAAGCCACTAAAGATGCTGGCAAGATTGCTGGTCTTGAGGTAAAGCGTATCATCAATGAGCCAACGGCTGCAGCGTTAGCCTATGGCATGGACAAAGCTACTGGCGACAAAAAAATCGCGGTATATGATCTGGGTGGCGGAACTTTTGATATTTCTATTATTGAAGTAGCCGAAATAGACGGTGAGCATCAATTTGAAGTGCTGTCGACGAATGGTGACACTTTCCTTGGTGGTGAAGATTTTGACATGCGTCTTATTGACTACATTGCTGATGAATTTAAAAAAGATTCAGGCATGGATTTACGCAATGACCCACTCGCTAAGCAACGTTTGAAAGAAGCGGCTGAAAAAGCCAAAATTGAATTATCTTCTGGTCAGCAAACTGACATTAATCTGCCTTACATTACAGCTGATGCGTCAGGTCCAAAACACCTGAACTTAAAGATTACTCGCGCCAAACTCGAGTCTTTGGTTGATGACTTGGTGGCTCGTACGGTTGATCCTTTGAAGGTAGCGTTAAAGGATGCTGGGTTATCAGTATCGGATATTGATGACGTCATTATGGTTGGCGGTCAAACTCGGATGCCTAAAGTTCAGGAAGTGGTTAAAAACTTCTTTGGTAAAGAGCCACGTCGTGATGTTAACCCCGATGAGTCAGTCGCTTGCGGTGCAGCAATTCAGGGTGGTGTTTTGGGTGGCGATGTTAAGAACGTATTGCTGCTCGACGTGACGCCTCTGTCTCTTGGTATTGAGACAATGGGCAGCGTTATGACCAAGTTGATCGAAAAGAACACTACGATCCCAACTAAAGCGTCACAAACCTTCTCAACCGCTGAAAACAATCAAACTGCAGTCACAGTTCATGTGTTGCAAGGCGAACGTGAAGTTGCCGCTGCTAATAAGTCACTCGGTCGATTTGACCTTTCTGACATTCCCCCTGCACAACGGGGCGTGCCACAGATTGAAGTAACCTTTGATATTGATGCGAACGGTATCTTGAACGTATCGGCCAAAGATAAGGCAACTGGAAAAGAGCAGAAGATCGTGATTAAGGCATCCAGTGGTTTGTCTGATGAAGAAGTTGAAAAGATGATCAAAGATGCTGAAGCACATGCTGATGAAGATCGTTTACATGTTCAAATGGTTGAAACGCGTAATCAAGCTGAAGCTATGATTAACGCCACAGAAAAGTCTTTGACTGATCTTGGTGACCAAGTTGAAGCGGAAGATAAAACCAACATTGAAACAGCCATTGCTGCATTAAAAACTGCACTGGAAGGTACTGACAAGGATGACATTACCGCAAAGACTGAAGCATTAACCGAAGCTTCTGGCAAGTTAGCCGAAAAAGCTTACGCCGCCAATGCTGATGGAGAAGAGCCAGTTGACGCAAATGCAACAGCTGAGCCATCTGCCAACGTAAATGATGATGTAGTCGATGCTGAGTTTGAAGAAGTAAAAGACGACAAAAAGTAAACTTAAAGCGTACCAAAACCTGGCGTGTCTTACTAAAATAAGATGTGCTGGGTTTTTTGCTATTCAGGCATAAGAGCCAGGCACAAAAAGCATGTCCCAAAGAGATTATTACGAAGTATTAGGTGTTTCTAAGTCGTCATCAGAGGCGGAATTGAAAAAGGCATTTCGGCGTCTGGCTATGAAGCATCATCCAGATCGAAATCCTGATAACGAAGAAAGTGACCACCTTTTCAAAGAAGCCAAAGAAGCTTACGACATACTATCGAATGCTAATAAAAGAGCGGCCTATGACCAGTATGGTCATGCAGGGGTTAATCAGTCTGCAGGCGGTGCCGGGGGACAGGGATTTGGTGATGCGTTTAGCGATATTTTCGGCGATATTTTCGGCGGTGGCGGGGGTGGAGGACGTTCACGTGTCCGTAAAGGTGCCGACCTGCAATACAACCTTGAATTAAGTCTTGAAGATGCCGTAACAGGCACAACAGTTAAAATTCGCATACCAACTATGAAACATTGCACCAGTTGTGCTGGTTCTGGCGCGAAAGAAGGCTCTACACCTGAAACCTGTGGCACCTGTGCCGGACATGGTCAAGTTAGAATGCAACAGGGTTTTTTCTCAGTTCAGCAAACTTGCCCCAAATGTCAAGGTTCAGGTTCTACCATCAGTGATCCCTGTAATACCTGTGATGGCGAAGGGCGCGTAAAAGAACACAAATCTTTATCTGTAGAAGTACCCGCCGGGGTTGATAACGGTGATAGGATCCGTTTAACTGGTGAAGGCGAAGCAGGAGAGTCAGGTGCACAAGCGGGTGATTTATTCGTTCAGATGCATATCAAACCACATCCAATTTTTGAACGTGATAATGCCGACTTGTTTTGTGAAGTGCCGATTAGCATTGTTACAGCTACACTTGGCGGTGAGCTTGAGGTGCCTAGTCTGAATGGTCGTCTCAATTTAAAAGTTCCACCAGGCACTCAAACCCATAAGTCGTTCCGTATGCGAGGCAAAGGAATAAAGCCGGTTCGTGGTGGAGCAGTAGGTGATTTGATTTGTCGTATCATTGTTGAAACCCCCGTCAAACTCAACAACGAGCAAAAAGAGTTACTAGAAAAACTGGCAAAATCGATGGATAAGGGTGGTGTCACTAAGCATAGTCCAAATGAAAAGAGCTGGTTAGACGGTATGAAAACATTCTTTGAAGAAATGAAATCTTAAGGCCTTACTGATATGAGTGACAATATGACTGGTAATATGACGCGCATTGCAATCGTCGGCGCTGCTGGTCGTATGGGTAGACATTTGGTGATTGCTTGTGCCGAATCAAAAGACGTTCAGCTTACGCAAGCGTTAGAGCGACCCGAAGGTGCTTTAATTGGTACTGACGCGGGTATTATTGCAGGAATCGAAGCTCAGGGTGTGCTCATCAGTGAGACACTGGATGCCGACCAATTCGATGTTTTGATCGATTTTACCCACCCAACGGTAACTGCCCTTAATGTGGATTATTGTCTGAAACACGGTAAAAAAATGGTTATCGGCACGACTGGTTGTGACGAGTCTTTAGTTAAAAAACTTGAATTAGCCGGCGAGTCGATTGCACTCATGTATGCCCCTAACATGAGTGTTGGTGTAAACCTTTGTCTCAAATTATTGCAAACCGCCGCCGCTGTGCTGGGCGATACCGTTGATATAGAAATCATAGAATCTCACCATCGTCACAAGGTTGATGCCCCTTCAGGTACTGCGCTTAAAATGGGCGAGGTCATTGCCGACACTTTAGGCCGAGATCTAAAACAGTGCGCGGTGTATGGTAGAGAAGGTCAAACCGGTGCAAGAGACCGTCAAACTATCGGTTTTGAAACGATACGTGCGGGGGATATTGTTGGTGAGCATACGGTTTTATTTGCCGCGGAAGGCGAGAGAATTGAAATTACTCACAAAGCATCAAGCCGTATGACTTTTGCTAACGGTGCCATCCGAGCAGCGCATTGGGTTCAACAAAAAACAGTTGGACTGTATGGCATGGATGATGTGCTAGGTCTCTAGGAACGAACCTGCCGGACTTAGGATAAATCTACTGCGGAAAAGCCATTTCGGCCAAATTTATCGATTCAATTTGTTGAATAGAACCGCTATTCGCCTCATTTGATCAAAAAATTTAACTTAAAATGACTTTCTCTCGCTACGATTATCTAAGTCCGACAGGCTCCTAGGCAATTTCTTAAGTTGCGTTTTATTCAAGATTGTGGCGCCACAGATTTTTTGTGCTCTTGCATCAGCAGTAACGACCAGCGACCCAAATCGACGCACCGTTTATCTTTTCCATAAGTTCCGTAGCAGTGTGCCAGCTCGGTCACCCTCACGTACTAAAGTACAAAAGTCCAAAAGTAAATGAAAGTCTTGGTAACGGCTCCTGTGTTACTCCACCTTTAGTATTCAAGAATGTTTCCGTGCGATACTTTCTTTCTCCAACGAAAAAACACTTTCTTTAATATTGTTCCATTGAATTATGGTCAATATCGGGGTCTATAAAACCGTCTATTAGAACGACTCAGTAACATCGAGTTTAATGTCGCTGTGTGGTCTTTAGTTCATCCTTTTCTATTGTTCATCTGACTCTTGGTATAAAAATACGCCTTTAAATTCCCGACACATGGTGCTAGTGTCAACTTAACAGGCCGTATTCTTTTCTCTTCAAACTTAGCCGCCTCGCAAACTTAATTTGTTTTAAATAGCCGGTAAAACTCTATGAACATGAGTAAATTTACAATATTTCCAGCCATCCATTTAAGGAATGGTGAAGTCATCAGATTTACCAAAGGTGACATTAACAACCCTATTGTTTTTCATACCGACCCTGTGGCTTGTGCACAGCAATGGATAGATCAGGGCGCAGAGTGGTTGCAGGTTATCAACCTCGATGCGGCTTTCGATGAAGACGCTACAAATAACTGGAACCTGATTAAAAAAATGGCTGATCTAGACGTCAATATTCAATTCGGCGGTGGTATTCGCAGTATGGATGATGTTCATTGGGCAATGAAGGTGGGTATTAAACGTGTCATTATTGGAACCGCTGCGGTAGAACAACCCCAGTTAATGGCCGATGCGATTGCGGCCTACGGTAGTGATGCTGTCATTCTTGCCATTGATGCCGATGAAGATGGGGAAGTTAAAATTCATGGGTGGAAGGCCGGTGGCAGTGTACAGGCGACAAGTCTAGCTATACAGATGCGTCATCTTGGCGTCACCACGGCTATTTTGACGAGCATTCATCTGGATGGCTCTATGACGGGTGTCGATCTTGATGCATCGATAGCGCTATCTCAGGTCAGTGGCTTGAATATAATTGTTGGTGGCGGGATTGGCAGCCTGAATGATGTTTTCGATTGTTATAACAACGACGGTATTACCGGCGTTATCGTCGGTAAAGCTTTGTATACTGGTAATTTAGAGCTAAAGAAGGCGTTACGAGCATCGAGTAAAAGAGAGTCGTTTGAGTCAAATCTCAACAATTGGAAAGACGAACAAAATACAACCTGGGCCAAATTTAGTTATGAGTTAGTCGAAAACAACCTTAAAAAGCATATTCCTGTTGAATCACCTCCATTACGAATTTTGGATGCAGGTGGTGGTAATGGGGTTGATAGCCTTGCGCTAGCGCGCATGAACCATCAGGTAGACCTAGTCGATACATCTCAGCAAATGCTGGATGACGCGAATGTAACGGCTGCTTTATCGGGTGTGTCGGGTCGTATTCAAACGCACGCCCTTGATATTCTGAGTTTGAGTAAGCAATTTCCTGAGCCTGAATTTGATATCGTACTGTGTCATAACGTGATTCAATTTGTTGACGATCTAGACCCTGTTTTAGATCAGCTGTTGAAGTTGTTACGCCCCGGTGGTTTCCTGTCACTCATAACGGTCAATCAATATTCTTCTGTCTATCAGGCCGCTTTTTTGGAGGGCGACCTTGATAAGGCTTATGATTCACTAGACCAAGCCGATCAACACAACCTAACGTTTAACATTGACGTTCGAGAATTCAGGGCGAATGACTTGTCAGACACATTAATAACAAAAGGATGCCAAATTGAAAACCACTATGGCATACGTTGCATGTACAACTATTGGGGAACAAACGAAGAAAAAAACGATGTCGAAGTTAATGAAAAGCTTCGAAAGCTTGAATTTGAATTGTCGAATCGTGAACCCTATAAACACACCGCCAGATTATTTCAACTCATTGCCAGAAAACAATAAACGGCAGGCTATAATTAACCAATAATGTTAACAGTTCCAACGATAGATTTTGATCGACTAACCATTGAAGAAATATCTCATTGTCTGAGAATACAGCCTGATCCTACTTACGATATTCCACCAGAAATGTTGAGCAAGAACAGTCGACAAGCGGCAGTGCTAATTCCTTTCTTGAGGTTCAGTGAGTCATGGCATCTTCTTTATATTCGGCGCGCCACATTTGAAGGTGATCGGCACAGCGGACAAGTCGCTTTTGCCGGCGGTAAACGCGAACTCGAAGATAGCTCTCTGGAAATTACGGCTTTACGTGAAGCAGAGGAAGAGGTGGGTATTAAGCATAGTGACGTCAACATATTAGGCAGACTCAACCACCATCACACTATCAGCGAATTTCAAGTGACTCCTTATATTGGCGTTACGCCTTGGCCTTATCCGCTAAAGCTCGATGCAGGTGAGGTAGCGCATGCGTTTACGTTGCCACTCAACTGGCTGGCAAATTCGGCTCACTACCGGACCGAGCAACGAACACATCGAGATTCGAAGCGCCCGTGGCCCGTGGTTTATTACGAGGAATATGAAGGTGAGTTATTGTGGGGTGCTACGGCTAGAATTACCTTGTCGTTAATAGACGTGCTAAAAACCAGCCTAACTGATTAGGCTCGACATTTTTCTGCTGACACCATGTTCAGTGTTAACAGCTTGAGACATTTTTCTGAGAATTTAGCAAGGTCGATAAATATTACTTCATGCCTAAACTTTTTAACCATCTGCAATAATATTTCTTTTCACTGACCGATAAGCTTTAAAGCTAATGAGTTTGAGTTAATTCTCGTTAGCCGATACGTCTCTAGTTGGGTCGTGATGTTACAAGATTAGTACAGACGAATTTAAATTGACCTGAGAGTGATGTTTGTAACTCCCCATAATAGGCATCAAAACAAGCGATAGGTAAATAATACTGATTACTCTAATACGTTTTAATCTAACGAGCGACTAGGACAGTAGATTATGCTTCATCAATTAACCAGCAGATTTTCAATGTGCTCTTTAACCTTAACCTTTTTAGCGTTAATTATTTTATCCGCTTTGCGTTGTCAAGCAACGATAGGGTTAGGGTAAAAAGAGCAAACGATGTAAAAGCATTCAGCTAATAGATTATAAAAGGTATTAATATCGAACAGCATGACGATCTTTATCCAAATCGTCAGAGATTAGAGATTGTTTAAGGATTATTGGAATCACAAAAAGCCACAACCAAGTTTGCAGAGCCAGACACTCAATAAACGGTTTTTAGTTTAATAAAACGCATCTTAATATAGAGAAACTTAATGATAGTTACGACGCTTGAAACTGTTCCAGGTAAAGATATCAAAAAACATTTTGGTCTGGTCCAGGGTAATACAATACGGGCTAAGCATGTTGGACGGGACTTAATGGCAGGACTTAAAAATATATTTGGAGGCGAATTGAAAGGGTATACCGAGTTATTAAGCGAGTCCCGACAGCAAGCAACCGATAGAATGATCGAACAAGCCAATTCGCTCGGTGCCAACGCCATATTGAATGTGCGCTACAGTACCTCATCAATTACACAAGGCGCAGCAGAACTATATGCTTATGGCACCGCTGTCGTAGTTGAATAACGATGGCTGAACTGGCTATCTTCTTGGCGCTGCTTATTTTGGGTTTTTTGTTTGGCCGTTTGGCCGAGAAACGTCATTTAAGCTCCATTATGAAACGAGAAAAGGAAACCCTAAAAGTGCCGGTGATGACGGTAAAGACTGTGCCAGCAAAACTAAACCAATGCAGAACCTTTTTAGTGTGTGGCAACGTTGTTGTCTCAATTGATTTTTTCAAAAAAGTTATTTCAGTGCTTAAAGGCATGATCGGTGGTCGTTTAACCAGTTATGAATCCCTCCTAGATCGCGCGCGTCGCGAGGCTATTTTACGTATGAAAGAATCAGCCATACTCAGTGGTGGAAAAATTATTGTCAATGTACGTATCGAAACAACCTCTATTAGCAAACACAGTAATAGTCTATATTCGATTGGATCAGTTGAAGTTGTTGCTTACGGAACTGCAGTAGCACCTTAATTTTGGGCGAAGGTATTTCTAAAAAAAATACTCGGTAAAAATTAGGATGGTTAATAATATTAGTACTGTGAATGTTGATTGCAAGATGTGAATAATATGATCATTGTGCAGTCTATGTAATAAAGAGGGATATCGATTCTGTTGGCATGTTTTTAACTTAAATCGTGAAATGACGCTCGATCTTTTAATAACATCAGTGACAGTCTCAACCTAGTTGGACAATAATGAAAGGAAACTTTAATGAAAATAGCACTATTATCACGTAATCGAAAATTATATTCATCAAGACGCATTATCGAAGCAGCAGAAGCTCGCGGGCATGAAGTTGTTGTAATTGACGTTTTACGCGCTTACATGACTGTTGTTTCTCACAAACCCTCGATTCACTACAAAGGTAAGCTGATAGAAGGAATTGAAGCCGTCATACCGCGTATTGGTGCTTCAGTTACCAGCTATGGTACTGCAGTGTTACGTCAGTTCGAAATGATGAATGTGGTTGCCCTGAACGAATCGGTGGCGATATCCCGTTCGCGTGATAAATTACGGTCACTTCAATTGTTATCGCGTAAAGGCATTGGCATGCCACTCACCGGTTATGCCAACAGGCCAGACGATATTAAGGATGTCATCAAGATGGTCGGTGGCGCACCCTGTGTTATCAAATTATTGCAGGGCACTCAGGGTATTGGCGTGGTGTTGGCGGAAACCCAAAAGGCAGCCGAAAGTGTTATCGAAGGTTTCATGGGTGTAAAGGCCGATATACTGGTACAAGAATTTATCAAGGAAGCGGGTGGCTCTGATATCCGCTGTTTTGTAGTGGGCGAAAAAGTAGTCGCAGCGATGAAACGCCAGGGTGCTGAAGGTGAGTTTCGCTCTAACCTGCATCGCGGAGGATCATCTAGCTTGATCAAAATTACGCCAGAAGAGCGTTCTACTGCAGTCAGGGCAGCTGGCATTATGGGTCTCAATGTTGCCGGTGTCGATCTGTTACGTTCCAATCATGGCCCAGTTGTCATGGAAGTAAACTCTAGCCCAGGTTTAGAAGGTATCGAGGGTGCTACGGGTAAAGATATCGCCGGTATGATTATCGAAAATCTGGAAAAGCTTAAACCCGGAAAAACCAAAACTCGGGGCAAAGGTTAAAATGCAGACAGCAATCGAAATAGCTGGGGTTACTATCTAACCAGCTAGTTGAAAATAGTCGATATTTCTCCGCCGAATATTTATACACTTTTTTTCCGATTATCCGGGTGTATGATTTCCAGATATGTACGTCGTGACTAAATCACTGGCGCTTAAATAATACGTTAACTGGTGATTTACAAGTTACTAGAAATCGGACAGGCGCTTAGATTAAGTTTTTTTACCTTTTAATTAGTATTATCGTTGTCTAAGTCTATGACTTTTTTATCAAAATCCCGACACATGCCAGGCTGTTCAGCCTCAAAGACCATCTTTTTATCTATTTTGAATTTAAGCGTAGATTCGAATTTTCATAGAACGAGAAGTAATTCAATTTCGATTATTCGACTACCAATCTTAACTGGGGAGATTAATGCCGCCAGATGATCTTTGATCGCTCTTTTTAAAGTGTTTTCTGTCCAATTATGATTTTCAACGAGTTTCCTAAAATGCCTGACTCATTGGTCTGTAGTTCCGGGCATTGAATCGGGTTATTCGTTTCTGGGGATGCGGTTAGATGATAAAATAAATTTTTTTAACATTCATTTTCCATCGTCAGCGGATACTTCATGCCAGTTACTCATTTTATCACCCATCAAATAAACAAAGAGGCGCAAAAGCCGACGGCCATAGTGACAGTTGCTGCTAATGAAGCCGAGCTTGATGACTATAGTCAGTTGGTGATAAGCCAGCTGAAGAGCATCTTTGTCCAGCGTGCCAGCAAACGCTATGGTTGCTTCAACCCAGAACTAACACGTGTAAAGGATATCACCCTAAACTGGCTGACTGATGAGCTGGATTTTTCATCTTTAACCAAGAAAATCAGTCAGCAGTTCGCCGATATGATGG
>CAWVZP010000095.1:0-10962 GCA_963934675.1 uncultured Gammaproteobacteria bacterium | reverse complement strand
TGAGCACAGTTCTGGGTATCGCGCGGTATAATGAGGAAACTATTGAGTCACCAGCTGCGGTTATTAACAGGATCAATGTTTTGATACTGCCGGACCTGACTAAAAGTCTCATAAAAAATAATAATATCGGACTATTTGAAACTAGGATCAGTAACCCTAAAGATACTAATCTAATAGTGATTGAGAATAAGGTGACTAAAGTTAATGAAGCGTTATTTTTTGATTTTCAAAACGAAATAGGGTTGTCAGTTGTTAATTCGCATAAGATTTTATTGGCTGACTTCAATGCTGACTTGCGCAGTAAAATATCTTTAGAGCAAGGTGTGGGAGAGTTAAATTTACTATCATATAATGAATATATTAATAAGTATGAAACTGGAATGCAAAGTAGTATTCAGTTAATAAAAGACAGAGTTATTGTTTTAACAAGCAATAATTACGCAATCCAGTCCACAGCTAACCAATCTAAAAGTGCAACATTATCGCTAATGGTGCAGATGTCAGATAACAATCAGAAAATTGCTGATCTAATTAGTAAACAACTTGGTCTAGAGCATGAACTATCTATAAAGTTTAACGAGTATAATTCGGAGTTTAAGGGAAAAGAGATAAGAATCTTAGAGCTAGAAAAGCAAATTCAGACTGAGCTTACTCGGATTTCAGGCAGCGGTAAATTGTCGCTGAAGCCAGTGGGACTATCGCACGCTAAAGGCTATTTAATAATAATCTTCCTATCTTTATTTCTAGCGTTCGGCTTAACACTAATTGCAATGTTCCGTGCCAAAGTAAACGAACGTTTAAGAGAAGAGGCGTAAACCATAAAAAAAGTAATTAATTTTAGTTTTCCTGAAACGACTCAACTGGTTAATTTTTGCGGTGCTTTGAATCAAAACCTAAAGAGAATTGAGGCACAGCTTAACTTAAAGCTGAGTGTAAAAGACGGCAAGCTATTGGTTCAATCGGAAGACGCTATTTCGGCACGGGCGATTAAATCAATCGAACAGCTGATAGGAATGACCGTTGATCATGCGTTGTCGATAGATGAAATTGATAGTGTTTTAAATGCGCCCAAGCAAGATGAGCTCGAGCATTTTGACGAGCAAACCGTCAAGCTGAAGAAAAAATTTATTCGTCCTAAAACTCAACTCCAAAGTAACTATCTGGAGAATATTTCAAAAAGAGTGATTAACTTTGGAGTGGGACCCGCCGGCACGGGAAAAACTTATTTGGCTGTTGCCAAAGCGGTTCAAGCGCTTGAAAATGAAGAAGTTGCTCGGTTGATTTTAACTCGACCAGCGGTGGAAGCGGGTGAAAAATTGGGTTTCTTACCCGGTGATTTGTCACAAAAGGTTGATCCTTATTTGCGTCCCGTTTACGATGCGTTGTATGAAATGCTTGGGTTCGACAAGGTCGAGAAGTTAATATCTCGCCATGTAATAGAAGTTGCTCCGCTGGCTTATATGCGCGGCAGGACTTTAAACAATGCGTTTGTTATTCTGGATGAAGCTCAAAATACAACACCGATGCAAATGAAGATGTTCCTGACTCGGATTGGTTTTGGGACCAAGGCGGTCGTCACTGGTGACGTTACGCAAACTGATTTGCCGGCCAATCAAAGTTCTGGTTTAAGTCATAGCTTAAATATATTGAAAAATATTGAAGCTATTGGGATTGTAAATTTTACTTCTGGTGACGTAGTTCGGCATCCACTGGTGCAGAGTATTGTTGAAGCTTATGACAAATATGAAAAATAGCGCTGGGTGACAAGCCCAAAAGCCGTGGTTGATGTCGACCTGCAAAATGATGATGAGATTGAATCTCTGCCCTCTATTAATCAATTCCGGCACTGGGTCGAATCATCTCTGTTGGGCTCGTTTGCTGGCTTGGAGCAAACGATACGCGTCGTTACTGAAGCAGAGAGTCAAGCGTTAAATTGGCAGTTTCGAGGTAAGGATAAACCTACTAACGTGCTTTCTTTCCCATCAGATGACGATTACCTCGAATACGACTGTTTGGGTGACCTAGTGATTTGTGTTCCGGTGGTCGAATCTGAAGCATTGTCGCAAGGCAAGACTTGCGATGCTCATTGGGCCCACATGGTCATCCACGGCATGCTTCATTTACAAGGGTTTGACCATCAAAATGAACAGGACGCCCAAAAAATGGAAGCGCAAGAAGTTAAAATTTTGTCTACCCTCGGTTTCACGAGTCCGTATAATGATATTCTTAATTCACCATCTTAGGAGCCGTAATGGCAGGCGCTGATAACGTAGGGTCGACAAAGGGTTGGCTGGAACGCATTTCGAATGCATTTACCAGTGAACCCCAAAATCCAAAACAGTTAGTGGAGCTGTTAAAAAATCTGCAAGTTCAGCAATTAATCGGTGCAGAAGAGCTGTACATGATCGAAGGTGTTTTACAAGTTTCTGACATGCATGCCCGAGATATCATGATTCCGCGAGGCCAGATGGTTGTCCTTGATCATGATGATTCGTTTGCTACCATTATTGAAAAAATAGCAGAGTCTGGCCATTCTCGATTCCCTGTTATCGACGATGACAAAGATGATGTTGTGGGGGTTTTGCTTGCTAAAGACTTGCTGCAACTCTCGGTCGAAAAGCCCGAACAATTCGAAATCAATGACTATATTCGTTCGGCCTCATTTATTCCCGAAAGTAAGCGGCTCAATGTGCTGCTTAAAGAGTTTCGGGTCAATAGAAGTCACATGGCAATGATAGTCGATGAGTACGGCGGCGTTTCTGGTCTTGTCACCATCGAAGATGTGTTAGAGCGAATTGTCGGAAAGATCGACGACGAGCATGATGACGACGAAGATGAACCCGATATTCAACCTCATGGTGCGAATCGATATAGTGTCAGGGCATTAACGTCATTGGCTGATTTTAATATTTATTTTAATACTGACTACGTGAATGAGGATGTTGAAACTCTGGGTGGTTATTTGCTTGGCCATATCGGACATCTACCTGGAAGAGGTGAGTCAATCACACTTGACCAGTTGACCTTTAAGGTGCTTGATGCCGATAGCCGCCATATCCATTTATATCAGGTTGTTGATGACCGTAGCTAATAATCGGTTTTTGGTCTTTCTGAGAAGGCTTTCTTTGCCCTTTATGCTCTTGCTCAGCGCATTAGTCGGCGCGCTGATGCCTTTATCGTTTGCGCCCTTTGGTATTTGGCCTTTGGTCATTATTTTGCCCGCTTTTTTGCTTGTGTTAGTGGACTCAAGAGATACCAATAAGCAAGTGGTTCTTACTGGCTTGAGTTTTGGTTTAGGTTACTTTGGTTTAGGCGTTTACTGGATATATAACAGCCTGCATGATTTTGGAATGGCGTCTCCCATTGTGGCGGGTGCCATTACTGCGCTAATGATTGTCACCTTATCGATTTTCCCCGCATTAGCATTGCTCTCCTGGCAATCGATACAGCGTCGAATAGGGCAACGGTCGATCTGGCTAGTGCCCATCCTCTGGTTTACTTTCGAATGGTTTCGAGGTTGGGTTTTGACTGGCATGCCCTGGTTAAGTCTGGGCTACTCATTGGGCGAATCACCACTGGCAGGATTTGCGCCGTTAATCGGCGTTTATGGACTGAGTGCCATTGGCGTCTTGGTTTCGGTTGCTTTGATTCAGGTGATTCAATATAAGGCGTATCGCTTTACGTCTATTATCGTGATCGTGTTTGCTACTGGCTTAGGTTTGCAGCAAATTGAATGGACTGAACAACAGTTGAAATCGCTCGACGTGACGATAGTGCAGGGCAATATACCTCAGGAAATGAAATGGCAACCTGATCAACGTCAGGCCATTGTCAACACCTATTGGCAGGAAACCCAGCAATATTGGAGCAGTGATCTAATTGTCTGGCCAGAGACTGCTTTGCCGGGTCAATCTGAAAATATTCAGCAAAGTATCTTAAGTCCCCTGTCAAAAGCCGCCTCTGAGAAAGACAGTTATATTCTTACAGGGTTGCTAGTGTCGGATAAAGCCAACCGAAAAGTTCACAATAGTATGTTGATGCTCGGTGGTAACTTGGACGCGAATGAAGCCGTTTATCACAAGCGTCACCTGGTTTTGTTTGGCGAATACTACCCGTTACGCTGGCTACTGGATTTGATGAGCCATTTAATCAATATTCCCTTTTCAGATCTTCAGTCAGGTCCAGATGATCAGCCATTAATGGCGGTGAATGGCTTATTTTTAGGTGTTTCTATCTGTTTCGAAAATGCCTTTAGTCGCGATATTATGCTCGCGATTCCGCAGGCTAACCTATTGGTGAATGCCAGTAATGATGCCTGGTTTGGTGATTCACTCGCGCCACATCAGCATTTACAGATGGCACAATTGAGATCACTCGAAACGGGCAGGGCTATGGTGAGATCGACCAACACCGGTGTCAGTGCGTTTATCGACTTCAAGGGACGAATTATCCAGCAAACTGAGCAATTCAAAACGGTATCCATAACACAAACTATGAATGGTCGAACTGGCATCACGCCCTTCTATTACTTTGCCAAGGTACAGCACTGGATTGCGGGGTTGATTTTAATCGTTCTGTCGATCGGTTGGTTTAAAGCGCGCCGTGAAAAAACCGCCATATAGGTTTAAGTTAGCGATACAGTCAGGTATTCTATCTGCCGAATAATTAAAAGTAATATCCTAAAAGAACTCAACCAAAAGACCATTTATGGACCAGCAATACGACCCCAAGTTACTCGAAGCCCAGGCTCAAAAATTCTGGTCTGACGAAAGTCAATTCGAAGTGCGTGAAGATCCCAGCAAAGAAAGCTATTACTGTCTGTCGATGTTTCCTTACCCAAGTGGAAAACTCCACATGGGCCATGTACGTAATTACACGATAGGCGACGTCATCTCTCGCTACCAGCGTATGTTAGGAAAAAATGTGTTGCAACCAATGGGTTGGGATGCGTTTGGTTTGCCCGCTGAAAATGCGGCGATTAAAAATAATGTGCCGCCCGCCAAGTGGACCTATGAAAACATCGACTACATGCGTAGCCAGTTAAAGTTACTCGGATTTGGTTACGACTGGAGCCGCGAGCTAGCGACCTGTAAGCCCGACTATTATCGTTGGGAACAATGGTTTTTTACCCGGCTAATGGAAAAAGGCATCGCCTACAAAAAGACGGCACCGGTCAATTGGTGTCCGCATGACCAAACCGTACTGGCCAACGAGCAAGTCGTTGATGGTTGCTGCTGGCGTTGTGATACGCCGGTAGAGCGAAGAGAATTATCGCAGTGGTTTTTAAAGATTACCGATTACGCCGACCAGCTTTTAGATGACCTTGATACCGTTGATTGGCCAGAACAAGTCAAGACCATGCAGCGCAACTGGATCGGTCGATCCGAAGGCATGGAAGTTGAATTTGAGGTGCCAGGACACGAAGCGCTCAGTGTTTACACAACACGGCCCGATACGCTCTACGGCTCGACTTTTATGGCGATTGCGGCGGAACACCCGCTCGCGTTGAAAGCCGCCGAGACGAACCCTGCTATTGCTGCGTTTATTAGAGAATGCAAAACTACCAATACGGCGGAAGCTGCACTCGAAAAGATGGAAAAGCGCGGTATTGCTCTGGATATCAATGCGGTTAATCCCGTCAATGGTGAGACCATGCCGATATGGATTGCTAACTTTGTACTGATGGGTTACGGCACCGGTGCGATCATGTCTGTTCCCGCGCACGATCAGCGCGACTGGGAATTTGCTCGAAAATATAATATTGAAATCAAACAAGTCATTGCATCTATCGATGGTGCAGAAGTCGACCTTGAGCAGGGATCATTTGTCACTAAAGAGGGTGTTTGCTGTAATTCGGGCGTATTAGACGGACTCGATTTTAAAGCCGCATTTGACAAAATTGCCGACCAGCTGGTGCAGCAAAATAAAGGTAAACGTCAGGTCAACTTTCGTTTACGTGATTGGGGTGTTTCACGGCAACGCTATTGGGGAACACCAATCCCGATTATTAACTGCGATGATTGCGGTGCCGTGCCAGTACCAGAGAAAGATCTACCCGTCGTGTTACCTGAAGATATCGAATTTCAGGGTATTGGCTCACCGATCAAAACAATGGACTCCTTCAAGAAAGCAACTTGCCCAAGCTGCGGTAAGCCAGCCGAGCGCGAAACTGATACCTTCGACACCTTTATGGAGTCGTCCTGGTATTACAGCCGCTACGCCTGTCCGGGTCAGGACCAAACTATGCTCGACGCCCGCGCTGATTATTGGGCGCCGGTCGACTATTATATTGGCGGTATCGAACACGCTATCTTGCATTTGTTATATGCCCGTTTTTACCACAAGCTGATGCGCGACGAAGGGTTGGTAAACTCTGACGAACCTTTTAAACGTCTACTGACACAAGGTATGGTGTTAAAAGACGGCAGTAAAATGTCCAAATCAAAAGGTAATACGGTTGATCCCCAAGCATTGATCGATCGGTTTGGTGCAGACACAGTGCGCCTGTTTATCATGTTCGCCGCACCGCCCGAACAATCTTTAGAATGGGCCGATGCGGGAGTAGAAGGTGCACACAGATTCCTAAAGCGTCTGTGGGCCGCCATTCATGATCACACTGAACAAAAACAAGATTCGACTCAAATCAATAGTGCTGACTTGAACGAAGCGCAGAAAGCGATGCGTTATAAGCTACATGAAACGATTAAAAAAGTCACCGATGACTACGGTCGTCGATTAACATTCAATACCGCAATCGCAGCGAATATGGAGCTACTCAATACGGTAGTTAAATTTAGCGATGATTCGTCAATAGGGCACGCTATTAGGCAGGAAGTTTTTGATAATATGGTGCTTATGCTAGCACCGATTATTCCCCACCTATGCCACCGACTATGGCTAGATCTAGGACATGGGGATGTTATTCTCGATGCAGTCTGGCCACAGGTTGATGAAACTGCGCTGGTGCAGGATAGTATCGAATTGGTGGTTCAGGTGAATGGTAAACTGCGCGCAAAAATTAAAGTTAGCGCCGATACTGATAAAGCCAGCTGTGAAGCAATGGCTGTTAACAATGAACAAATCAAAAAAATTATTGGCGATCAAATCATCAGAAAAGTCATCGTTGTGCCGAATAAATTAGTCAATATAGTGATATGACACAGCCAATGACTCAAGTTTTGGTATGAACCGACGTCAGTCTGTTGCAATACTGGTGTTAGCGGGTCTCCTGACTGCCTGTGGGTTTCAGCTACGCGGCGTATCGAACTTACCTACCAGTTTGACTCAATTGCGACTGATCGATGACGGTTTGAATGCTAACCAGATTAGACAGTTGAGCGACATGTTGGTCAAAGCGGGTGCCAAGTTACAAAATAGTGACGTTAATGATCCAGTGCAACTTAAAGTGAAAATTAGCAGGCTAACGGAGCGTAACCTGGCCGATAGCGCCGGTACAGGTAAGACAATCGTACAGATTTCGAAACGACTCAGTTATAGCTCGAATAAAGTGACGGACGTGACTCCATCGCAAATGAAAGTGATAGTTCGTCAGATCAATATAGAGCAAGATAGCAATAACTTGCTGGGAACTGGCTCAGAAAAAAAAGCGGCTGAAAGAACACTAGAGCAAAGCTTATTTAGTCAGTTAATCTTTCAGCTCAAAAGATTGTAAAATAGCGTAGGAAGCAGTGGCTTCAAGATTTACCCAGTCACTACAAAGGTTTATAGTATGCAATGGCAAATCAATCGTCTCTTTAGGCCATTGCCTATAAATTGGGAACAAGTATAACAATATGAATGTCTACCCTGAGCGAGTCTATCTTGATAGCACCACAGCGTAACCCATTGTTCTGGGCCGGATTGGTCGTTGCCGGATTGATACTATTTATTTTCTTAGGTTCTAACAGGAATGGTTTAGAGGGGCCTGTAGATAAAAAAGTGTCTGAGCAGGAACAAGCAGTCGTTTCCTTGCCAAACAACGAGTCTATTGATCGTAATTTACCCATTTCACCCGGCATGGGTGCCAGGAAAATAATAGAATCTACTCGCAATACAGGGAAGCCATATCCTTTGATTGAAATTTTCAAACACGCCAAAGCTTATCAAAAAAACGGTAGTTTGGCGGATTCTCATCTACTTTATTTTTTCACTGCCAGAGAAGGTCACCTTGAGTCTATTATGCAAATGGCGTTAATGTCTGACCCAACTCAGTTTAGTGCAGGCAACAGTTTGCTGGATCAGGCGGATGCTGTTCAGGCTTATAAGTGGTATCAAAAAGCAGCGTTGGTAGGCTACCAACCCGCGATTGATAGTGTACAAAATTTACGACAGTGGGCGTTAGATGAGGCCGAATTGGGGAATGCTTATGCGCGCCAATTACTGTTGAACTTAAAATAGCAGCCATTAGACATTAAGGTGATTTTATGGAAAAGTTAATCAAAAGTTTGCTCCTTGGGTTGGTTATCCTTTGTACCAATAGTGCATTGGCTACAGAAACGCCATTACTTATGGACGGTAAGAAGACGCTCTATCAACGTGTGCTGAGCACCCCTGATGCCCGTCTGTATGAGTCACCAGAAGCGTCAGTTTTACTCAATGAAATATTGCCTTTTAGCGTTCTTTACGTTTATCAAAAAAAACAGGACTGGATCAAGGTAGGTTATGGCAGCTTCGGTGATACGGCCGGATGGGTACAGCGGGCACAGACCATTATTTGGAATCAAGCTTTAACAGTATCATTTAAAGATCCGCAGAACATTCAGCGGGTGATGCTGTTCGATAGCAAAGATAAGTTACAGACGCTGGTAGAAAGCTATGACACAGAAGCCTACCAGGCACTCTATGAATCAGCAGTGAAAGGTGACGTCGGCTCTGATTTTCCCGTGATTGCCATTCAACCCGAAGCGCACATCGATATTCGGCAAGATTTTTATCTTGTACCGATCAAACAACACGAAGACGTTTACCTAGGCAATGAGCAAGCCAGATTACTAGAAATAGCCAGTGTTCCGCTTCAAGATGAGCCGAGCCATACTACCGCGATAGCGGCTAGTCAAAAGTCTCGCAGTTATCGCAGCGGTATTCATTTTGTGATTGACTCTACTGCATCGATGGGGCCTTATATTAATCGTACCCGTGAGGCGGTTGCCAAAGTTTATTCCGCGATAGAGGAGCAAGGTTTAAACAATCAAGTGAGTTTTGGCCTAACGGCTTATCGCGATAACATTGACCAGGTGCCTGAATTAGAATATCTGGTTCGACCTTATGTCAGTCTAAAGCAAGGTACGGATGTTAAACAATTTTTTAACCATGTGAATGAGTTAAGTCCTTCCGATGTGTCTAGCCGGGACTTTCGTGAAGACGCCTATGCTGGCATTAAGTCAGCCATCGAGGACACGGACTGGAATGAATTTGACGCTCGTTACGTGATCTTAATTACTGATGCTGGCCCTCGTGAAAGTCACGATTCATTGGGTTCTACTCGTCTTAGCGCGCAAGCTTTAAGGCAATTGGCCTATGACAAAGGTGTTTCTATCTGGGTTTTACACTTGCGGGCTCAGTCTTCGGCGGCCAATCATGAAAAGACCGAAAGTCTTTATAAAGAACTTTCTTATTATCCCGGTATCGGTCATTTTTATTATGGCGTTCAACTTGCAGAAGTGAATGAATTTGGCCTTGTATTAGAGGTGCTGGCCAATCAAATAACACAGCAAGTACTCGCCACAACTAATGGTGTACCACTCATTCCGTTACGCGAAGAAACTGAAACCAATCTAGATGAAGCATCGTCACGGCTATCCCAATTGCAAATTCGTGTCGCAAAATTAGGCAATGCCTTGCGCATGCGTTATATACAAAAAAAATCAGGTGAACCACTACCGACTGTATTTAATGCCTGGATGGTTGACAAGGATTTTGAAAATCCCGAACGTTCTACGGTGGATGTTCGCGTGCTACTTACTCGTGACCAATTAAGTGACTTGAAAAGTGTTATGCAACAAGTTCTAGAGCTGGCAGAGGAAGGCGTGCTTAGTCCTAAAAGTTTTATAGAAGACTTAAAAAGTTTGGCGGCAACGGTTAGCCTCGACCCATCAGCCGTTGCTGGCAGTACGTCAGGCTCAGGTGCAAATCTGGCCGATATGGGTTATATGCGTGAATATATTGAAGACTTACCCTACACCGGAGAAGTAATGAACCTGACCCTGGAAAGTTGGGAGGCGTGGTCAGCCAAAGTGCAAATAGAATTTATGCATCGATTGGAAAGTAAAATTACCTACTATCAAGCATTGCACGACCATACCGATCTTTGGGTGACACCTGGCGGAGGGCCAATTAATGGCAACTCTGTTTTTCCTGTGTCGCTCGATCTTCTACCCTGATATTTTGATAAGCCCGATTTAATGAAAATGACGTAATTAGCGTTATGTTCATTACTCCTTGTTAAATTTCATACTAAGAAACAATAGCTCAAGAGTTTTAATTCAAAGTGTCAATCATCTATAGTCTGAAAAATATAGTAAAGGAGCGTATGGTCGAAAACGTTGGTTTCCGACTGCTCATCCCAAGTATTGAAATACATAAAGGTGAAAACATAGCGCTCGTGGGTCACAGTGGTTGTGGTAAAAGCACACTACTCGATATGCTTGCGCTGATTTTACACCCCGATCAAGCGAAACAATTTAGCCTCGTAACCAACGATGGTGAGGCTAAGAGTATTGATCAACTCTGGCAGAGAAAACAGCGTGATGAACTCTCTGAAATCCGTCGGCTTAATATTGGTTACGTATTGCAATCGGGTGGACTATTACCTTACCTCACCGTGCGTGAGAACATCGAACTACCACGTCGGTTGTTGAAGCTAGCGGACGATGATTCGATTAACTCAATTTCAAAAGTGCTTGGCATTGAGCGCCAACTCGACAAGTTGCCCGGTTTGCTATCTGCCGGGGAAAGACAAAGGGT
>CAWVZP010000094.1:0-10966 GCA_963934675.1 uncultured Gammaproteobacteria bacterium | reverse complement strand
TGTTATCCGGTATGTTTACACCTGCAATACGAGCCATAAAAACTGATACTCCTTAACTAAACGCAATTTCTTCGGGCGCGCATCATATCTGCGTAAAGCGAAAAAATCAAACAATAAAAATCAATAGCTACAATTAACCTTGACGCTGTTTATGGCGTGGGTCGGCAGCACAAATAACTCGAACTGCACCATTACGACGAATGATCTTACAGTTCTTACAAAGCTTTTTAACAGAAGCTCTTACTTTCATAACAATACCCTTTTACGAGTGATGGAATTGACTGGCTAATAAAACGACTACCGCGTATTACCAGCACCACCACCATAACCTTTAAAATTAGACTTCTTCATTAATCCATCATATTGATGGCTCATCAAATGGGCCTGCACTTGCGACATAAAGTCCATCACTACCACAACTATGATCAGCAATGATGTACCACCGAAATAGAAAGGCACATTCCAGATAAGAACCAAGAATTCGGGCAACAAACAAACTGATGTGATATAAATTGCGCCAACCAAGGTCAGCCTGGACATAACACTATCAATATAAGAAGCAGTTTGATTGCCTGGCCGAATACCCGGTATAAACGCACCAGACTTCTTTAGATTATCAGCAGTTTCCTTAGAATTGAAAACTAAAGCCGTATAGAAGAAACAGAAAAACATAATAGCTGCAGCATAAAACATAACATACAGCGGCTGGCCAGGTGACAAGGTTGCTGAAAGGTCTTGCAACCAACGCATACCCTCTGCTTGCCCAAACCAACTACCAAGCGTCGCCGGAAATAAAATAATACTAGAAGCGAATATTGGTGGTATGACACCAGCCATATTCAACTTTAATGGCAAGTGACTACTTTGTGCCGCATACATCTTCCTACCCTGCTGACGCTTCGCATAATTGACCGTAATACGACGCTGACCGCGCTCAACAAAAACAACGAAATAAGTGACGCCAATAACGCCAACAAACAGACCAAGAAGCACCAATGAATTTAATTCACCCGTACGAACCAATTCAAAAGTGTTGCCAATAGCAGAAGGCAACCCAGCAACAATACCTCCAAAAATAAGAACAGAAATACCATTACCAATACCACGCTCAGTAATTTGCTCACCTAACCACATGAGGAACATAGTACCAGTGACTAGAGTAACAGCTGCAGTAAAAATAAACGAAGTGCCAGGGTTAATGACTAAAGAAGCTCCGCCACCACCACTTTGACCAGACAGCGCTACCGCAATACCAATTGATTGAAAAGTTGCTAACCCAACAGTGCCATATCTCGTATATTGTGTAATTTTCCTACGACCAGACTCACCTTCTTTCTTAAGCTGTTCAAGCGTAGGTATAGCAACCGTCATTAACTGCATAATGATAGAAGCAGAAATATAAGGCATAACACCTAGTGCAAATATCGACATACGTTCAAGAGCACCACCAGAGAACATATTAAACATACCAAGTATGCCCGTTTTCTGTTGCTCAAAGATTTGAGCCATGACACCCAGGTCTATGCCAGGTACTGGAATAAACGTACCAATACGGAAAACGATTAAAGCGCCAATAACAAAGAAAATACGTTTCTTTAGTTCGCTTAGACTTCCGCCCGATAAGCTCTTACCTAGTTCTGATGCAGAAGGACTAGCCACCTTAAGCCTCTACTTTTCCGCCAGCAGCTTCAATCGCAGCTTTAGCACCTTTAGTCGCTAAAACACCAGAAGACACTGTCACTGCACGAGTTAACTCGCCAGACAAAATAATTTTAACTTTCTTGGTTTGATGCGGAACAATACTCGCCTCAACTAAAGAAGCAATAGAAATAACATCAAGACCAGACGCCTCAACTTCACTCAAGCGAACTTCGTTAGAATAGCGACCAACACGTGACGAAAAACCAAACTTAGGCAAACGCATCTGCAAAGGCATCTGACCACCTTCAAAACCGACTCTAGTGCCTCCACCCGTTCTAGATTTCTGACCTTTATGACCACGACCGCAAGTCTTACCGGTACCCGAACCTATGCCACGACCAACGCGCTTAGACGCCTTGTTAGAACCAATAGCTGGCTTCAACGTATTTAAATACATTATACTTCCTCAACCTTCAATAAATAGTGAATACGATTGACCATGCCTCTATTTTCAGGAGTATCAATCACTTGTACCGTTTGATTGATTCTTCTTAAACCGAGGCCAGCAACGCAGGCTTTATGATTAGCCAGTCTACCGTGTTTACTTTTAATTAAGGTTACGCTCAATTTTTTTGATATCTTATTTGCAACAGCCATTACGATCAACCTGAAATTTCTTCAACTGTTTTGCCACGTTTTGCGGCAATATCTTCAGGTGCTTTCATGCTAGTCAAGCCCTGAATCGTGGCTCGAACCAAGTTAATTGGGTTGCGAGACCCATTACACTTAGCTAAAACATTGTGCACACCGACTGCTTCAAAAACTGCGCGCATTGCTCCACCAGCAATAACACCAGTACCTTCAGAAGCAGGCTGCATATAAACTTTAGCAGCGCCATGACGGCCCTTTAAAGGGTACTGAAGGGTGCCGTTAGTGACAGCCACTTTGGTTAAATTAGCCCGTGCTTTTTCCATTGCTTTTTGTATAGCGAGAGGCACTTCACGAGCCTTGCCATAGCCAAAACCCACTCGACCATTGCCGTCACCAACAACAGTTAATGCTGTAAAACCGAATTGACGACCACCTTTCACAACTTTGGCAACGCGATTTACCGCAACCAATTTTTCGAGTAGATCGTCACCAGAGTTCTGATTTCTAGGATCTGCCATTTGAATCTCCTAATAGTGCCGAACTAAAATTTTAAACCGTTTTCACGAGCAGCTTCAGCTAATGCTTTAACTCTGCCGTGATACTTAAAACCGGAACGGTCGAATGCAACAGACTCAATACCAGCTGCCTTCGCCTTTTCCGCAATAACCTTGCCAACTGTAGCCGCAGCGTCTGTATTACCCGAATACTCAATCAACGTCTTAACATCAGATGACAGTGTTGATGCTGAGGCCACTACATTTCCAGTCTCACTGGAAAAAACCTGAGCATAGGTATGACGTGGAGTACGGTGAACCGATAAACGGTGAACACCAAGGGACTCAATTTTTGCACGCGTGCGACGAGAACGCCTAATACGTGATGACTTTTTATCCATGATTACCTACTTCTTCTTGGCTTCTTTTCTGATGACAGTCTCATCAGAATATTTAACACCTTTACCCTTATAAGGCTCAGGTGGTCGAAATGCGCGAATTTCAGCACATACTTGACCCACTTGTTGCTTATCACAACCCCGAACAATGATTTCTGTTTGAGTTGGAGTTTCAATTACAAGTCCATCAGGCACCGGGTAAATAATAGGATGAGAAAAACCTAATGACAAAGTTAACTTATCACCTTGACACTGAGCGCGGTAACCAACACCGACAAGAGTCAATTTCTTTTCAAAACCAGTAGCAACACCAGTCACAATATTATTAATAACTGAACGAGTGGTACCCGTAATAGCCGAAGCGCTTTTACTGTTATTAGCAGGTGCAAAGGTCAATACATTATCATTGTGTGACACATCAACATTAGCATGAATAGTAAAAGACAATGAACCCTTAGGGCCCTTGGCAGCAAGCTCCCGACCGACAATACTCAGCTCGACGTCACTAGGAACGTTAACTGGTTGTTTTGCAATTCTAGACATTATAATTAACCTAAACGACTGAACAGATGACTTCGCCACCGTATCCTGCTGCCCTGGCTTTCTTATCAGTCATTAAACCCTGTGAGGTTGAAACAATCGATATACCAAGCCCAGCATTTACAGTGGGTAGTTCGTCTTTGGATTTGAATATACGTAGACCTGGGCGACTTACTCGCTTAATGGTCTCGATAACGGGCTGACCTTGATAATACTTCAACTCAATTGTGAGAATTTTCTTAATATCATCTGTTATAGAGAAAGAACTAATAAAGCCTTCTTCTTGGAGCACAGTTGCAATACTAACTTTCTGTTTCGAGGAAGGCATTTTAACGTTAACTTTACGTGCTTTTTGTGCGTTGCGTACACGCGTTAACATGTCTGAAATTGGATCTTGTAAGCTCATTATATTCTCTCTTACCAGCTAGCCATAACTAAGCCAGGAATATCACCGCGCATCGCTGCTTCACGGATCTTATTACGGCAAAGTCCAAATTTACGGTAAACACCGTGAGGTCGACCTGTAATACGACAACGGTTTTGTTGCCTTACAGGAGAAGAGTCCCTAGGAAGCCTGGCCAATTGATCACTAGCAGCCATTTTTTCCTCGAAGCTAACAGAGGTGCTCTTGATAATATCTTTAAGAGACTTTCTCTTATTAGCGAAACGAGCTACCAGCTTGGTACGCTTCAATTCACGTTGAACCATGGAATTCTTTGCCATAATATAACTCGATTATTTCTTGAAAGGAAACTGAAAAGCCGACAGTAAAGCCTGACCTTCTTCGTTAGTCTTCGCCGTAGTTGTGAAGCAGATATTCATACCACGTATCTTGTCGATCTTATCATAATCGATTTCAGGGAAAGCAATCTGCTCAGTAATACCAAGGTTATAATTACCTCGCCCATCAAACGATTTTGGACTCAAACCCCGAAAGTCTCTAATTCGTGGAATAGTAAAATTTACCAATCTATCCATAAATTCCCACATGTTGTCACGACGTAAAGTTACTTTACAACCGATGGGCATACCTTCACGGAGCTTGAAACCAGCAATAGCTTTTTTAGCGATTGTAATAACCGGCTTTTGGCCAGCAATTAGAGTCAAATCATTAACAGCATAGTCGACAACCTTCTTATCTTGCGACCCTTCACCAACGCCCATATTAATAGAAATCTTGGTAATTCGCGGAATCTGCATGGAGGAACCGTAAGAAAACTGTTCCTGCAAACTTTTAGTTACAGTATCGCGATAAAATTGTTCTAATCTAGTCATCATTAATATCCTAGCTATCGACCACTTCGCCGTTCGATTTAAAGTAACGAACTTTACGATTGTCATCCAACGTCTTTATACCGACCCGATCGCCCTTTTGAGTAACCGGATTAAACAGCATAACGTTAGATTGCTGAATTGGCGCTTCTTTCTCAACAATGCCGCCAGCTTCACCTGACCGCGGATTACCTTTAACATGTTTCTTAACCATGTTAACACTTTCCACTAACAAACGATTCTCGTCGAGTCTCTTTAGTACGTTGCCCCGTTTGCCTTTACTACGACCGGCAATAACGATGACTTCGTCACCCTTCTTAATATTTTGCATCACTCTAATTCTCAGGTCTGATTCTAACTATCCAATGAAACAGGAGTTACAGTACTTCAGGTGCAAGAGAAATAATCTTCATAAACTTCTCTCCCCGTAGCTCACGTGTTACTGGGCCAAAAATGCGCGTTCCAATAGGCTGAAGATTGTTATTTAAAATAACCGCTGCATTTCCATCAAAACGAATTAAAGATCCATCTGGACGACGAACGCCATTAGCTGTTCTTACAACCACTGCGTTGTAAACTTCACCCTTCTTAACTTTTCCGCGAGGGATCGCATCTTTGATACTTACCTTGATGATATCTCCAATAGCCGCATAACGGCGATGAGAACCACCTAAAACTTTAATGCATTGCATTCTACGAGCACCACTATTGTCCGCCGCACTCAAAACTGTTTGCATCTGTATCATGACTTATTCCTGCCTCGTGACTATTTGGCTGCTTTATTAACTACTTTCACCAATGTCCAAGACTTAGTCTTAGAAATTGGACGGCATTCCGAAATTTGAACCGTATCTCCAATACCACAATCATTATTCTCATCGTGAATATGGAATTTGGTCGATTTTCTCATGAACTTTCCATAGATAGGATGCTTCACTTTTCGCTCAATAAGTACAGTTGCAGACTTGTTCATTTTGTCACTTACAACAGAACCCGTTTGAATTCTAAAGACTCTAGCTTCATCCAACTTTGTATCATCCACGATTACTTCGCTCATGATTGCTCACCCTTACGATTGGCGCTCATTACTGTCTTAATTCGCGCAATATTACGACGAACTTCTTTAAACTGATTCGGACGGACCCCTTCTGGGTTAACACCCCTTTGCATACGCAAGTTGAACTGCTCGCGAAATAAAGCGGTCAATTCGTCACGGAGTTCTTTTTCAGTTTTAGAACGTAACTCAGATGCTTTCATTACATAACCTGCCTGGAAACAAATGTTGTCTTAAATGGCAGTTTTGCAGAAGCAAGCTTGAAAGCCTCGCGGGCTATTACTTCGTTAACGCCTTCCATTTCATATAAAACGCGACCAGGTTGTATTTTACAAACCCAGAATTCAACGTTGCCTTTACCTTTACCCATACGAACTTCAAGCGGCTTCTTAGACACTGGCACATCAGGAAACACTCGAATCCAAATTTTTCCACCACGTTTGATATGACGAGTCATAGCACGACGAGCGGCTTCGATTTGACGGGCAGTAATCATTCCGCGCTCGATCGCTTTAAGACCAAACTCTCCAAAACTGACTTTACTGCCAGTTGAAGCTAGGCCACGGTTACGACCTTTAAACTGCTTTCTAAATTTTGTTCTTTTAGGCTGTAACATAAATTAATCTCTACTTACCTGATTTCCGGACTTTACTTGAGTCTTTAGCTTCTAGGTCAAAAACCTCACCTTTGTAAATCCAAACTTTTACACCCAAGATACCGTAGGTAGTAAGCGCTTCGGCAAATCCATAATCAACGTTAGCTCGTAACGTATGAAGAGGCACACGACCCTCACGATACCATTCGTTGCGGGCGATCTCAGCACCGTTTAAACGACCGGAAACATTAATCTTAATGCCTTCCGCACCAATACGCATAGCATTAGTGACAGAACGTCGCATAGCTCGACGGAACATAACTCGGCGCTCTAACTGAGAAGCAACACCTTCAGCAACTAGTTGAGCATCCAGCTCAGGCTTACGAATTTCTTCTATATTAATTTTCACATTATTAATATGAGCTTCAACAATAGAGGCAACCTCAACGCGAAGTTTCTCTATGTCTTCACCTTTCTTGCCAATAATAATACCTGGCCTTCCAGAATGAATAGTGACCGATACAGATTTGGATGGTCGAGAAATTTGAATTCTGCTTACAGAAGCCTGAGCCAATTTCTTACGCAGAAATTGACGAATTCTTAGATCTTCCTCAAGGAAGTCAGCAAATTTCGCAGAATCTGCGTACCACTTAGATGTCCAATCGGTAGAAATACCGAGACGAAAACCCGTTGGATGTACTTTTTGTCCCATCTGTGCCTGTGCCTCTATTAACTATCTGCAACAGTCACAGTAATGTGACTAGTTCGTTTTAAAATACGGTTACCACGGCCTTTAGCTCGCGCTCTCATGCGCTTTGCACTGGGACCTTGATCAACAAATATAGATGAAACTTTAAGCTCATCAATATCAGCACCATCGTTATGCTCAGCATTTGCTATAGCGGATTCGAGAACTTTTCGAATAAGCTCAGCTGCTTTTTTATTACTGAAATTCAGAGTAGTTATAGCTTTATCGACTGCTAACCCTCTAATTTGATCCGCCACTAATCGACATTTTTGAGCCGATATTTTTGCATGACAATGTTTTGCACTAGTTTGCATAACGCCTACCTACCCTTCGCTTTCTTATCAACAATATGTCCACGATAAGTACGAGTTAAAGAAAATTCACCTAACTTGTGACCTACCATATTCTCATTAATCAACACGGGAATATGCTGCCGACCATTATGAATCGCGATAGTTAAGCCAACCATTTCGGGAATGACCATTGAGCGCCTAGACCAAGTCTTGATCGGACGCTTATTATTAGTTGCTGTCGCATCGAGCACTTTCTTAAATAAATGCTGATCGATGAACGGACCTTTTCGTAGTGAACGTGGCATGAATAATTACCTCTTATTCCGTCTACGCACGATCAACTTATCGGTGCGCTTGTTAGAACGTGTTTTAAATCCTTTAGCCGGAGTACCCCAAGGAGAAACGGGATGGCGACCACCTGAAGTTCGACCCTCACCACCACCATGCGGATGATCAACTGGGTTCATTGCAACACCACGAACAGTAGGACGTACGCCCCTCCATCGAGATGCACCAGCTTTACCGAGAGAACGTAGACTGTGCTCTCCGT
Source organism: uncultured Gammaproteobacteria bacterium (assembly GCA_963934675.1). GTDB lineage: Bacteria > Pseudomonadota > Gammaproteobacteria. Next base: position 2,730 of record CAWVZP010000094.1, on the reverse strand, counting down.
TACCAACTTCACCAATAACAGCACGACATTCGGCTAATACTTTTCTCATCTCACCAGAACGGAGACGCAAAGAAACATAAGAACCATCGCGAGCCACATACTGAGCAGAAGTACCAGCTGAGCGAGCAATTTGAGCGCCCTTACTTGGCTTCATTTCAACACAATGAACAATAGAACCAACCGGTATATTACGCAACGGTAAACAGTTACCAGGCTTAATGCCGGCATCATCACCAGAACGCACAACAGACCCTACTACTATACCCTTTGGAGCAATAATATAACGTCGCTCACCATCCGAATATTTCAACAAGGCAATGTGAGCAGTTCGATTTGGATCATACTCTAGGTGCTCTACTACCGCACTAATACCGTCTTTATTTCGTTTAAAATCAATAATACGATAACGCTGCTTATGACCACCGCCTATATGACGTGTAGTTATACGGCCCGCGTTATTACGCCCACCAGTCTTTGATTTTTTTTCTACCAGCGCTAGGAAAGGACCGCCTTTATGAAGCCCCGGTGTTTTAACCGAAACAACAAAACGACGACCTGGCGACGTTGGTTTTGCTTTAATCAATGCCATTGTTCTAAGCGCCTATAGATGCAAGATCAATTTCATGACCTTGTTCAAGTGAAACATATGCTTTTTTCCAGTTGTTACGACTTCCTAAGCGCTGACCCATACGCTTCGCTTTACCATTCTGGTTCAGCGTGCGAACGTCAGAAACTTTGACATTAAACAACTGCTCAACAGCAATTTTAATCTCACCTTTCTTCGCGTCAGTAGCAACCTTAAAAACATGTTGATTAGATGCATCACCAAGCAATGCAGCTTTCTCTGAAATATGCGGTGCTAGCAGTACCTGAAAAATTCTTTGTTCATTCACGACAAGCGCTCCTCGAGTTTCTTCAACGCAGCTTGATCAATAACCACATGCTCTTGGCGAACTAGGCTCAAAGGATCAACAACTGCTATATCCATTACTTGGATATGGGGAATATTACGTGCCGCAAGATAAACAGCAGAATCAAGACCGTCAGTCAGAATTAGCGCGTTACTCACGCCCAACTCTTCAAGCTTAGCTATCATGACTTTTGTTTTAGCTTCACTAACACCCAACTCTTCGATCAAAATCACGCGTTGCTGACGAATAAGCTCAGAAACCAAGCTGCGCATACCAACACGATACATTTTCTTATTCAGCTTTTTCGTATAATCACGAGGACTAGCTGCAAAAGTAACACCACCAGAACGCCAAATTGGACTTCTAATGGTACCAGCACGAGCACGACCCGTCCCTTTTTGACGCCAGGGCTTAGCACCACCGCCACTAACAGCAGCCCGGTTTTTCTGGGCTACAGTGCCAGAACGAGCTGCGCTCATATAAGACACGACCAACTGATGAACCAATGGCTCGTTAAAACTAACGTCGAATGTCGCGTCCGATACAGACACTGTCTTCTTTGAATTATGAATGGTTATGTCCATTATCGTATCTACTCTACCTATATGGTTATTATTGCTTAACCGCAGGAAGGATGACCACGTCACCGCTTTTAGCGCCAGGAACCGCTCCGCGAATCAAGACCAGATTACGCTCTGCGTCGATTCTTACGATCTGAAGGTTTTGAGTGGTAACATTTTCAGCACCCATATGCCCTGACATCTTCTTCCCCTTGAAAACTCGACCCGGAGTCTGGTTCTGACCAATCGAACCGTTTGAACGATGCGAAATAGAGTTACCATGCGTAGCATCCTGCATAGTAAAATTATGACGCTTAATTCCGCCCTGAAACCCCTTACCCTTACTAACACCAGCAACATCAACGACCTGACCCTGCTTAAAAATATCAACATGGATCTCAGAACCAAGATCGATACCATCGACAGAATCAACTCTAAACTCCCAAGCACCACGACCTGGCTCAACACCAGCTTTACGATAATGACCTGCCAAAGGCTTCGTCACTCGACTAGCGCGGCGCGTACCTGTAATAACTTGAACAGCGGTATAACCATCTGTCTCTACAGTTTTAATCTGCGAAACACGGTTGGGCTCTACTTCTATAACGGTAACTGGAGTTGATACACCGTCGTCAGAAAAAACCCGGGTCATTCCAACTTTACGTCCTACTAATCCGAGAGACATTTTTAACCTCAATCTAAAACCTAAACTACTGTTTTACACAGCTTTTATGGAAGTCGCGACCTGCAGCAAAGTTGCTTCAGGTCGCGAGGGCGCGCACTATAACAGAATAAATCTGATTAGTTAAGCTTAATTTGAACATCAACACCAGATGCAAGATCGAGCTTCATCAACGCGTCAACGGTCTTGTCTGTAGGATCAACAATATCCATTAAACGCTTGTGCGTACGAATTTCATACTGATCGCGAGCATCCTTATTGACGTGTGGCGATATCAATATAGTAAAACGCTCTTTACGAGTTGGCAATGGAATGGGCCCTTTAACTCGAGCACCCGTACGTTTAGCAGTCTCAACAATTTCTGCTGCAGAACGATCAATTAAACGGTGATCAAAAGCCTTAAGGCGTATACGTATTGTTTGATTAGTGGCCATGTCTATATATCCAGTTTATTCAATAGTTTCTTATGCGAGAATCTTAGCAACAACACCCGCACCAACAGTACGGCCACCTTCACGAATTGCGAAGCGTAGTCCATCGTCCATTGCGATTGGTGAAATCAGGGTAACTTCCATCT
>CAWVZP010000093.1:0-11108 GCA_963934675.1 uncultured Gammaproteobacteria bacterium | reverse complement strand
TTCTGAATCCAGAATTCTATTTTTACCGCTTTGCTCAACTTCGTCGATTCGAATGACAGAGTGATGAGGAATATAAGAATACTTAACGTTGCCAAACTCACTTTTTAACTTTTCTTCGGCGGGGTCAATGAGAATTTTTGAATGCTCACCGAAAATGATTTGGCCAACTTCGACAAACCCCATCATTTGTGCCTGGCCGACTTCGTGTGCATAAAGTTCATAAATACGATTGTTATTATGAAACTGGATACGAAAAGTGTGTTCTGGTTTTTTTGTCACGTCGGACTCAGTCTGTAGGTCGCTTGAAGAATTACAATTCTACATTAAAAGTTAGGGCAGGTACTATTAACCCTGCACTATTAGGCGGGCTTGTTGAGTGCCTATGGCTTACTGTCTACAGTGTTATAAGTCTCGCACCAAGGTAAGGTGCCTATTGTGAAATTCGATGTGCATTAGCAATCAGCAGTTGTGTGAAGGATAGATCAAATTTCAATATTCCCGATCAATGTGTTTGCACGTCCTTAAATACAGGCTGTTGTGGTAACTAAAGAACGTCGGCCATAGGCTTAGCTCCTGTTTGATTAGGTTCATCTTGGTCTTTTAATTTCACTTCAACTTTGATGCCCAGATAGCAAGTTTATGCTTCATTGTCAGCTGGGATATTTGATCCTGCGGTACTGGCTGAATTAATTTATCATGAACCAGTAATCGGTAGATATATTCTACCTTGTCAGTTGCAGAATCGGTTGCTTCAAATTCAACAACACCTCTGTCTTCGCCATATTTCATTCCTTCCGTAATTGCCTTCTTTACCAGTTCCTTTTCGTCTTTAAGTTTCTTCATATATTGAGACACCTTCCAACAACTAAATAGTAAACGTTTTCAGTAATTAAACGCTGTGAAATAAAAGACCGTATACCTATCTCAAAGAAGTCGACTTCCAACCGAGTCTCTAAGGTGTAAAGTCTTTAATTGTCAGTACTTCTCCTCGACTTAAGCCGTTAATAATAAATTATTGCTTTATTATTAAGTAATTTTGGTTCCTTGATGAAAAATAATTTTCCAATTACCACTGCACAATTTCCATATTGAACTTCGAATTGAGCCTTTAGAAGCATTATGGTTGCTTCCTTTACTATTAGTTTGGTAAATGGCTAAAATTAAATTTGGCGCTAACTCGCGAATTCGAAACTCATCTAGTGACCATTGTTTGTTTTTTTCCTTCATACGAAGCCAATAAATGACTTCTTCTCTAGATGAAGTTTTACCAATGCTGCCAATTTCTTCAAACTCTTCACTTAACAATTCATTGATTATTTCTGGGTTTTCCTGAACATCAGAATGTAACAATTTATCTTCTAATTCTCTAATATGGTCTTTAATACTATTCATGATTCAATTTCTTTGTGGTTCCTTCAGTTTCTTAGAAGGACCTTAATAAAGCAGCCATTTTACAGAGGTCCTTTTGGTCTTTAGTTTATCATCGCATCAAATCAATATTAAATGAACATCAAGGGTTCAGTCAATGGACAAGGAATCAATTCCATACTCATTTAGGAAGTTGAAGTAGTACCCAGGGTTTCACAACCACTGTCCATAAAAGACTATCTTGTTTAAACCACGCTTTGGCCTGGTCAGTACTGACAGGTGCTACCAATGCTTGATCGAGCCAAGGCTTTACCTTATCGGCAAGATCTCGCTGGAATGCAAAAGCAACGTCGATTAAATCTAGCTCAGGCGAAACAACTAAAGTGCTGCCGTTAGCGAAGAAACGCTGTAATTCGGTCCAGGGCATTGTGGCTGTCTCGGATATCAGTTTGCCTCGAATCAGCTCAAGGTCTTGTTCGTGTTCCTGCTGAAGGCTGAGTTCGGGAGCCGGGTTATTTATGTTTGAATTGCTCATAGTTTGGCTTTTTACCTTAGAATTTCAACACCGTTAAGTGGGCTGGCTTGAATTGTCTCTCGTATAGTCGCAATCGTTTCCTTGCGCGGATAATGCTTGCGCCAGGCAATGGCGACTGTGCGACTCGGGGCAGGTGCCTTAAATGGTTTGAAATCAATCAACCGTTCATCATCATGATAGCTGTGCAAAATACTGGTTTGTGGTAATACCGTAATACCCGTGCCAGCAGCCACCATATGTCGGATTGTTTCAAGTGACCCACCTTCTAGGCTACGTGTGATTTCGCTATTACCCAGCATACAGTTAGGACAGGCGTTAATCACCTGGTCACGAAAGCAATGCCCTGCGCCGAGCAACATCAAATCCTCCTGAGCGAGGTCCTCAGGTGGAATTTCCTTGCGTTTGTTCCAAGCGTGATCACGAGGTAACGCGACGACGAAAGGCTCTTCATACAAAGGCACAGTCTCGATGCCGGGTTCTGCAAATGGGTAGGAAATGATGATGGCATCCAATACGCCCTGTTTCAGTGACTGATAGAGGTTGATGGTAAAGTTTTCTTCAATGATTAATTTCAAATTCGGTGCAAGCTTTTTTAGCTTTGGGATAAGGCTTGGCAGAAGGTAAGGGCCAATCGTGTAAATAACACCGAGTTTAAACGTGCCCGACAACGGGTCTTTACCCTGTTGTGCTATTTCGCTTAGAATCCGCGTCTCTTGCAGCACAATATGTGCTTGATCGATCACTTGTTGGCCAATTTCTGTGATCCGTATTTCGTTTTTCGAGCTACGTTCAAATAGGCGAACACCGAGTTCACCCTCTAGTTTTTTGATCGCAATGCTGAGCGTTGGCTGGCTTACAAAGCAGGCCTGAGATGCCAGGCCAAAGTGATTTTTTTGAGAGACGGCGACGATATAGCGTAATTCGGTTAAGGTCATTCGATTCATGTCATGAAAGCATGCCCCGATTTTGCATACTCCCGAGCCATATGCAATTAAAGACTAACTTGTGATGAATAAAAACTATGAACAAAGCAGTGAATCAATAAAAGACTTGATAGACCAAATTATGATTAAATTGTCGCTATTATTAAACGTATCTCATAGTCTAAAAAAATCAAATAAAGTAGGCACCTTATAAAATACAAAGCCATATTAACAAAACTACTACAACCGAACCCATTAACAGAAAGTCAGCATACCCTGCGGTTATTTGTTGATTGAAGGGAATCGAGCTGAGTTTGTAACACGTTTCAAAGCTTGATGCCGTGCGTCAGTTATTAGCACAGCCATGTTTGCTGGATGGCGGCGCATAGGACGAGCTAATGGCTCAAGCCCATCAGGAGGCTACTGATCTAGTGCCGCTCCAACACATGACTCAGTTACTCAATGAGCAGTTCGATTAACTTTTGAAACAAAGCACCATTCAAATAGGGCGACAGGTGGTGTTTTCTTATAAGGTGGATGACCATTATAAACAGCATTTGCTCTTCAGGGTTGCCGAGTTACTCTTTGCTACCACTCAGGCTTTATTCGCGCTCACCTTTAGCGAAGAGCTAATCTAAAAGATTAACCAGCAGTGTAATCATTGCACCAGTTTGATTTAATTCTGGTTTCGCGCCAGTATTGTTTCTAAAGCTCATTACTTGAAACCAAGCTAATTGGAATTCCCATGCTTAGTCCATTCTACGTCCAACCGCCGGTGCAGCATATTCAGCCTGTATTCCGGCCTCCCAGTGAAGGCAGTTCGCTTATTTTTCAAGTGACCAATGGTTGTAGCTGGAACCGATGCACTTATTGCGAAATGTATACCGATGAGCAAAAGAAATTTCGTCTTCGAGATGAAGCCGAGCTGATCAATGAAATTCAGCGTTGTGGTGAATCAGGTCTGCAACCTCGACGTATCTTCCTTGCCGATGGTGATGCGTTGGTCTTATCAATGCGACGTTTGAAGACGATTCTGCAGGCGATTCAAACTTGGCTCCCTTCGGTATCACGCGTATCGTCTTATTGTTTACCCTCAAACCTGAAAAATAAATCAGTCGATGACCTGATCGAACTCGAAGCACTTGGTTTAAAGTTAATTTATGTCGGCGCCGAAAGTGGCGACAACGAAATTTTACGCCGTATCGATAAAGGCGAAACGTTTGACTCCACTGCCAGTGCGGTCATTAAAGCCCATGAGGCCGGAATTAAATCATCAGTCATGGTGATTAATGGTATTGGCGGTAAAACTTATAGTGAACAGCATGCGATGGAATCTGCGCGTCTGGTTAACCTGGTGCAGCCGAATTACTTGGCGACGCTAGTGCTGACCTTTGAGCGTGGCCAGGAAAAAGTGATTAATGGTTATGGTGGGCAATTTACCGAGTTATCAATCCTCGAGTTATGCACTGAAATGGAACAGTTTATTCAAGCGACTCATCTCGAAAAAACAATTTTCCGGAGCGATCATGTGTCCAACCATTTGGTTTTGAAGGGCGTGCTGGGTAAAGATAAATTACAAATGCTCAGTAGCATTCAACAAGCGAGTGATTATTTTCGAGACCATCCAAACTATCAGCGTCACACGACTGATTATTAAAGACTAGGTATGCCTGTCTATTGGCGAATAACGTCTCCTGTTTAAGAGAGCCTGATTTATAGCCACTGTTTGGTTTTGGCATTTATTATTAGCAACCAAAATAACCCTTTTTGTTTATAAATATTGGATTGCATCTGTCATTCACCGCGGGTAACAACATAGTCATACGGCGTGTTTTCAACGGCGACAAATTGTTTTTTGAACAGGGTCATCGTAGTCTTCAATGGTTGAGGTGTATCCTTTCTTTCTTGATATTCGATGCTAAGTGGTTAACGGTATATTGTAGTTAAATAGTTCCGATACGTTATTCAACTTTCTTTTAACCTGTTGGAAATTTCAGTGACTCCGTCAATGATCAAAATCAGGGTGCGCTCGATTAAATTTAGTGGGAAGGTTGGTTAACTGAAAATAATGTTTGGCTCTTGCCAAGCATCATCAACTTTCCAGCTGGATAACCATTGTGGAATATTACTGGCAGGCATGGGTCGAGCAATGCCATAACCCTGCGCCAAATTACAACCTAATCGCAATAGCGCTTCACCATGAGCAATTGTCTCGACACCCTCGGCAATCACTTCACGCCTGAATGTTTTTGCTAGGGCAACTACACCCTCAATAATGGCTAAATCGTCGTCATCAACCAACATGTCACGTACGAAGCTTTGGTCAACTTTGATTAAGTAGGCTGGCAGGCGCCTGAGATGCGTGAGTGATGAATATCCAGTACCAAAGTCATCTAAGGCAAACCGGACGCCTAGCGCGTGGCATGCATCCATGGTGGCGGATACTCGGTTGATGTCACTTAATTCACTGGTTTCAAGTATTTCCAACTCTAAGCTGCACGGGTCTACTTCAGGATGGGCCGCCAACAATGTGGCTAAGCGAGTAGGGAAGTTATCTTGTTGTAATTGATAGGCGCTAATGTTGACACTGATCGGTAGGTTTATTGCCATACTTTGCCATTGGTTAATTTGCGCCAATGCCGTGCCTATGACCCATTCACCCACTTCCAGGCTAAAAGCATGACCTTCTATAATGGGTAAAAACTCGAGAGGCTGGACTAAACCACGATCAGGATGCTGCCAGCGGATTAAAGCTTCGACACCTATCACGTCACCAGTGAACATATTAACCTTGGGCTGGTAGTGCAGAAAAAATTCACGTCGCTTCAGAGCGGAACGAATCGCGTCTATTTGTTTTCGCTGAATATTGATAGCATTATTATGGTCAGCATCAAATAAGTGATAACGATTCTTGCCGGCTTGCTTGGCGATATACATAGCTTGATCTGCGTGCCGCGTAAGCTGGTCTGCATTTGCGCCATCTTGTGGATAAAGGGTGACACCAATACTGGCTGATACTCGCATGACGGCATGATCCACTTTGACAGGATCAGAAACAGCTTTTAATAGCCGATCTAATACCTGTTTGCTATCTTTAATACTGTCTAAGTTGGTCAGTACAACAATAAATTCATCACCGCCAATACGGGCCAGCGTGTCACCTTCCTGTAAAGCTGCTTTCATGCGCTGTGACACAACAACAAGTAGTTGGTCTCCTGCAGCATGTCCATGGGTGTCATTGACCGCCTTGAAACCGTCCAGGTCCAAATAGGCGACGGCTAATGATTGATTCCGTTGTTGACACTGAACCATGGCTTGGCTTAAACGGTCGGCCAGTAATACGCGGTTAGGTAGGTCAGTCAGTAAGTCATAATGAGCCATACGTTCGAGCTTATCTTCGGCTTGCTTACGTTCGGTAATGTCGGCATGAATTCCAATCATTCTTAAGGGTTGTTGCGACGAACTCCACTCGGTAATTTCACCCGTAGTATTGAACCAGAGCCACCCCCCAGATTTTGCACTTCGACGATAATCAATAGAAAATTCACTACATTGACTTAGACATTCTCGATAAGTGGCCATCACACGATTATGGTCATCAGGGTGCAGGCTGTCTTGCCATCCCTGTAAGTCACTACGAAATTTAGATGAATCATAGCCCAGTAGAATAGAGTACTCTGGACTAGTGAGGACCTCCCCTGTTTGAACATTTAGATCGAACCAGGCGTGTTTGGTTACCGCCAGCGCTAGGCGCAACCGATTTTCACTAGACTTGAGTTTCAATGCGGCTTGTTTTTTTTCAATGGCAATACTGGCTAAATCGGCTGTTTGTGCAAGCGCCATAAAATTAGCTTCTGTCGGGTAATGTGCTTTGTTGTGATAAATGGCGAAAGTGCCAAGCACGTCTCCATTTGTAGCTCGTATGGGTTCTGACCAACAGGCGGCTAATTTTGCTTTCCTTGCCAGTTTTTTATAGGGCGCCCAGTGAGGATGAGTTTGAATATCTTCAACAATGATGCGCTCATTAATAAAAGCTGCGGTTCCACAGGAACCATGCCCCATGCTAATGTCTATGCCATCAATTGCGTTATTGTAAAATTCAGGGAGACTGGGTGCTGCGCCGACCAGTAGGTGCTTGCCAGAATCGTCTAGTAATAAAATACTGCACAACATGGACTTGTCTTCCTGTTCAATAACACGAACAATTGATTCTAAAATTAACGGCAATGATTCGTCATTCGCAATTAGCTCCAATACGTGATTCCGAGATTTATCCCATAAAACCGATTTTTTTCGATCTGTGATGTCCTGAACGGTGCCGAATGACTGTGTTGGTGCGCCCTCGTTATCAAGCACAATCTCATTAAATGTATGGACGTGACGAGTATCGCCCAAGGCGGTTATTATCCGGTACTCAATACCTGACTTAGCGGGTAAGCCTTTAGTATCAAGTTTGCATTGCCTAAAATATTCCTTATCGTCTGAGTGAATTAGATTCACTTTTGCTTCAGTGCTAATAAAATAGTTAAGTGCTTCAGGTACGGTCATACCAAATATTCGTGCAAACTCCGGAGAGCATGAAATTAATTTGTCTGCCACTAAATCCCAACTCCAGTGCCCGATGTTCCCCATTGATTCCGCCTGACTAAACAGCACGTTGCTTTTCCGCAACTTTTCTTTAGTGGCTAAATTTGCGGTGACATCAGTCACTATTGCACCAAGGCCATCGACCTCTCCATCGGCATTGAAGACGGGGAACTTTGAGGTTAATAAGGTGCGTGACTGTTTATCACTAGCAAAGCGGATTTTTTCTTCTCGTAGTTCGGCTTTGCCAGAATTTAGGATAGATAGATCATGGTCTCGTTTAGTAGTGGACACATTAGAGTCAAAGATATCGGCAGGTAGTAATCCCACCAGCTCTTCATTTTTAACGCCACGTATCTTCTCATATTGCTTATTGACCCGAATATAGCGTCCTTTTCTATCCTTCAAACATACTTCTACTGGGGCATTATCTAATATGGCATCGAGTTGTTGCTGGGAGATTAAGAGTTCATTTTTAGTTTGAGTAGTACTGTGGAGTTCTTCGCGAAGGTTTTTATTTTCTAAAAGCAAGTCGTGACCATTTGTTTGTTCATGCATATTTAAGAAAAACCTGAAAATACTAGTTACGGCAAATCGGAATTTAAGCATAGTTGAGTATTCAATTATTACAAGAACTGTACATGAAATTAATGAAGGTCATCACGGAAATAGCTGAGCCCCTTACTTTTGAAACTTCTAGCCTGTCAGAAGATCCACTGTTTCCTTAAATAAAATCAAGAATAGTTCTGATAAAAAGTGAGGTGTTTGTACGAAATAAAATTTATCTCGTTATTCATAAAAGTTTGGTCAAACTTACAATATATTGTTCATGCCATAAGTTCCACGGTATATATTTTATGGCATGAAAAGATCTGAAGCTTTCAGTAATAAACCAAAAGAAGTTTTAGAGGCAATAATAATTCGAAAAGAACTCGTTCACTATCGTTTAGTTATTGCGAGTTAGATCGTCTTTTGAGGGTTCGTCGCTTCTTAGCGAATTATGAGGCGTAAAGCTATTCAAACGGTTGGCTTTGTTGTAGTCATTGTTGTCGATTAATTGGTAGCCTTTCAATTATTAAGGTGCCCTTTTCATTATATTCCGAAAATTATTTAGACGTCATTACGTTCACGCCATCCCAGTCATCCTACGGGAGGGTGCCTTCATGTCAGTGTAGCGGACCAGATAGCCATTGGCAGCGGGTCAACCGAATTGGCTTTGATTGCTTTTTCAAACGTCTGGAATGGCCGGTCCCACTCCATGCCGCAATACAGCTTGATATCATCATCGGAGTAACCCACCGCATCATTGAAAGGGCTGCTAGCCTTGTTCAACAACCGAGCAACCCTAATCACGTCGTTTTTAGCGGTGCGCTAGGTGTGCAAAGCAGTTCAACCGCTTTGTTAAAGTGTTTATCCGTATAGGCGTTGGCGGCAACGTCGACCTTACCCGAATGAAAGACGGAGCCAGCGAGGCCTTCGTCGTTCATCACCTAATTCTTATTCAAACAAAAAGCCCCCTCCCATAGCAAGTGCTGTGCGGCCATTATAGTTACGGGCAGATTGATTTGAAATTCTACTGAAGCCATGGTCTTTTATGATTGTGCTTTAAGTCTGTAGTAAATTATTTTTGGCAAAAGAAAGTCTCAAGTGCGTTGCGCAAATCAGTGAAGTGATCAGTTGAACTGATAGCTAAATCTGGTAAGCGGTGTGGCCGACATCCGCAGAAATTATTTGACCTTCTGCTGCTTCAGATTTGGCGTTAAAACGAGTGAATAGGCAATTTTTTGAAGCTTACTTAAGCTTTTGGGGGTGGCCATATTGACTCGCTACTTCACTTGCTTCAATTTCTTGTTTTGTTCAGAAATAATAGGTTTTGGTCTTCCCTGAAGAAATTATGGGCCTGCGAGAGAACCTTTATATGTCTCGTGCTGTATTTGAAAAATATCTTCACAGTTCTTCAAAGGCACTATCAAGTTGTTTTCGCTCAATGGAAGGTGCAGAAACCGCCGCCTGATAGGTGGTATTTATCAACATGTCGGAATATAAAGTAAGTGCCAACGAAGCCCTAAAGGCGCTTTATGATAAGAAATGTCTTGAATGTTAGGATGATTGCTGATTATTTACGAATCAAACCTCCTTTCGGCTCAAATAATATTGGATAAAATTTCTATTGGCTTTGCCATCATAAATTTGTTAAATTGGTCTGACCAATTATTTATTGGATGATTATTAGTTTTCTGGTTTCAGGCCAAACACTGATTCCAAACCATTCAAATTCGTTATCTAGGGAGTAAATAGCATTTCAATCACTTATAAAATTCTGATTCTTGGCGCTTCGTACGGTTCACTATTGGGCATAAAACTTACCTTGGCCGGACATACGGTCAAGCTTGTATGCCTAGCCGAAGAGGCAAAAATTATCAACGAAGAGGGGGCTATAGTCCGTTTACCGGTTCGTGGTATGCCCGAACCTATAGAACTCGATTCTCGAGACATGCTGGGCACACTGTCTGCGGATGTTCCTAGTGCGGTTAACCCTGCCGATTACGATCTGATTGTATTGGCGATGCAGGAACCCCAATATCGTGCCGCAGAGGTGCACGAACTATTAAACGCTGTGGCCGCTGCCGCTGTTCCTGTGATGTCGATTATGAACATGCCACCAATGCCTTATTTGAGGCGCATTCCAGGCCTTGACGTAGATGCACTTAAAGGCAGCTATACAGATTCTTCGGTTTGGGACAATTTGGATCCCGCACTGATGACATTGGCTAGCCCGGATCCGCAGGCTTTTAGACCGTCAACTGATCAGATTAATTTGCTTCAGGTCGGACTGCCGACCAATTTCAAGGTAGCTCGGTTTGAATCAGATGCGCATACCGCGATCCTTAAACAATTAGAGGCCGACATCGATGCTATTCGCTTTAACACGGGTGATGGTGAAGTGGAATTACCGGTCAAGCTCAGGGTACACGACTCTGTGTTTGTACCGTTGGCAAAATGGAGCATGTTACTGGCAGGCAACTATCGCTGCGTGCTAAAAGATGGCATGCAATCGATCAAGGACTCGGTGCATGCAGATATTGAAGAATCTCGTTCCGTTTATAGTTGGGTATTTGATTTGTCTGTTTCTCTCGGGGCGAATCCAGACGACCTAGTGCCGTTTGAAAAGTACGCCAATGCTACATTGTCATTGGTGAACCCGTCTTCAGCAGCCCGCGCGTTGGCGAACGGTGCAACCAACATCGAACGTCTTGATCAGTTGGTGCAGTCAATTGCCGCCGGTCAAAATAGACAGTCCGATGCGGTCGACCGAACCGTTTCCGTGGTCGATGCACGTTTGGACGCAAATCGCCTAAAAGTGGCCTAATGAAGACATTTGGCGAAATCATTTTTCGCATCAGTTAGATAATTAGGGCCTCTTTAGAAAGTAAACAGGCTTACCCGATAAACTAAACCGGCATTTGCAATAAGCGAGTAGGACTATCGATAAAGCACCTGCTTAGAGTTTGTTCATAGCGCCATAGGTGCAGTAGGGTGTTGAGTGAAACTTTTTTCCAAGGCGCAAAAAAATATCTTGCGCAAGGTCATTAGATCCATTACTTGAAATAGGTTGTTAACCTAGGAGTTTGTCGGATTTAGTTAATCGTAGCGAGGGAAAGTCATTTTGAGTTAATTTTTTTGATCGAATGAGGCGA